>CAZSOV010000312.1:0-9099 GCA_964608505.1 uncultured Verrucomicrobiota bacterium
GCGCTGTTTGAGCATCTTCATGAAGGCACTGACATCCCACATCCGGGCGTGGAACAACGCCAGGTAGGCCGCCTCGCCCGCGGCGTCGTTCGCCTCGCGGTAGGCTTGGAACCGCTGACGCACCACCCTGACATCCTGATGTCCCGACAGCTGATCCAGCTTGGCGCAGACCTGTTCCACCGAGGGTCGCTGGTCCGGCGCCGGAGGAGCGGGGACTTCCAGGAGGATGTGGAAGTGATTGGACATAAGGCAGAAGGTCAGGACTCGAACCTCGCAGAAGGCCTCGCATTCGCGGAGCAGGGCAACGAAATGCTCCTTCTCGGCCGGCTGGAAGATGAACCGACGATCCACGACCCGGGACAGGCAGTGGTACCACCCGACCGGAGCCTCCGGCGGAAACTTCAGGCGCGTATTCACGCGCGGCATGATACCCGTGCCATTCCACTTAAACAGACTGTTTTTTGTTGTTTGCACCTTCGGCGCGGTGCGTCCCCGGCGCACAGCCGATCTTTATCCCAGCTACCATAAAGAGACTGCTTCTTGATTGTTGAAAGTTATGGCGGGGAGTCCGTCCCGGGCCCCAATTGACTTCATCCATCGCCCGAATGTCGCGCCGTGGAAGGCATTGAAGTTCGGGCTTTTCGAGGGGAGGGAGGTGGGGTTCTCATCCCGAGGTTCCCTTTGGAGCACGACCCCGACCCCGAGGCACTTGGACTCCGCGGTGCGGTTTCGGAGGGGCGAGGGTTGGGTTCGAGGTGTCCCGTCGGGGCCGAATCGGCATGCAACGAATCATCAGCAAGCAGGGGATGAAAGCTGGCACCAGGGCGGGCCGGGTGCGGGCGTGGTGGGGTCGCCTTCAGGTCTGGTGGGTGATGGCCGGAGTGGTCGGGGTGGGTTGGCGCGTGGCGGGGTCGGAGGTTCCGGCGGCGAGTTCGTCGGGGGGGGCGGTGGGTGGCGCGGGGCAGGCGGCAAAGGCACCGGTACCGGGTTGGGCATTTCAACCGGTGAAGCGCCCGCGGGTGCCCGGGAAAGACGCCGCGACGGGAGTCGGTGGCGAGATCGACTCGTTCATCGATGAGGCGCTCCGGTCGCGGGGTTTGCAGGCACAGGGCATGGCCTCGCCGCGGGAGTTGGTGCGGCGGGTTTTCTTCGGGTTGATCGGCCTGCCACCGACTCCCGAGGAGATCGCGGCGTTCGAACGGGACCCCTCGGAGTCGGCTTGGGGACGGTTGGTGGAGGGGTTGTTGGCCCGTCCGCAGTACGGGGAGCGCTGGGGGCGCCACTGGCTGGACGTGGCGAGGTTCGCCCAGAGCAACGGTTACGAACGGGACGGCGAGAAGCCGGAGGCGTGGCGGTATCGGGACTACGTGGTGAAGTCGTTCAACGAGGACAAACCCTACGATGAGTTTGTCCGGGAGCAGATCGCGGGCGACGAGGTGGAGCGGGTCACGCGGGATTCGATTGTCGCGACGGGCTTCCAGCGATTGGGGGTGTGGGACGACGAGCCGGACGACAAGCGGATGGCGGAGTTCGACGAACTGGACGACGTGCTGTCGACGACGGGCAGCGCGGTGCTGGGGTTGAGCATTGGATGCGCGCGTTGCCACGACCACAAGGTGGATCCGTTTCCGCAGGCGGAATACTATGGTCTGCTGGCGTTCTTCCGGGGCGTTCGTCCGAGCGAGCCCGCGAAGTACGCCTTGGACTCGGCGAACTACGCGCCGCTGGCGGAACCGGCGGAAGTCCGGGCCTGGCAGGAGAAGGTGGCGGCGCGTTTGAAGCCGCTCGAGGAGGGGCTGAAGGCCACGACGAACGAGACGGAGCGGGCCCGGTTGGGGAAGGAAATCGAGGGGGTGAAGGGTGAACAGGCGCCCTTCGAATGGGCGTTGGCGGTGCGGGAACGGGAGGGGCCGACGCCTCCGACGCAGGTCTTGAAGCGAGGCAACGCCGGGCAACCCGGGGCGGAGGTGTTTCCGGGGTTTCCGAGGGCGCTGTGCACGGAGAAGGGGGTGGTTCCGGCGTCCGGGACGGGGACCGGGAACGGCCCGGTGCGCCGGCGGCGGGTGTTGGCGGATTGGCTGGCGAGCAAGGACAACCCGCTGACCGCGCGGGTGCTGGTGAACCGGGTCTGGCACCATCACTTCGGACGGGGCCTGGTGCGGACGACGGCGGACTTCGGCACCGGAGGGGCGGGGCCGACGCATCCGGATCTTCTGGACTGGCTGGCGGCGGAGTTCATGGAACGCGGTTGGTCAATCAAGGAACTGCACCGGACGATCCTCAAGTCCCGGACGTATCGGAGAACGTCGCGGGCGGTCGATGCCCGGGCAAACGAGGCGGACCCGGAAAATGCGCTGCTGTGGAGGGGGAACCTGCGGCGTCTGGAGGCGGAGGTGATCCGCGACACGATGCTGGCGCTGGGCGGGGGATTGAACCTCCGGATGGGGGGGCGGGGATTTTTCCCGAGATTGAGCGGCGAGGTGCTGGCGGGGCAGTCGCGACCAGGCCTGGACTGGGAGGTTTCGCCGCCGGAGGAACTGTCGCGTCGGAGCGTCTACGCGTACGTGCGACGGACGATGATGGTTCCGATGCTGGACGCCTTCGACTACAGCAACACGACCTCTCCGCTGGCGGAGCGTCCGGTGACGACGGTGGCGCCGCAGGCTTTGATTCTCTTGAACGACGGGTTCGTGCAGCGCCAGGCGTCGGACATGGCGCGCCGGATCGTGCGGGAGGCGGGAACGGGGGAGGAGGCCTTCGTGGATCGCGGTTTTCGCCTGGCGACGGGGCGGGGTCCGACGGATCGGGAGCGGGTCGAGGGAGTACGCTTCCTGGAACGGCAGCGCGAGGCATTTCGGGCGCGCTCGGGAAGGCTGACGTTTCGCCCCGACGTTCCGAGCTCCCTGTCGGTCAGTTACCTGGAGAAGCTGAGTCCGGATCAGTATCTGGTCGGGCCGCGGGTTGGGTGGCGGTACCACCGCGGGCGATGGTCCGGGGCCTACGAGGGGATTCGCACGCTCGACCGCGACTGCGGGCCGTTTGGATTGTTGAGCGGTGTCGGGTTCACGAACGGGATGTTGGAGGTGACCGTGGAGATGTCCGCGGCGTGCGAGACGGCGGGGGTTCTGTTCCGGGCCGCCGCGGCGAACGACGAGGTGCGGGGGTACGAGTTCGAGGTGCAACCGCGCGAGGAGCGGGTGGTGCTCGTGCGACACGGCACGAACCGGGTCGAAGTGGCCTCGGCCATGGTGGCGATGCCCGTCGGCGGAGGGGAGGGCTTGAAGGTGCGGTTGCAGGCCGGGGGGAGCCGGATCCGCGCGTGGTTGGGCGGGAGCGACTCGCCCGTGCTGGATTTTGTGGACGCGGGAGAAACGCCGTGGGGAGGGCAGGTGGGATTTCGCTGCTGGGGAGCGCCGGTGGATTTGGACGACTTCCGGATTCTACCGGAAGGGTGCGGGCCGGAGAGGGTGCTCGACGTGGCGTTGGCAAGCCCGGAGGAACGGGCACGGGAAGCGTTTTGCCTGTTGTTGATGAATTTGAACGAGGTCGTGTACGTGGACTGAGCCTCGACTTCGGACGGAGGCCGGGGCGGGAAGCCCGGGCCACGCGACCGGGACGAACCGACGACTGACATGAACCAGGAATCCAGGAAACGAGGGGAAGGGGTATGCCGGGGGACGCGACGGGAGTTCCTATGGGAGGCGGGGGCGGGATTTGCCGGTGTCGCGCTGGCCGCGCTGTTGGACGGGGATGGATTCTTCGGCTCGCGGGCCGTGGCGGCGGGATTGCCGGGGACGGCAGGTTCGGTGCCGCGGGTGGCGCATCGTCCGAAAGGGGCCAAGTCGTGCATCTTCCTGTTCATGTACGGCGGGCCGTCGCAGATGGACTTGTTCGACTACAAGCCGGAGTTGCAGAAGCGGCACGGACAGACGGCGAATCTGGAACAGCGGCGGGGCAACGTGGTGGCGGGCAAGCTGCTCGGGACGAAGCGGGAATTCCGGCGGCACGGGCAGTCGGGGTTGTGGTGTTCGGACGCGCTGCCGCATTTGGCGACGCAGATGGACAAGCTGGCGGTGATCAAGTCGCTGTACTCGGACAGTTTTGCGCACGGCTCGGCGATGCTGCAGATGAACAGCGGGCGGATCATCCAGGGTTTTCCGTCGATGGGCTCGTGGCTCAGCTACGGGCTGGGGACGCCGAACCAGGATTTGCCGGGATACGTCGTCATGCTGGATCCGCGGGGCGGCCCGATCAGCGGCGCGGCGAATTGGTCGAGTGGCTTCATGCCGGCGGCGTACCAGGGGACGGTGTTCCGGGCGGGGGGGCAGCCGATTCTGAATCTGGATTCGGCGTCGGGCCTGAGCGCGGCGATGCAACGCGATCTCATCACGACGGCGAACACGTGGAACGCGGAGCATCTGGCGGCGCGTCCCGGGTACTCGGAGCTCCAGGCACGGATCGCGAGTTACGAGCTGGCGTTCCGGCTCCAGACGACGGCTCCGGAGGCGCTGGATCTCGCGTCGGAGACGGAGGCGACGAAGGAGATGTACGGGCTGAACGATCCGAAGACGGACCATCCGCTGGCGTTGGGGCCGGCGCCGTTCGGCCGGCAATGCCTGATCGCGCGTCGGTTGGTGGAGCGCGGGGTACGCTTCGTGCAGATTTACCACGGCGGCGGGCATCAGCAGCAGAACTGGGACGCGCACAACGGCGTCGAGGAGAACCTGCGGATCCACGGCCCCGAGATCGACAAGCCGATTGCGGCGCTGCTGCACGACCTGGACCGGCGCGGTTTGCTCGACGAGACGCTGGTGGTGTGGGGCGGGGAGTTCGGTCGCCAGGCGCTGGTGCAGGGGGGCGGGGATGGTCGGGACCACAACCCGAAAGGATTCACGTACTGGCTGGCGGGCGGGGGGGTGAGGGGCGGGACGAGCTATGGGGAGACGGACGAACTGGGGCACGAGGCAGCGGTGAACCGGCATCACATCCGGGACCTGCACGCGACGATCCTGCACCTGATGGGACTGGACCCGGCGCGGCTGACCTACTTTTACGGCGGGTTGGAGCAGAAGCTCACCGGCGTCGTGGAACCGGAGATCATCCGTGGCATCCTGGCGTAGCGGGGCCGCACGGGCCTTCCGGGTCCGGTAGGGGGGGGGAGGGGAATTCCCCCGCCCCGCGCTCGCGCTGGGCTGGATGGGGGCGGCGCGACGACACCTACACCTATACCTTCGCCGCCACGGCCTTCATTTTGGCGAGGCCCGTCTTCGCGACGGCCAGAGGGTCCTGGGCCCAGTATTCGCGGTTGAACAATTCCAGCGAGAGCACCTTCGGTCCGGCGCCGGTGGCGCGCAGGAGGCGGAGCATGTCGGGGAGCGGGGCGACGCCGTCGCCGGGGAAGATGCGATGGCTGTCGTTGATGGTGGCCCGGGGTGGTTCGGCGGGAAAATCGTTCATGTGAAACACCTGGAGGACATTCCCGGCGAGCAACCCGAGGCCCTTGAAATCGGAGCCTCCCTTGTGGAGGTGATAGACGTCGGCGAGGACGCAGGCTTTCGGGTGGCCGGTCTCGACGGCGACGCAGACGCATTCGCCGAGGCGGGAGAGGTTCTTCGAGAAGCCCCAGACCTCGAGTTCGGGAACGATGCCGATCTGGTCGCCGGCCTCGAGGAGGGCCCGATACCGTTCGGCGGCGGCGAGGAGGTCGAGTTTGGGCAGGTCGGTGGCGCCGGCGGGCGGGGCGGCGAAGCGGATGCCGCCAATCTGGGCGACGAGGTCCATTTCGCGTTTGGCACGGTCGAGGCCCTTGGCGCGGCGGGTGTCGTCATCGACGATCCAATCCGGGAACCCGATGGCGCCCTCGACCGTGAGACCGGCATCGGCGATGCGTTTGCGGAGTTCCGCGGTGGTGCCGCCGGCCTTGACGAAGTCCTGGATGGAATCGACCCAGGGTTCGATGCCGTCGTAGCCGGCCTGGGCGGCGATTTCGATTTCGCGGGCGATGCCGAGCTTCTGGCCGCGGATGGTGGCGGTGTTGAGGGAGAATCGAAAGGGGGCGGCTGGGGGAGGAGTTCCGGCGGCGGCGGGCTCCGCGGCGGCGGCGGTGCGGGACGTGGCGGGTTGGAGGGCGAGGGCGGTGCCGGCGAGGAGGCCGGCGCGGGCGAGGGCGGAACGACGGTTCATGCGGGGCGACGACATGGGAGTCGAGTAGCCGAAGGGCGTCCGGGTGGCGAGGCTGGAATGGGGGATGGTCAGGCGAGGATGCCGCGGACCAGATTGCCGTGGATGTCGGTGAGGCGGAAATCGCGACCTTGGAAGCGGTAGGTGAGGCGGAGGTGGTCGAGGCCGAGGAGGTGGAGGAGGGTGGCGTGGAGGTCGTGGACGTGGACGCGGTCGCGGGCGGGGCCGAAGCCGAGTTCGTCGGTTTCGCCATGGATATGTCCGGCGCGAAGACCGGCGCCGGCGGCCCACATGGTGAAGGCGTCGATGTGGTGGTTGCGACCGGTCTTCTCGCGGCTTTCGCCCATGGGGGTGCGGCCGAATTCACCGCCCCAAAGGACGATGGTGTCCTGGAGGAGGCCGCGGGATTTGAGGTCGTGGACGAGGGCGGCCTGGCCCTGGTCGACGTCGTGGCAGACTTTTTCGAAATCGTTTTCGAGATTCTCCCCGGGGCCGCCGTGGCTGTCCCAGTTGGTGTGGTAGAGTTGGACGAAGCGAACGCCGCGCTCGACGAGGCGGCGGGCGAGCAGGCAATTGCGGGCGAAGGAGGGTTTGGCGGGGTCGATGCCGTAGAGGGCGAGGGTGGCGGGGGATTCGCCGGAGAGATCCATGGCCTCGGGGGCGCTGGTTTGCATCCGGTAGGCCATTTCGTACTGGGCGATGCGGGTGGCGATCTCGGGGTCGCCGGTTTCGACGAGGTGGCGGAGGTTGAGGTCGCGGACGGCGTGGATGGCGCGTTGCTGGCGATCGGGGGTGATGCCGGGGGGG
This sequence comes from uncultured Verrucomicrobiota bacterium, assembly GCA_964608505.1. Classification (GTDB taxonomy): domain Bacteria; phylum Verrucomicrobiota; class Verrucomicrobiia; order Limisphaerales; family CAIMTB01; genus CAIMTB01. The sequence goes on from CAZSOV010000312.1 coordinate 6,988, forward strand.
GAGGTGAGGTTGAGGATGGGCTCGCCCTGGGCACGGAGGGGCACTCCCTGGTAGGTGGTGGGCAGAAAGCCGGAGCCCCAGTTGACGGCGCCGCCGCGGGGGCCGCGGGGACCGCTTTGGAGGACGACGAAGCCGGGGAGGTTGTCGGCCTCGCTGCCGATGCCGTAGGTGACCCAGGCGCCCATGCTGGGGCGTCCGAATTGGGCGGAACCGGTGTTCAGGAAGAGCTTGGCGGGGGCGTGATTGAAGACGTCCGTGGCGCAGGTGCGGAGGAGGGTGAGTTCGTCGACGATGCGGGCGGTGTGGGGGAAGAGTTCGCTGACCCACATGCCGGAGGCGCCGTATTGGCGGAAGGCGCGTTTGGAGCCGAGGAGGGTGGACTTGTTCTTGAAGGAGGAATCCATGAAGGCGAAGCGTTTGCCTTCGAGATAGGAATCGGGGATGGGCTGGCCGTGGAACTGGTTGAGGCGCGGCTTGAAGTCGAAGAGCTCGAGTTGGGAGGGGCCGCCGGCCATGAAGAGGTGGATGATGTTCTTCGCGCGGGCCGGGTGGTGGCCGGGGCGGGGGGCAAGCGGGTGGGAGGGGGCGGCGACGGCGGCGCGGGTTTCGGCGGTGCGCTCGAGGAGGGAGGCGAGCGCGAGGGAACCGAGGCCGATGGAGCACCGGGAGAAGAAATGGCGCCGGGTCACGGACAACTCGGGAGGCGGTCCGGAGGGCGGCGTGCCGGCCGGGCCGGCGTGGGGACGGGGGTTCATTCGCGGGTAATGGTTTCGTCGAGGTTGAGCACAACACGGGCGAGGGTCTGCCAGGCGGCGGATTCGCCGTGGAGCCGGCGTTCCTCGTCGACGAGCTGGCGGAGGCGGGCGAGTTCGGCGGGCTGGGGCGGGCGGGAGAGGGCGAGGCGAAAGGCGCGCTCGATGCGGGAATCCGGGTTGGAGACGGCGGCGACCCGGGCGGCGAGGGCCTCGGCGAGTTCGACGAAGGCGGCGTCGTTCAGGAGCGTAAGGGCCTGGAGGGGGGTGTTGGAGCGGGGCCGGCGGGTGCAGGTGCTGAAGGCGTCGGGGGCGTCGAAGACGGCGAGGGCGGGATGGGGCGTGGCGCGCCAATGAAAGGTGTAGAGACCGCGCCGGAACCGGTTGGGGCCTTCGCTGGGTTTCCATTCCCGGCGTGACTGACCGAGGTTCATGACGCCGTCGGGTTGGGGCGGGAAGACGCCGGGACCGCCGAGGGCGGGGTTGAGGGTGCCGCTGGCGGCGAGGGCGACGTCGCGGACGATTTCGGCATCGAGGCGAAGGCGGTTCTGGCGGGCGAGGAGGAGGTTGTTGGGATCCTTGTCCGCGAGGTCGGGCCGGACGCGGGAGGACTGCCGGTAGGTGGCGGAGGCGACGATGAGGCGATGCATCGCCTTGAGGCTCCATTGGCGGGCGATGAACTCCGTGGCGAGCCAGTCGAGCAGGTCGGGATGGGTGGGCGGGCTGCCCTGGGTTCCGAAGTCGTTCTCGGTCTCGACGAGGCCGCGTCCGAAGTACTGTTGCCAGACGCGGTTCATGACGACGCGGGCGGTGAGCGGATTGGCGGGATCGACGATCCAGCGGGCGAGGTCGAGGCGATCGGGGAGGCGGGCGGGAGCGTTGGTTTCGGGACGGAACGGGTGCAGGACGGCGGGGGTGCCGGGGGAGACGTCCGGGCCCCGACGGGTGAAGTCGCCCTTGATGAACAGGAAGGTGTCGCGGGGTTGGCGGCGTTCGGAAAGGACGAGCGTGGTGTCGGTGGAGGGTTTGGATTTCCGGAGACGGGCGAGTTCGGACGTGAGGCGTTGGCGATCCGGGTGGGGAGATTGGGATGGCGGATCGGCGGGAAGGGCGGCGAGTTGGGATTCGAGTTCCCGGAGGCGTTGGGCGTGTTGATCGAGGGCGGCGCGTTGGGCGGGGGACGGGACGGGGATGGTGGGTTCGTCCTGTTGATTGAAGAAGGCGAAGAGTTGGAAGTATTCGCGCTGGGAGAACGGGTCGAACTTGTGGTCATGGCATTGCCCGCAGGAGACGGTGAGGCCGAGGAAGGCGGTGCCGGTGGTGTTGACGCGGTCAATGACGGATTCGATGCGGAACTGTT
>CAZSOV010000313.1:0-9094 GCA_964608505.1 uncultured Verrucomicrobiota bacterium
CCACCGCCGGCGCCAGGCCCTTCGCCTGCCCGGTCTCCGGAGCCACCACGGCCCGCCTCCACGGCCATGCCCGCAGCGCCACGCCCGGATTGGGGTCCTCGACCAAGCGCTGTGATCTCACGGTTTTGCCGTCGACCCAACCGGCGAGCCCCAGCCGACGCCCCGCCTCCACGAATGCCGAGCTCGCCACCAGCATCGGACGGTTCTCCGCCTTAAAGAACGGAAGCGCTTCGAGACCCTTCTTCACGCACAGGGCCGCCTCGAAGTCCGTGGGCTCCGCGGGCCCGACCTCCCGTCCGCACCGGACGCACGGACGTCGACCCGGGGCCAGGGAACCTGTCGCCAGGATCGGCACCACCACCTGCATCCAGTCCGCCGCCGCCGCGTGCTTTCCGGTCGCATCCGCCGGCAGCGCGTCGAACTTCCATCCGTCCCCCCAGAGCGCCTCCGCCGCCCTTCGGGTCATGAAGAAATCCATCGTGATCGGCAGCACGTCGAAGTCCTCCTTCGGCTTCCGCGTCACCTGGATCCCGGTCCGTCCGAAGCTCGTCCCGGAACCAACCCGGACTCCAAACGCATCGCTCAACCGCGCCCTGCACCGCTCGATTTCCCCCGCGTCCGTGGGCACCCGCCCCTTCCCCGCCCGCAGCAGCGCCGCGTCCCGCTCCGCAAGCACCGTCGCCGGATCGAGATGTGGATAGACCAGAAACAAGTCCCGCGACTCCTGGCCACACTCGGAGCACCGGACTGCCGGTACCCGACACGGATACTCCGCCTCCCCGATCGCGCTCTCGGCCCAATAGCCGGACACCCTGAAGAACCCACCCTGGTTCCCTCCGTTCGAGACATTCATTTCGCCCTTCGCCAGCATTTTCTATTGGTCTCAATCGTTGCGCAGGCTCGTGCAGCAACGTGTCCGCGCACCGCACGGGCAGCGCGCCGGGACGGCACGCCTCCCGGCATGCATTTTTGCAGCGACTCGTACCTTGCTCAAACTCGATGACCGGAACACGACCCAGCAGAATGGGCATTATTCGTCGGTGATCGGAAGCTCCCTGAACTCCGCGTTTCGAAGGATGCGGCTGGCAATCTCCCGAAATCGCTCCGTCACAATCGGACCCACGTCCCATTCGTACGCTCCGAGAAAGTCCCCCGTCCGGGGAATCGACGACCGCGTCACGCTCAGCTTCGTCATGTCGATCGAGCGCATGTCGTGGCGTCGGCAAATGTCGCAATAGGTCAGCCCCTTTGCCGGCAACGTGGGCTTACCCAGGTGCACCAGCCTCTGCACCTGCAACTGCACCAGCCGGATCCCCTTCCCCCGCTTTCCTACCACCTCCACCGGCGTACCCACCAGGCCCTTCAAGCCACCCCCCACCAGCGCCCGATACGCGTCCTCCGTGACACAATCCCAGCCGCCCGACATCGAGGACACCAGGTCACAGGGCTTGCCTTTCAATTCCGCACGATACCGTCCGAAGCTCTGTTGTGGACGCACCGGCAGCGCCTTCGGCACTTTGCGTCGCAGCAGCGGTGCCAGCTCCGCGAACTGCTCCGGCGCCATCCACTTGCCGGGAATCCGATCCTCGATGTCCGAAAGATCCACCGCCGGAAGCGGGTAGTTCAACGCCATGCGCACCCCGCACCGGGGACACACCACGGCGGCCACGATCCAGCGATGGTTGCCCCACAGCTCTCCACGCGGACCCTCATCACGACTCAACAGCGAGAACAATCGTTGGGTCATAGGCCTACAAGCGCCGGAGGCACTGTCCCTTCGGACCTCGTCGAAGGAGCGACCAGTCGGAACCCGCCCCCAGGGGGTCCTCCACCCTTACACCCGTGGCGTTCATGGCGTCGTTGTGTGCTCCTGCGATCCAACCCCGCCGGGTGCTTGCTCTTGCGTCGCGCACGACGTCCCGTGTCCCGGAGGGACGCCGGAGAGTAGCCGGTGGGAAGCCTGCCTCGGGGCAGGCGCACCCACCGGAATCATCCCCCCTTGGAGCCGCGCCCCGGCGGGGCGCCGGAGTGGCATTCTCACGGTTCGGAGGATGTTTCGAGTCAATTGCGGGTGAGGGGTTGGAGAACTCTCCGCCGCCCCGACGGGGCGGATTCCGGTGCGGGACGAGTTCCGGTGGCTGCGCCCGTCGGTCGGCGGGCTGGCCATCCGGGTCCCGTCCCCGAGCCCTCCGGGCTCCACCCCTCTCGAGCGCGCCGGGCAGCAAGCACCCCACTCCGTCGCCGCGCGGCGACGTCGCGAACCACGTCCCGTGGAGCGGTCGTCCCGGCGCCCGACCCGCCCGCCTCGTGGGGTTCTGCAGCAATCCCCCTCGCCTCGCGTCCCCGGGTCCCAGTCTGTGGAGCCCTTCCTGGGTATAACGGTCATACCCAAATCCCCAACCTCTCGAACCGGAGGCCGGTCATTTTGTGACTCCGATAGACATTCATAAAGTCCTCGGTCGCCAGCACGAACTCTTCCACGTCTTCCAGAATCAGGCCATGCCGCTCGGGTGCACGCCTTGCTTCAAACCCATACTCCAATCGCCTGCTGAGGTCGTGATCGTAACCACGGATCCTTCGGCATCCGCCGCAGCCATCACACCGGGCCACTCCCAGGGCTTCCTCAGTCTTCATTGAACACATCGACTTTGGATCCAACTCCAACGCCACGTAGGCTTCCGACTTCGTTCGCCCGAGGTAAACCAACGCGGGTCCGTGCGGCAGGATAACCCCGGCCTCCTGGAAACGCCGAATGGCCGGTTTGGCGGCAAGCATCAGGCACGGCACCGAAACGAAGTCGGTGGCGTACGGCGACAACCGCGCCTCGATTGGACCAATTCCGCTGCCCGGTGGCAGCCTGGCATCGCTCCTCCTGGGTCCGAGACCCCGACGAAGTCGTTCCAACTCCCCCGGCGAAACCGTTCGTCGATCAGAGTAGTCCGCCAGCGTTCCCCGGTCTTGTACGCTCAGGCTCGGATACCACACGCGGGCAGTGCCCCATTTGCACCCGCAGACCGGACAGTCCACATCGGGTAGACTTCCACCCATCCGACGCACCTTTCCTTCGGCGCTCCTCTCCGGCGCACCGGCGGCTCCATACGCGATCCTACCCATGGAAACCCTATATCAATCGCCGCGCACGTAAGCGTCCGAAATTCCGCAACGCCGCCAGGGCAGCGCACTGCCGATGAGCGGAGATGGAGCATGAACTCATGCCACGATTGATATACCTGTCAGCAGGCAAACCTCAAAGCCCATTTCGTTCATAAGGCCAAAACCAAACCCGAGACTCGAGGGCATCAGTCCTGCCTCCGGACGCCGGCCCGCGCGCATCGCATCGCCGCCCGTGGTCCCGTTGGGTGTCGGGGTCAAACTATAACATTGGCTTGCCCCTGGAGAGGGTCGCACGCCAGCGTGCGGCGCATGCCGCGCCGAATCCGAGTGGAGTTTCCCGGGGCCATTTACCATATGCTCAGCCGGGGTGATCGGCGGGAGGACATCTTCTACGACGACGTGGATCGGCAGGACTTTCTCAAGGCGCTCCCCGAGACCTGTCAGAAAATTGGCTTCGGGGACCGGATGCTGGCGTATCCCTGGAGCATTTTGGCATGGTATCTCGCCGCCCCAGCTCATCGGCCCACGTGGATCCGAGTCGACCGGTTGTTGGGTGAACATGGAATTGGCGCGGACACGCCGGCTGAACGCCGGGAATTCGAAGATCGGATGGAAGCGCTGCGAAGGAGCGAAAACGACGGGGAGTCGTGGGAACCCCTGCGGGCGGCGTGGTGTGTGGGTGGAGAGGCCTTCCGCAAGGAGTTGCTCGACCGCATGGAGGGTCGTTTGGGCGAGCACCATCCCGGGGAGTGACGGAGGGAGAGCGCCGAAGCCCGGGGCGAGCGGATTCTGGGCGAGGAATTGGCACGTTTGGGGTGGCCGGAAGCGGAACTGCGGCAGCGGCGGAAGAGCGATCCGGAGAAGCTGCGTCTCGCGGCTCGGTTGCGCCGCGAGACGACGCTCACGATCGGATGGATCGCGGAGCGTCTCTTGCTTGGGACGCGCAAGAGCGCGAGCACCCGCCTTCAGGAATACAAGGCGAGAAGGCCAGCAGGCACCTCGTGACCCGAGCCACCCATGTTCTAGTCTGACCCCTCGCCTGCGTCCAGCGTAGTGAATTTCGGGACCGACAGATTTATGATCACTCGAACCGGTGGGTTTTCATTTCCAGGAGCACGGGGGCGAGTTTGGCGTATCCAGCGCCGCTCAGGTGACAGCCATTGATGGTGAGCTTGGATCCGGTTTGTGCGAACCACTCCTTCGTCGGGGTGAACAGGTCCACCGCGCCCACGCCCTTGGATCGGGCTACTTCGAGGACCGCCTCGGCGTAGGCTGCGAGGCGAACGCTTTCCTCCTTCCCGCGGGTCAGGTCAGAGGCGTCGGTGCGATCCTCGACCGCAGGTGCATCGATGCAGCGTAGCCGAGGCTCCTCCGCTTGGTATGGTCGTTTTGCTAGGCCAGGATTTCCCGGATCGGCTGGCCATGATCCAGGTCGAGGCGTTTGCGTCCGGGCACTTCGAGGCGGCGGGAATCGAGTCCGAGCTGGTGCAGAACGGTGGCGTGGATATCGGTGACATAGCGACGGTTCTCGGCGGCGTGGAAGCCGAGTTCATCGGTTTGGCCGTAGGTGGAGCCGCCGCGGATGCCGCCGCCGGCCAGCCAGGCGCAGAAGGCCTGGGGATGATGGTCACGCCCGGTTCCCTCGGCGCCGGGCGACCGACCGAACTCGGTCCCGAAGACCACCAGGGTATCCTGGAGGAGTCCTCGTTGGCGAAGGTCCTTCAACAGGCCGGCGATGGGTTGGTCGACCTGCCGGGCGAGGGAGGTGTGGTTGCCTTTGATATCGCCGTGAGCGTCCCAGGCACCACCGCCGCCTCCGCCATGGAACAGTTGGACGAAACGCACTCCGCGCTCCACCAAGCGGCGGGCGACGAGGCATTGCTCGCCGAAGGTCTTGGTGGCGTCCTGGTCGAGCCCATACATCCGGCGTACCGGTTCCGGTTCGCGCTCGAGTTGGAGCGTCTCGGGAATGCTGGTCTGCATCTGAAAGGCCAGTTCGTAGGCCTTGATGCGGGCCCGCAGATTCTGGTCGTCGGGATAATCGATTCCGGCCAGCCGATTCAGTTTGCCGAGCAAGCCGAGATTGGCGACCTGCTGTTCAGCGGACACACCACCCTCGGGTGATCGGATGAAGGGCAGGGGATTCCGGGGATCGGTCTGGAGCCGCACCCCGCCGTGCTCGGGGCCGAGGTAGGCCGCGCCGTGAGTGAAGGCGCCGCCGCAGCAGTCGCCGGTGGGCACGCCGAGCACGACGTACTCGGGCAGATTTTCGTTGAGCGTTCCCAAGCCGTAGGCGGCCCAGGCGCCAAGGGTGGGATGCTCCAATTCCCTGGGGTGCCGGCCGGTCTGCCAGGTGAGTTGGGCGCCGTGATCGTTGTGGATCGTCCAGAGGGAGCGGACCACGGCGAGATCGTCGGCACACTCACCGACGTGGCGGAACCAATCCCCGACGACAAGGCCGCACTCGCCATACGGACGATAGCCGGTTTGCAGGGGCAGAATGACCTTGCGATTGCCGTGGGCGGGGTTGGCTCCGATGACGTCCTTGCCTTCGGTGGCAAGTACACCGGCGTAGGGCGTTTCGGAGATCGACTTGCCGGCGAAGCGCGTCAGTTCCGGCTTCACGTCGAAGCTTTCCACGTGGCTGACGCCGCCGCAGAGGAAGATCCAGATCACGGAACGGGCGCGCGGCGCGAAGTGCGGCGTGCCGGAAGGCGGGTGCCACGCGGCGGTCGTGGATTCGGCCCGGACGCCGTCGCGGTAGAGCATGGAGCCGAGAACGAGGCCGGTGAACCCCATGCCGGTATCGGCGAGGAAGGACCGTCGGTTGAGGCCGGGGCAGTTCATGGAGAGGGGGAACGTCCAAATTCTTGACGCGCATTGGGACCATGAACCAACGCGGGGGCACCCTCACCCCGGCCCTCTCTCCCGCGTACGCGGGAACGGGAGAGGGAGAATTCGCGACCCGCTTCGCGTCGGCTGTGCGAGGGGTGGTTCATGGAGAGGTCGCGGCGCGGGTTCATCGCACCGTGACGAAGTCGTTGTGGTTGAAGAGCACGAGGACGAGGTTTTCCGCCGCGCGGGCGAACTCGGCACGGGCCAGATCGGCGCTCACCGGGGCTGGCCCCAAGAAGTCGGCGCACAGGCGGCCTTCGCCAGCATTGGGGCGACGGGCGAGGATTCGTTGAAACGCCAGATCGACGAGGCGCTCCGCGTCGGACTCCGACTCGGAGATCAACCGAGCGGCGAGGGTGCGGGCTTGTTTCAGGGCGAGGTCGCTGTTGCTCAAGGCGAGCGCCTGCTGCGGCATGACGCTCGGGCGCCGTTCATAGCACTCGGTCACCGCCGGACCGTCGAAGATCTGCAGGAACTCGGCCTGCTTTTCCGCGGCATGGCGCAGGTAGAGGGAGCGGCGCGGCGACGTGAGGGCCTGGAGGTGATCGATGTCGGGGCCGCCCCGGGTCGCATCGAGTGTTCCGGCGACGTACAGCAGGTTGTCGCGCACGGCTTCGGCCTCGAGGCGGTGGGAGTTCATGCGCCACAGGAACTGATTGTCCGGATCGGCGGCGAGGTTGGCGTCCTCGGGGGTCGAGGCCTGGCGATAGGCCGCGCTGGTGACGATGAGCCGGTGGAGGTGGCGGAAGCTCCAGGGAACGGCGGCGCTTCCGGCCGTGCTGGGCTGCTGAAACTCGGCGGCCAGCCAGTCGAGCAACTCCGGATGTGTTGGGGGACGACCGTTGCGGCCGAAGTCGGCCGGGGTGGGGACCAGACCGCGGCCGAAATGCCGCAGCCAGACGTGGTTCACGGCAACCCGGGCGAGCAGGGGGTTGTCGGGATCCGTCAGCCACCGGGCGAAGGCCGAACGTCGGCCGGTGCTTTCGCTCGGATAGCTCGCGGCGGGGCGCGGCGTAAAGGCCTCGTCCAAGGGTTGGTCGAGGACGTGGACCGCCTTGGTCACCTGTTGGTCTGCCTCGGCGAGACGTTTCGAGGCTTCCTCAACTTTATTGGTCACCGCGGCGGCCATGGCGGTTCGGGCCTGGTGCTGCCGGAGCATGGCCTCGGAAAGGGCGACGCCGCGCTGGAGGGCGACCGCATGGGTGGCCGCGGCTGGGGAGTCTGCCGGGTTTTCCACGTCGCGCCGCGCCGCGCTCGCCGCTATCTGTCCCTGGCCAGCGGCTCGTTCGGCGGCCACAACCGCCACCAGGGCCGCGAATTTCTTCTCCGCCAGATCGACCTCCAGCTCGGCCTCCCGGACCCGGGCGAAGGTCACGTTCGTTCCTGAGCGTGCCCGGGCCCAGGCGGCTTTCGCGTCCAGGGCGGCTTTCTCGGCGGCCTGGAGCGTGTCGCGGATGACAAAATCCCGGTGGTCAGGGTGGCCCGCCAGCCAGGGTAAGGGGACCGGTCGAATCTCGAGTCGACCTCCGAGCGACCGGGGCACGGACGGCGCGATGACCTCGTTGGTCAACGGGTGGCGTTCGTCGCCGCGCACGAGGAGGTAGGTCGGCGTGTTGGTGGCATCGTAAACGCGCGGCAGACCGGCCTTCGCCACGTCCAGTTCGCCCGGGAGACGGTCGGTGCGCACCTGATGGGGTTCGAAGATCGCACGCAGTCCGTAGTATTCGCGCTGCGAGACCGGATCCGCCATGTGGTCGTGGCATTTCGCGCAACCGATCGTCACGCCGACCAGCGCCTGGGAGACGTGCTTCACCGTGTCTTCCAGCCATTGCTCGCGGGAGAGCATCTTGTAGTTGCGCGCGAGGAAGCCGGTGGCACGCAGCGCCGAAACGTCCTCCGGCGCGACCTCGTCCGCGGCGAGCATCCCGGTGACCATGCGGTCGTACGGGAGATCGGCGTTGAGGGCCTCGACGATCCAATCGCGCCATTGCCAGATGTGACGCTGCGAGTCCCGGATCTGTCCGCCATCGGTCCAACCGGCCCAATCACTGTAGCGCCAGACATCCATCCAATGCCGGGCCCAGCGTTCCCCATGGCGCGGATCCTCCAGCAGCCGATCCACGCACCGTTCGTACGCGCCGGGAGCCGTATCTTCGAGAAAGGCCTGTTGCTCCGCCGGCGTCGGGCTCAGGCCGATGAGGTCCAGAAACACCCGTCGCAGGAGAACCTCTCTCCCAGCTTCCGGCCTGGGTTTCAACCCGCGGCTCGATCTCTCGGCAGCCAGAAAGGCGTCGATGGGATTCCGGACGTCGCCGTCGGCTGTCCGCACCTCCGGAACGCCCGGCCGTACCACGGGATCAAAGGGTCTCCAGCGGTAGCTTCTCAGGAACACGCCGAATTCGGCCTGCCGATCCGGGCCCCGGGCCAATTCGGTTGCGGTAGGCCGATCCCTGGCGTCTCCGGGTTGGTGGCCGAGCAGAAGTTCGGTCTGGTTGGCGACTCCGTCGCCGTCGGAGTCCTCGTCGGCGATGGCGCCCAGGCGCGCGGCCCAGTCTGGCTTCCGCCCCGCGTGTGCTGTGAGGTCCGCCCACTCGCGTAGACGTTGGCCGAACGCGTTGTGCGGGAATTCGTCGAGGCTCTCCGGGAATGCCCGATCGCTCGGCAGATGGCAGGTCGTGCAACTCGCGAGCGGACGCGCCAGGAACCGATCATAGTGACGCTCGAAAGCGGTCCGGTTCGCCGGGGTGGCGGACGCCCTGGAAGCCAAGCCGGCCAGGGCCAGGAAGAGGGCCAGGCTAAGAAATGAGGGGAGCGACCTCGACATGGTACGGGGAATCCGGAGGTAGCGTGGCGGAATGCCGGTCCCCAACCAAGCCCCGAAAGGGGGAGGGACCGGTCAGAGTCAGGGCCCTTGACCAGGTCGCGCCCCCCGGAGGGACACGACGCACGGCTCGCGAGCAGGCTCTCGCGCCCTGGTGTCCCAGCCGGCCTCCGATCCCACCGCGCATCCTCCGGTCACCGTGGCTGACGCTGCTTGCGAATCTCCTCCATGTCCTTGCGGCGGCGTTCCCATTCGTTCGGGTCC
>CAZSOV010000314.1:0-9057 GCA_964608505.1 uncultured Verrucomicrobiota bacterium
TCCGCGACGGGGAGTGTCAACGGTAGCCAAGGCACAACGCCCCGACGGGCCAGGGAATTGACGAAGTCCGGTACGCAACCCCAACCCTGTTTCGGGGCGGGCGACTGCCAAGTTGCCGGTTTCCCCTCTGGTTTCGCCCCCTTCGATCGCCCCGCCGGGCTCCGGGCGAAGCCAGGCCAGCGCATCGGCCCCGGCTGGGGCCCGGCAACTTCAGCCCACGACCGCCCGCACGACCTTCCCCGCGACGTCGGTGAGTCGGAAATCGCGCCCGTTCAGTCGGAACGTCAACCGCTCGTGGTCGAAGCCCATCAGGTGCAACAGCGTCGCGTGCAGGTCGTTCACGCTCACGCGGTCGACGGCGGCCCTGAACCCGATCTCGTCGGTCTGGCCATGGTGAACCCCCGCGTTCACGCCGCCCCCGGCGAGCCAGTAGGTGAAGGCGTGGGGATTGTGATCGCGCCCGGGCTTTCCGCCCTTCTGGGAAACGGGCAACCGTCCGAACTCGCCGCCCCAGACCACGAGGGTCGACTCGAGCAACCCGCGCTGTTCGAGGTCGGCGAGCAGCGCCGCCACGGGTTGGTCGGTTTCGAGCGCGAACCCGCGATGATTCCCGGCGATGTCCTCGTGCCCGTCCCAGCTCCGTTGGTTCTCCATGCCACCGGAGTAGATCTGCACGAATCGCACCCCGCGCTCGACCATGCGGCGCGCCATGAGGCATTGGGCGGCGAAATGGCCGCAGTGCTTTTCGCCGAGGCCGTATTGGCGCCGGACATGCTCGGGTTCGCTGGCGGCATCGAACGCTTCGGGCGCCGCCGCTTGCATGCGGTAGGCCAGCTCGAAGCTCTCCATCCGCGCGGCGAATTCGCTCTCGACCGCCGTGGGTGCCGCGTGCTCCCGGTTCAGGCGCGCGAGGAGATCGAGTTGGGACCGCTGCGAGCGGGCGTCCAGGCCCGGCGGAGGTCGGAGGTTGTCGATGGGCTCGCCCTTTGGACGCAGCCACGTCCCCTGGTAGGCGCTGGGCAGGATGCCGGCGCCCCAGTTGTTGGCGTTGCCCTTGGGCAGGCCGCGGTCCAGCGGATCGCTCATCACCACGAATGCCGGCAGATTCCGGCTCTCGCTCCCCAATCCGTACGTCAGCCACGATCCCACGCACGGCATCCCCATCCGCGTCGTCCCGGTGTTGATCATGAACAACGCCGGGCTGTGGTTGTTGGATTCCGTATGGCACGAATGCAGGAACGCCATCTTGTCCACGTGCCGCGCCAGGTGCGGAAACAGGTCCGACACCCAGGTGCCGCTCCGGCCATGCCGCGCCCAGGCGAACGGCGATTTCATGAGCGGTCCCACGGCACCCTGGAAGAACCCCGTCTTGTCGTCGAACCCCGCGAGCTCTTTGCCGTCCCGCGCCGCCAGTTCCGGCTTGTAGTCCCAGGTATCCACCTGGCTGGGACCGCCGTTCATGAACAACCAGATCACGGACTTGGCCCGGGCGGGAAACTGCGGCGAGCGCGGCGCCATGGGGTCCAGGGCTGCGCCGGCAGCGGCCCGGCTCGCGGACACGAGCAACCCGGAATCCCGGAGCAGCCCCGCCATCGCCAGAAACCCGGCGCCCAGACCGGCGCGTTTCAGCAACTGCCGCCGGGAGGGGGAACACGCGTCATTCCACATAAACGAATTCGTTGAGACTGAGCACGGCCTGCGCGAAATCCGCCAGCGCCCGTTCCCGGGCCCGATCCGGAGCCGATTCCCGATGGATCGCCGTCTGGTGCCGGATGAACTCCACCGAGGCCTCCCATTCGGCGTCCGTCGGAGGGCGGCCCAGAGCCAGTCCATACGCCCGAGCCACCGCCTCGCCCGCCGTCGCGTCCGGCCCCGGGGCAATCCGGTCCACGAACCGCTCAACCCAGGCTCGCACGTGGCGGCTGTTCATCAGCAGCAAGGCCTGCGGCGCCACGGTCGTGGCCGGTCGGGTCCCCTGGCTGACCAGCGGCTCCGGCGCGTCGAACACCTGCATGGACCCCACCATCTGGCTGCGTTTCACCGTGAAATAGATGCTCCGGCGGGTGCTTGCCTCGTCGAGGGTACCCGGACCATACCGATTCGTCGCGAGAACGCCGCACACCGCCAGCACCGAGTCGCGGATCGCCTCGGCTTCGAGCCGGCGCGGACGGAACGTCCGAAAATCCTCCGGGTCCGCCGGCGGCCGGGGGTCCGCGGCGGCGCTCGCCCGGCGTTCCGGGGCGAGTTGGTACGCGGCGCTGGTCATCAGCAGCTCATGGATCGGTTTCAGGCGCCAGCCCTGGCGGATCAATTCGCCGGCGAGCCAGTCGAGCAGTTCGGGATGCGACGGGCGCGCCCCGAGGACGCCGAAATCGTTGGGAGTGGCCACGATTCCGCGCCCGAAATGATGGTGCCACAAACGGTTGACGATCACCCGCGCCAGGAGGTGTCCCGCCCCGTGATCGGTGTCGGTCATCCAGTTCGCGAGCGTCCGGCGGCGTCCCGAGTACTTCGCATCGCCCGGAGGCTTCCAGCTCCAGCGGCGGTCGGGGTCCGGAACCTTCGCCAGCACCCGCAGGAAGCCCGGCGTGACCACGTCCCGCTTTTGCTCCGTGCTCCCGCGTTTGAGGAAGTAGGTCTCCGGGAAAAAATCCGCGCCCTGCGTGTGCATCCGGACCGGCGGATTTCCCTCGGTGCAGGTCAGCACCCTCGTCAGGCGCGGCTTCGGGGCCGTCCTTCGGTGCGCCGCCACGGCGCCCGCCACGGCCTGCCAGCCGGGTTCGCCACGCTTCCACCAATCCAACAGGACCGCCCGCTCCTCCGCTCCGAGTTTCGCGCGTTCCCCGTCCTGCCCCTGCTCCCGCGCCTTCGCGAGGGCTCCCGCCACGCGGTCCGGCAGGGAGTCCCCGTCCAACGCGGGGTTCGCCTCCGCGCTCACCGAGAGGCGCGGGCGCCCGATGTTGTGGCGCGTGTTCAATTCGAACTCGAGCACCACCGTCAGGCGCGTGCCCTCCGCCGAGTTCGTCCAGGGTCGACCCAACTCGAACGCCGCCGCGTGATTCGTGCCGAACCGCGGGTCCACCGCCCAGCCGGTCCGGGGGTTGTCGTCCAGGGCCGAGGCAATGGACAGGTGTCCCCGATCCTGCTCGAAGGTGGCGCGCGGATTCACCAGCGGGATCTCGTTCGTCGGCCCCCCGGACAGCGCCGCGGCGAACAACCGGATCCGGCTCAACCCGATATTGCCGTTCTCCGCCCGCCCCGGACCTTCCCGGGTCATGCTCGGGTCAGCCAACGCCTCCAGTCGCAGGGCCGACACCACCGTGCCCCGCACGTCCGCCGTCAGCGTGTACCGGTCGGTATCGCCATTCTTTCCCTCGACGAGATACGAACCGTCGGCCAACCGTCGGAAACCGGCCCCCGCCTTCGAATGCGCGGAACCGAGCTCCAGGACCTCCCAGACCGGCTGCGTGCGGGCGGGCGCGCCCATCGCCAGCCAGGCCGCGAATTTCGCCGGTACCTCGCCCTCCTCGTAGCGCCGGAGGGCCTCCGCCAAGGGCGCATGCGCCGCGTCGAACGCGGCCTTGTCCCGCCGGGACGTCTCCGGGTCCAGGTCCAATTCGAGCTCGCTCCGCACCGTCGTCGTGAACGTCGCCAGCATCCGGTAATACTCGTCCATCGAGATCGGATCGCTCTTGTGATCGTGGCACCGCGCGCAACCCACCGTCAGGCCGAGCATGGCCGTGCCCGTCGTCGACAGCATGTCGTCCATCGCGTCGTACCGCGTCCGCTCGACCTCGTTGGCGGTGATCTGCGTCGGAAACACTCCGGCGCCGAGGAATCCGGTGGCCATCAGGGCCTGCGGGTTCTCCGGTTCGAATTCATCGCCGGCCAATTGCAGGCGCACGAACCGGTCGTACGGAAGATCCTCGTTCAATGCCCGGATCACGAAGTCGCGGTAATGATACGCGCCGGGGCGGTCGTAATCGTGCTCGAACCCGCTGCTCTCCGCGAACCGGGCCACGTCCAGCCAGTACCGTGCCCAGCGTTCCCCGTATTCGGGGCGATCCAGCAGTCCCCGCACCCGTTTCCGCCAGGCCTCGCCGTCCGGCGCCCGATCCGCCACGAAGCTCTCCACCTCGCCCGGCGTCGGCGGGAGGCCCAGCAAATCCAGAAACGCCCGGCGCACCAGGGTCCGCCGATCCGCGGCCCGCCCCGGCTCCAATCCCCGAGCCTCCATCCGCGCCAGAAGGAACCGGTCGACGGGTGTCCTGACCCACCCCTCGTTCCTCACCGCCGGCGGGGTGACCCTCCCCAGGGGTTCGAACGCCCACCAGGCTCCCGACCCACCCGCGGGCGGAGGGTTCGAGGCCGCCCCGGACCGCGTCGGGTTCGGCACATGATCCGCCGGCAGCGGCAGGGCCCCGGCCCCGGCCTTTTCCGCCGACGCGCCGCGCGCATCCGCAGCCGACGCGCCGCCGAGGGCCAGAACCCAGGCCAGCCAAGACCAGAACCAGAACCTGCGCTTGCGATGCTGTTTCATGCCTTGTCTCACCCGGGTAGGGGCCTATTCCCGCCCGGTCCCGTCGACTTTGGCCAGCACGATCTCCAGCAACCGCGCCACGCGCGGGGAGGGACCCGGGAAAACGAAAAAACCGCGTCGGACCCGAGAGTCCGGCGCGGTCGGCGGCAGGTACTGGAGGAAGAACCTAGAACCGCCAGATCAGATCCACGGTGAAGCGATCACCCCAGAGCGCTTCCTCGTCGGTCAGCGGGACCTCGTAGGCGAAGCCGAGATCAAGGCAGGGCGCGAGGCGGGAACGGAACCCCGCACCGGCCACCACCTCGGTCGTGCCCGAGGCGCGGGACGCCCCGAAGTTGAACAGATCGAAGCCCTCGACGGTGAGCCCGCCCACGGCGGCGTCCAGGGTGCTCTTGGCGTGGTCCAGCACCGTGAAGGCGTTCACGGAGAGGAACGGGATGAAGTACTGGTGCACCGTGTAGTCCACCTGAACGCTGTAGTGCAGGTTCGAGGTCTCCTCGTCGCCGTCGAGCGGAATGACCGCGCCGACGTTGCCGACGAAACGCAGTTTGTCGAAGCCCTTGCCCACCGAGACGAAGGGGTTGATCGTGCCGTCGCCGTTGCCCTGCAGCACGCGCGCCTGGCCGGTCGGCAATTCGACGGTCAAACCGGGCGTCACGATGAACTGCGCTTCCTTGTCGTCCACGATCGCGTACTTCACGCCGGCCGCGATGTCCGCCCAACCGCTCCGCTGCGGCAACACGGCATTCGGGTTCAGGTCGATGAATCCGTCCTTCACCGCGATGATCGCCAGGCGATCGGTCACGGCCCAGCGCAACTGCACCACGTAGAGCTGGGCGTGGCCACCGACGAAGTCGTTGTCGATGTCATGGTGCGCGAAGATCGGGCGAACCTCGCTGTTGATCTGCGGGTCCTCGAAAAAAAACGGGTTCGTCACCGGCGAGATCGCCGACTCCTTCCAATCGTCGGCCACCACCGATGCCGCGCTCAACACCAAGGCGGCGCCCGTTGCCACTCCGGCCGCCAATCCGGCGTGCCGCGTCCAAGAATTACAGGATGAATTCGATTGCTGCATGCGCGGCACATCCTTCATGGGAAACCCGCCCGACACCAGCCTTTGGTTGTTCAATCCTTACCATAGGTTGGCGCGCCCCGACCCCGGGCTAGTTGGCCCCCCACTTCGAATTCCTGAGGAAGGCCACCAGATCCGCCATCTCCTGCCGGGACAACTGTTCGTCCAGTCCTGCCGGCATCGTGCTCAGCTCTCCCATCCTCAGTTCCGTCAGCTCCGTCCGCGCGATCCGCACCTCCGCCCCGGGTCCCGTGCCCAGCACGATTTCCTCCGGGGTGTCCCGCCGCAGCACGCCCCCGTACTCCTCCCCGTCCTTCGTCGACGCCAGCCAGGGCTCGTAGCTCCGCACGAAACTCGCGCTCGGATAAACCACCGCTTCCAGTAGGTCCCGTTCCGTCCGGACCTGCCCGATCGAGGTCAGGTCCGGTCCCATGTTGCCACCCAGGTAACCCATGCGGTGACAGGACGAACACGCCGCCTTCGGACTGTTAAAGATGGCCTGCCCGCGCCGAACGTCGCCCTTGAGTGCCGTCAGTTCCGCCAGGAGGGCATCCAGACGCAACCGCTGCTGCGAGACGTCGATCCGCACCGCCGCCAGCACCGTCATGACCTCGTCCTGGATCGCGGCTGGGAACTTCGCGAGCTGCGGTTTCACGTCCTCCGCCCGCAGCGCCGTCAACGCCTTCGATCCCTTCAGCGCGGCCACCAGACCACGCCCCAATGCCTCGTCGCCACCCTGCGCGAACGCGGCCAGAATCCTCGGCAATTCCACCGGTCCGGCCGTCCCCAGCACGGGCACGAGCCCGGCCAGTTGCCCCGGCGTGGGACGCAATCGCGCGATGATGCCCGCGGCCATCGCGCGTTCCACGGCGGGACGGTCCTCCCCCAACCCCGACCGGACGACCGCCCACGAGCCATCGTCCAACACGGTGCCCGCAGGAAGAGCCAGCCAGGCTTCCATGCGCGTGCCCACCGGCATGGCCCCCGCCGCTCCGAGCATCAGCAGCGCCGCCGTGACCTCGGCATCGCCTTCCTTCGGCAGCGGCAGGGCCCGGGTGGCCCGGGCGGCGGCCAGGGCGACCGCGCCCTTCCCCTCCGGGGCCAGTGCCCGCACCAGCGCCGCCTTCCACCCCTCGGGCAGGGATTTCAACCCGGCCCCACCCATCGCCGCCAAGGCCGCCACGCGCGTCTCCACCCGGAAACCGGCCCCCCGGGCGGCCTCCGCCAGCAGGCCTTGGCTCTCAGGCCGATGTGCCAGGAGCCCCAGCAGGCCCTCCCAGGAAGCCTTCTCCTCCGCGCCGACGTCCGGGGAGGTCAGGCGAGACCGAAAATGCCCCGCCAGCTCGCCACCCCACTCCGAGTGCCGCCGCGCCACCCATTGCGCGGTCTCGCGCAGGCCCGCGTCGCCCGAGTTCAGCAGTCCGACGATGTCGCCCACGCGCACCCCGCCGCCGGCGTCCGCGTCGATCTGCTCCAGCACCAGCAGCGAGGCGCGGCGAACCAGCGGGTCGCGCGAAGTCAGACCGGCCCTCGCCGCTGCGCCGTCCCCGATCTCCAACAACGCGTAGATCAGGCTGTGTTCCAGGAACCGATCTTCCCTTCCCGCCTTTCCGACGGCCTCCAGCAGCAACGGCACCGACGCCCGATCCCCCACGCGCCCCAACCCCTCCGCCGCCAACCGCGCCAGGCGTGCCGACTCCGTCGAACCCGACGCCTTGCCCGCATGTTCCTGCAGGAGGGCTCGCCAGCGCGGCGCGTCCTCCGCCTTGGCCGCTAAAACCGCCCGCTTCATCGACACTTCGTCACGGGCGCCGTCCAGGGCGGGCGGACCGGTCAGCCGGGCGTAGCCCGCCCTTCGCTGCGCGGGCGTCATCGCCGCGGTCGAACCCTCGCGACGCACCCGGTAGATCCCGCCCAGCACGTCCGCCTTCGCCAGCTGCGAGCTCGGGCAACACAGCTTGTACCAGCCGCCCGTGTCGATCACGAGGAGCGAGCCGTCCGCGTCCTGCAGCACGTCGGTCGGGCGGAAATCGATCTGGTCCGACACCAGAAAATCGCTGTCCTCGGCCGCGTACCCCGCGCCCTTGGCCTTCAGAACGTGTCGCGTCACCTTGCGCAGATTGAAGAGCGTGCCGAAGAGATTGTCGCGGTAGCCGGGTCCGAAGCCGTCGCCCTCGTAACGCATCAGCGCGCACGCCGCCGCGGGCCCGAGTTGCGACAGGACCGGCATCAGGTCGCCGGTCCGTTTCACCGTCGGCTCGTCCACGACGTCGTTGATCTTGCCGAAAACCCCGCCGTACACCGCATGCCCCAGGCCGTCGCGCCGCCCCGGTTGGCTGAGGTCCACGAACGTGCTGATGAAGATCGGCTCGCCCTCGGGCGTGAACGCCACTTCCACCGGGTTGTCCATCCCGCCCGACATCACCGTTTCGAACCCGGACCGGTCCGGCCATGCCCGAAACACATGCGCGCAGCGGTCGCGGATCGCCCGTCCCCGGGCGTCCGTCAGATCCAGCCGGGCGAACGCGCCCTTCGTCCAATAGAGCATCCCCTCGGGCCCGAGATAGGGTCCATGCACGTCGTTCGCGCAACCGGTCAGCACCTTCCCCTGGTACCACTCCTCCCGCTGGTCCGCCTTCCCGTCGCCGTCCGTATCCGTAAATTTCCAGATGCTCGGCGGCCCGGCGACGTAGAGCGATCCGCCATGCCAGAGACAACCCTGCGGGAACATCACCTTCTCCGCATACACCGCGGACGTCTCGAACCGCCCGTCGCCGTCCTTGTCCTCCAGCCGGAGGATCCGGTTCCTCGGGTCTTTCAACTGTTCCGAAGGCGGCTGGTTCAGGCCGGCGGAATCCGTCACATACAGGCGCCCCTCCGGGTCGAAACTGCCCGCGATCGGACGTGGAATCAGATCGCTGCCCGCCACCAACTCGATGCGAAATCCGTCCGGCAACGTGAACTGGTGCCCGTTCAAACTCACCTCGGCGGCCCGAACCGATGCGGGCGCCAGCACCGAACCAGCCAGCGTCGCCAGGGCGAACCTTTGTACGGCAGGGAGGATTCTCATCGTCTTCATGCGAGTTGCGTTCCGAAACAGGGCGACCACGCGCCCGGCCCTGAATCCACACCCGACGCGGCCACGTCTTCCGTGGCACGCCGCGTGCCCATCCAGGGGACAACGGGGAGGCAATCACACCCATCCCCTCCCGGTCACGCCGGTTTATGTGAGCATATCCCGCGGTTTATATTATTGAACATGGAATGGAGTCGGGGCACGCTCGGTCCATGCCGCGACCGCGTCTCAAGGCACCGCCGGAGCTGCCGCTCGCCTACTACCACTGCGTCTCCCGCATCGTGGATCGCCGCTTCATCTTCGAACCCGCCGAGAAGGAGCACTTCGTCCGGCTGCTCCGCGAGTGCGAGGCGTTCTGCGAGGTCCGGG
>CAZSOV010000315.1:0-8999 GCA_964608505.1 uncultured Verrucomicrobiota bacterium
CACACTGCGCGAGCAGGTTCGGGAGGTCATGCGGTTCTTCCGGTACTCTCCGAGGACCGAGGAACCTATTGGGGATGGATCGAGCGGTTCCTGCGGCACTTCCGGATTCCCGGTCGATCTGGGGCAGGGGCCTGGCGGCATCCTCGCGAGATGGGTGCGGCGGAGGTGGCGGAGTTCCTCACCGATCTAGCGGTGCGTCTCACGGTCTCGGCCTCGACCCAGAATCAGGCTTTGAACGCGCTGGTCTTTCTTTATGGCGAGGTGCTCCACCAACCGTTGGGTCGGCTCGGGGATTATGCGCGAGCCCTGCGCCCGCAACGTATTCCGGTGGTCCTGTCCGGGGCGGAGGTGGAGCAGGTTCTTGCCGCGGTGGAGGGGGAGTACGGTCTGGCGCTGAAGCTCCTCTACGGAACCGGGATGCGGTTGTTCGAGCTGCTGCGCCTCCGGGTCAAGGACGTGGATCTGGATCGGGGAGAGATCACGGTCCGGGATGGCAAGGGGGCGAAGGACCGGATGACCATGGTCCCGCAGGTGCTCCGGGATGGGTTGGCGGCGCAGCTGAGTCGGGTGCGGAAGTTGAACGAGGAGGATCGGGAGGCGGGATACGACGGGGTTTGGCTCCCGGATGCGCTGGCACGCAAGTACCGGAACGCGCCGCGGGAGCTGGCCTGGCAATGGGTGTTTCGTACACCCATGTCCTCTCGAAGCCGGGAATCGGGGTGCGCAGCCCTCTGGACGGACTGGCCAGGGGTTAAGGGGACTTCGGGCATGATGACGGGGGTTGCGTGGTTGGCCATCCAACGCCGGGCGACCGGCGTGTTGCCACCGCCGCCGTAGAGCGAAACCAGAAAGCTGGCGTCCGCCGTCATCTTCATGCCGCTCCCCGATGCTCCTCGATCACCCCGGAGAGATCACGCTGCGGGACGGCCACCCACGGGGCGAACCGGCTGGCGAACAAGGCGCGACGGCCCTCGTTCGAAGCGCGTGTCGATTTGGGTTCGGGAACGATGCGGCCCACCCGTTTCCCTCGTCGGGTCAGAATGACGGTCTCACCCTGATCCAGCCACGCAGCGATCGTGGCAAAATCGTAGCGTAGTTCCCTCGCGGTCGCGGTTTTCATTGTATCGCAACCCTTGGCATCCCTTGGCGCAACCGTGTCAAATCGCGACTCGCCTTCCCTCGCCAGGCGCGCGGGGCGATTGACAAGGTCGATTGGGGCCGGCGACCGGCTCCCCGCCATAGCGCCCCCGCGATGGCGGGCCGGGTCGCGGGGCGATCGAAGCAGGCGAAACCAGAAGGGAAACCGGCGACTCGGCAGTCGCCGGCCCCACAACGCGGTTCCACACCAGACTTTGTCAATAGCCCTGGCCAGACGCGTTGATCCACGCCCGCGAATCCGTCCATCCATCCTCGCCATGCTCCACCCCGACGCCCCGATCCTCGGCGGGCGGGGGCACCGGTTCTAGGCCGCGGACGGGCTTTCGGCGGGGGCGCCGACCGGCAGGTCGTCGGGGAGGGGGACGAACTCGCGGATGACGGACCAGAGCCGGGAGAAGTCCTTGTTGACGTCGCCGCTGAGGCAGTCGGTGATGTCGCCGGCGAGGGCGGGTTCGCGGTCGATGACCTGTTTGAAGGAGAATCCGGGCTCGTAGAAGGCGTAGACGAGCTTGCGCATGTTTTCGATGCCCTGGCGGAGGGACGCGGCGTAGGGGGCGAAGCGGCGGGGGTCGAGGTCGCCGGCCCGGAGGGCCTCGGAGACGGCCTCGCCCGCGGCGACGCCGCTCTTGAGGGCGAGCATGAGGCCGGAGGAGAAGACGGGGTCGAGGAAGCAGAACGCGTCGCCGACCAGGAGCAGGCCTTCGGCGCCGCAATGGCGGGAGTGAAAGCTGTATTCGCTGGTCAGGAAGTGGGGCCCGACCTGGGTGCCGGGGGCGAGGTGGTCGGCGATCCATTTGTTCTCGTGGATCTCGCGCTCGAAGATGGCGGCGGGTTCCTTTAGGCCGCCCCGGGTCAGGTACTTGCCTTCGGCGACGACGCCGACGCTGATCCTGTCGTCGTGCTGGGGGATGTACCAGAACCAGCCCTTGTCGGGGACGAAGGCGACGGTGGTCGCGCCGGCGTCGATGCCCTCGTCGCGTTTCGCGCCGCGGTAATAGGTCCAGACGGCGACCTTGTTGAGTTTGGGGTCCTTGAGGCGCCAGCCGTGGCGCACGGCGGCGAAGGATTCGCGGCCCGAGCAGTCGAGGGTGATGGGGGCGTGGAGTTCGGATTCCTGGCCGGCGGCGTCGCGAACGCGGACGCCGGTGACGCGACCGGCGTCGTGGAGGAGGGCGAGGACCTCGGTTTCCTGGCGGACCTCGGCGCCGCGGGCGACGGCGTTGTCGAGGAGGATCTGGTCGAATTCGGAGCGGAGGACCTGCCAGGTCTGGGCGACGTCGGTGCCGTAGCGGGTGAAGAAGTAGAAGGGCTGGGAGGCGCGTCCGTTGGGCTGGACGAACTGGACGCTGAACTTGCGGACGAACGCCGAGGACTCGAGGCGGGGGATGAGGCCGAGCCGCTGCAGGGGGACGTTGGTGAAGGGGATGAGCGATTCGCCGATGTGGTAGCGGGGGAAGCGTTCGCGCTCGAGGACGAGCACGCGGTGTCCCTGTTCGGCGAGGATGGCGGCGGCGGCGGTTCCGGCGGGGCCGGCCCCGATGACGAGGGCATCCCAGGTTCCGTTGGATTTCATACGTGTTCGTATCAAGCGACGCGGCGGAATCAGTAGCCGAGCGGGGGGGAAGCGCAAGGAGGGACATGCAGGAGGCACGGTTCCTTCCAGGGCGATTGACAAAGTCGATTGGGGCCCGCGACCGGCTCCCCGCCATGGCGTCCGCGCGACGGCGGGCCGTTGCGGGGCGATCTAAGCAGGCGAATCGAGAGGCGAAGCCGGCGACTCGGCAGTCGCCGGCCCCGCAGCGCGGTTTCACCCCGGACTTTGTCAACGGCCCTGCGGTTCCTTCCCGTGCCACCCGCCGGCGCGCGGCGGGGGGGCGGCGGCCCGGGGGACGGTCCGGTCAGCCGGGCGGCAGGGGGACGACCCGGTCCGGCGTGGCGACGAAGATGCGGGTGTGACGGGTCCGGCGCAGGGGGTGGAGCCCGGTGAAGGAACCGAAGGCGGGGAGGACGGCCATGGCCGGGGAGACCGCGAAGCACGGGGAGCGCAGCGAGGCGCCGTTGCGATCCCGCAGGATCCAACCGGGGTGCAGATGACCGGCGAGGACGTAGCCCCGGGGGGAGGGTTCGGGTTCGTGCCGGCAGAGGAACGGGCCGAGCGGCCAGCCCTCCTCGACGCACGCGATGTCGAGGCTCGCGGGGGGATCGCCGGCGTGTCGGTCGTGATTGCCCCGGACGAGGAGGATTTCGAGCCGGGGGTGAAGCGCGCGCCAGCGGGCGAGGGATTCGAGGACGGCGGGGGATTGGGCCGAACGGGCGTGGAAGAAGTCGCCGAGGACGACGAGCCGGGTCGCGGCGGCGTGCTCGAGGAGCCGGGCCAGGCGGTCCAGATCGGCGGAGGTGGGGTCGGGCGCGGGGAGTCCCAGTTGCCGGAAGGAGGCGGCCTTGCCGAAGTGCGGGTCGGCGATGAAGAGGGTGCGGGCGTCGTCCCAGCTCAGGGCGTGGTCGGGCCAGAGGCGGATGGCGGCGCCGGCGAGTTCGAGCGGGAGGGGCTGGGGCGGAGTCACGAGGGCGCGGGTTCGAGGGTCACGGCGCGTTCGAGGTCGGCGGCCATGCGCTGGATGCGGTCGGACCAGGATTCGCTGCTGACCTGGCCGCGGATCATTTCGGCCCAGAGCGGGAAGGCGAGCGGGGTCAGGCGCGGAGGGCGGGTGAGGACGAGGCGTTGCCCGGCGAGCGACATCAGGAGCGCGCGGAGGCGGGAGATTTCGAGTTGCTGGTCAAGGACCTCGCGTCGGGCCTGGTCGAGGAGCAGATGCTCGGGTTCGTACTGGCGGAAGACGTCGTAGAAGAGGCCGCTGGACGCCTGGATCTGGCGGAGGGGTTTGCCGGCGCCGGGGTAGCCGGGAAAGACGAGGCCGGCGACGCGGGCGATTTCGCGGAACTGACGTCGGGCCAGTTCGGTGGCGTTGAGACACTCGAGCAGGTCCTCGACGAGGTGCTCGGGGGACAGGAGCCGGCGCCAGTCGGGTTCGGCGAGGTCGCAGGGTTGGGCGGGGAGGAGTTCGAGGCCGTAGTCGTTGACGGCCAGGGTGAGGGTGACGGGGCGTTCGCGGGACAGGCGAAAGGCGAGGAGCGAGGCGAGTCCCTCGTGCACGAGGCGTCCGCCGAACGGGAACATGAACCAGTGGGAGCCCTCGCGGGTGGTGGTGGTTTCGACCAGGAGCTCGTCGGGCGCGGGGACGCGGGACCAGGCGTGCTGGAGGGCGAGGATGGGACGGACGGCCTCGAGTTCGGGGGCCGGGGGAGCCCGGCGCGGCGAACGTCGGGGACGAGGCTCGCGGGGGGCGCCGAGGAAGAGTTGGCGGCGCACCTCGTCGGCGAGGAGGCTGGACAGGGGAAGCCGTCCGCCCCCCCAGTGCGGGATGGTTCCGGTGGCGCGTCGGGCGGGCTGGACGAGGGCGGTCATCTGGTGGACGCGCACGAACCGGAGGATGCGCCCGGCGAACACGAAATGCTGGCCCGGTTTGAGGCGCGCGACGAAGGATTCCTCGACGGAACCGAGGCGGGTGCCGTTGGCGAACTGGACGGAGACGGAGGCATCGCTGGCGATGGTGCCGATGGCGAGCCGATGCAGTCGGGCGATGTCGGGCGAGACGACGGTGTAGCGGGCGTCCTGTTCGACGAGGCGATGATAGTCGGGGTAGGCCCGGAGACTGCGCCCGCCGCGGGTGACGAAATCGAGGACCCATTGGAACGTCTCCGGGGTCAGGTGGCGGTAGGCGTGGGTGGTGCGGACTTCGGCGAGGAGGTCGGCGGGTTGGAAGCCGCCGCCGAGACCGATCGTGACGAGGTGTTGGGCGAGGACGTCGAGGGGGGCGTCGAGCGGGCGGCGGGGTTCGACCTCGCCGCGGGCCAGGGCGGCGCGGGCGGCGGCGTATTCGACGAGTTCGAAGGCGTGGGCGGGGACGCAGAGGATGCGGCTGACGCGTCCCGGGGCGTGGCCGCTGCGCCCGGCGCGCTGGAGCAGGCGGGCGATGCCCTTCGGGCCGCCGATCTGGATGACCTGATCGACGGGGGAAAAGTCGACGCCGAGATCGAGGCTGGAGGTGCAGACGACGGCGCGGAGCCGACCCTCGCGAAGCCCCTCCTCGGCGGCGGCGCGTTCCTCGCGTCCCAGGGAACCGTGGTGGATGCCGATCCGGTCCTGCCAGTCGGGGCGCGCGGCGAGGAGGGCCTGGAACCAGGTTTCGGTCTGGGAGCGGACGTTGGTGAAGACGAGGGTGGTGTTGGCCTGTTCCAGCGCCGCGACAACCCGCGGCAGCAGTTTGAGGCCGAGGTGGCCCGACCATGGGAACGTGTCGACGGCGTCGGGAAGCACGGTGTCGACGACGATGGTCTTGGGCAGTTGGCCGGAGACGAGGCAGGACCGGCGTGTCGACGGGGCCCCGACGAGGGTTTCGAGGGCTTCGGGCAGGTTGCCCAGGGTGGCGGAGAGGCCCCAGCAGCGCAGTCCGGGACACCCGCGACGGAGGCGGGCGAGGGCGAGTTCGGTTTGGACGCCGCGCTTCGAGCCGAGCAGTTCGTGCCATTCGTCGACGACGACGGCGCGCAGGCTGCCGAGGGCGGCTGCGGTCTCCGGGTAGGAGAGGAGCAGGGAAAGGCTTTCGGGCGTGGTGACGAGGGCGGTGGGGAAGCGGAGTCTCTGTCGGGCCTTGCGGGAGGAGGAGGTGTCGCCGGTGCGCGCCTCGACGGTCCAGGGCATGCCGAGGCCGTCGGTCAGTTCGCGCAGCGAGCGAACCGTGTCCTGGGCCAATGCGCGGAGCGGCGTCATCCAAAGCACCTGGATGGGTTCGGGCTCCGCGGGCCACGGCCTGGGATGGAGGTCCAGCCACTCCGTGACGGGGGGGATCCAGGCCGCGAGCGACTTGCCGGTTCCCGTCGGAGCGTGGATCAGGCCGTCGGCGCCGGAGCGGAAGGCGCGGAGGGCTTCGAGCTGGAACTCGAAGGGCGACCAGCCGCGGGCGGTCATCCAGGCGGCGACGAGCGGGTTCATCCGCGGGGTGCTGGCGGGAGCGTGGCGGCGGGAATTCCGGCCAGCCTCCAAAGGATTTCGACAGGGTCGACGTCGGCGGGTCGCAGGTCGGGGCGGGGACGGGCGATGCGCGGGGCGCGGAGCGCGATTCGGGATTTGTGACGCGTGGAGGATTCGACGGCGTCGAACGCGAGTTCGAACACGAGTTCGGGCGCGACGAGGCGCACCGGACCGAAGCGGTCGATCGTGCGGGCCAGGACGAAGGCGTCGAGGGCGGCGATCTGTTCCTCCGAAAGCCCGGCACGGGTTTTGGCGACCGGCAGGAATTCGGTGCCGTGACGGACGGCGAAGGTGTACTCGGCGGTGGCTCCGGTGCGGGGGCCGCGACCGGGCTGGGCGGCGACGAGCACGACGAGGCAGGTGCCCGGGTCGGGCTTCCACGTCCACCAGGCTTCGTGCGCATGCCCGGTGCCATAACCGGAGGCGCGCGGTTTGAGCACCAGACCCTCCCGACCCTCGTGGCGGGCCCGGGCGCGGAGCGTGTCGGCTTCGGGCCAGTCCGCGAGGTCGAGGGCCGGCGAGAGGAGAAGCCGGGGCGGGACGGTGGCGGGAGTCCGGGGGGAGTCGAAGAGGTCGGGTTGCTGGAATTTCGCGGGCGGCGCGGGGGCGTCCGCTGCCTGGGAGAGGACCCGTTCGAGCCGTTCGCGCCTGCGTTCGAGGGGCAACGAACGAAGATCGCGCCCTTCGTGTTCGAGCAGGTCGAACGCCATGAAGACGACGGGCTGCGGACCCGCGGGCTGGGAGGAGGGACGGACGGGCGGCCACCCGACCCGGCGCCCGCCGTTCCGGCCCAGGAGCACGCCGTCAAGGACGGTGCCCTGCGGGAGCGTCGTGGCTGCATCGATGATCGCCGGAAAGGCCGGGGACACGATTTCCTGGTGGGTCGACCAGAGCAGGATCGAGCGGGCGCGGCGGATCAACTGGGCGCGGAGGCCGACCCAGTTCCATTCGACGAGCCAGTCGGATAGCGAACCGAGGTCGGGCACGGGGCGGGCGAGGTCGACCGCAAGTTGGAAGGGGTAGGGGCGGTCGGGTTCGCCGCCGGGTTCCGTGGGTGCGAGGAGCCGGGAGAAATCCGCGGACGTGGGGCCCCAGGGGGCCAGCAGGCGGTGCTGGAGGACGGACGATTCCAGGTTGGAGAGCGACGCCAGGGCATGGACGAGCGCGGAGGGGGCGACGAGGCGGTGCAGGCCGCCGGTCAGCAGCTTGTTCCAGACGAGGCGCTGGGGGGTGTCGAGCCGGGACCAGGCCTCGCGGAGCAGGTGGCGTTGCGTGGTGGGTTGGGCGTGGGCGAGCGGGCACCAATGGGTCTCGACGAGTTGCGCGAGGCCGGGCGGGTGCGGGTCGGGGTCGGGGTTCAGGGGCAGGACGAGCGCCAGGGTCTCGGCGAGGTCGCCGACCGAGGCGTGGCATTCGTGGATCAGCCACGCCGGGAGTTCCGCGGCCTCCGCGGCCCACTGGCGCAGGTGAGCCAGGGAGATGGGGCGTGTCCGTTGCCGGCCGAGGAGGAACCACAGCGCCCAGGCCGCGTCGGCGGGCGCTACCGCGCGGAAGTACGCGGCCAGCGCGTCCCCGGCCGCCGGCGTGCCGGCGGTCCGCTCCAGCTCTTCGAACAATGCGGTGAAGGCGCGCACGCGGTTACGAGGGGGCGGGGTGGTGGCCGGGGTCGGGCGTGGATTCCGGCTCGCCGACCAACCGGGTCGCCAGCGCGGTGGCCTCGCGACCGGTCTCGTTCAGCCAGCGGACCAGGGCGCCGGTGGAACCGTGCGTGACGAGGACCCGATGGGCCCCGGTCTCCTGAATGGTGTCCACGAGCCCGGGCCAGTCGGCATGATCGGAGAGCACGAACCCGCGCGCCGCGCCGCGTTGTTTTCGGGCCGCCCGGACCAACATCCAGCCGGAGGCAACGCCGGAGGGGGTGGCGTCCCCACCACCGTGGGAGGGGGGAAGGGAGCTGCCCGGTGGGGCCACCAGGAGGCAGGGCGCGTCGGAGGGATCGGAGTCGGGGTCCACCACGTCCACGTTCGGCAGGGCGACTCCCGCCGCGGCGTACGCGGGCAGGAGTTCGGCGATGGCCGGGTGGACACGGATCGGGCCGATGGAGGGATCGAGACCCGCGAGGAGTCGCTGGGCTTTTCCCAGGGAATAGCCCAGCAGGAGGGAGGATCGACCCGACTGTTGGTTCCCGCGCCACCACGCGTTGATCTCGTCGAACACCCGGGCGGGATCGGGCCACCGGTAGAATGGCAGGCCGAAGGTGGATTCCGTGACGAACACGTGGCAGGGGACCGGTTCGAACGGGGCGCAGGTGGGGTCGGGTTGGCGCTTGTAATCGCCGCTGACCACCCAGACTTCGCCCCGGTGTTCGAGCCGGATCTGGGCGGACCCCAGGACGTGGCCGGCGGGATGGAACGAGACCCGGACCTCGCCGACGCGCGTCGACTCTCCGTAGGGCAGACCCTGGATCGACGCGCGGCCGCCGAGGCGATGCCGGAGGACGCCGAGGCCGGGTTGAGCCGCGAGATACGAAGCGGATCCCGGGCGCGCGTGGTCGGAGTGGGCGTGCGTGATCAGGGCACGGTCGACGGCTCGCGGGGGGTCGATGAAGAAGCCCCCGGGTTCGCAGTACAGACCTTGCTCGGCGAGGCGCAGCATCCGATGGCCGAGCCTGGCGTGGCGACGCGTCGGGTACGAGTCCCGTGTCGGCCTGCCGGGTGCTGCCGTCAGGGCGATGGACCAAGTCGATTGG
>CAZSOV010000316.1:0-8892 GCA_964608505.1 uncultured Verrucomicrobiota bacterium
CGGGGCGCGGAGAATGCGGGGCCTGGAGGGAACGGAGGCGTACGTCCTGAGGGACTTGAAGAAGGCGGTATTTGGATAGAGGGACGCCGCGCAAGCCCGAACGTGGAGTCTGGATCACCGCGTAAGAAAACCACCACCGAAGGCCATCGACCACGAAACCATCAAAAGCACGAAAGGAGACCGTCCTGCTGCGATCCGGCATCCGCGACGAAGCCGTTCCATGAACGCCCGGCTCCATCTGCGATTTCGTGTGCTTGGTGTCGTGGTTCCTGATCCTGGGGGGGGAGCCGCCGTCACCCTCCTTGCGAAACCGGGCGCGCGCCCCTACGGTCCCAGCGTGGCCCGGATTTCCGGGCACGCGCGCCTCGCACGATGAATTCCAAACGCGTTTCGACAAACCGCCGGGGCCGGCGGGCGTTCACGCTGATCGAGCTGCTGGTGGTCATCGCGATCATCGGGATCCTGGCCAGCATGCTGCTCCCGGCGCTGGCCAAGGCGAAGGCGCGGGCCATGGGCATCAAGTGTCTTGGCAACATGCGTCAATGGGGCCTGGCCCTGAACGTGTATGCCACCGACAACGACGACCGCATGCCCCGGGACGGGACCGATGCGGGGGGGCAGTACGGGGTCGACACCGGCTCGACCACCGGCCCGGGCAGCCCGTCAGATCCGTATGCCTGGTTCAATGTCCTGCCGCCAAGCGCGGGGGAGAAGCCCTTTTCGAACTACTGGGCGGGCGTGACGCGTCCGAAGGATCAGCTGCCGTTTCCGGGGGGAACGGGTCCGTTCTGGCATTGTCCCGCAGCCAAGGCGGCGACGCAGGACCGCTTTCTGAAGGGTGGCACCTTCGGTTTTTTCAGCATCGTCATGAACCTCGACCTGAAGCTGCTGAGCAGCATCCGCAACAACGTTCAGGGAAACAGTTTCGAGTACCCCGAAATGCCGCGCCTGGGAGCGATCCCCTCGCCGGCGTCGACGGTGCTGCTTACGGACAGCGCGTTCAGCCCCTCGCTCGAGCCCTACACCGATGCCCCGGATCGAAACGGCATCTTTCCGGCCGGGCGGAGCGGGCACTTCGCCCAGCGCCACAACCATCGCGGCGCGAATCTGGTTTTCGTGGATGGCCACGCGGGCTTCTACCGCCGTTCCTACATCACCAATGGCGGTGCCGGACGGGAGGAGAAGTTCAACGCGGACGTCGTCTGGAATCCCAATCGCGAAAAGCAATGAACCGGGAGCGGCCCTCAAAAGAACCGCTCCCCCAAAGCCCAGGCCCAGGCGCCATGGGTGAGGAGCACGAGGGCCAGGACACCGAGGGCCAGCGGCAAGGGACGCCGTCTCGCGATGGTATCCAGTAGCGGCGCCCAACCCAGGGCCACCATGGAGATGCCCACCAGAAAGAGCGGCGTGGCATAGCGACCCCCGAAGTTTCTCGGCCAATAACCCAGGCACTGGATCACCAACGTCGCGAGGAACGCGATCAGGCCGCACAGGAACTGGGCTGTCCGGCGGGCGGAGCCGGCGGAACCCAGAACCACGAGACCCTGCACGAGGCCAAGAAAGGCCACGGAAGCCCCCAGGGGAACCATCCACCCGGGCACCCGCACCTCGCCCCCGATCAACGCCGCCCAAAACGAGCGCACGAGCAGAAAATCCGCCGGCCACGGGTTCAGGTTGGCCCACAACACCCGCAGCACCGCGAGCACGCCCTCGCCCCGGGGGGGCGTCACGGGAGGAACCTCCCCGAGCTCCGCAACCCGCCACAGGGGACAACCGCTCGAGACCAATCCCGGGTAGTGGCGCCAGGGCGATTCCTGATCGACCAGATGCGGCGCCGGACGCACGAGGTGGAGGAGCGCCGTTCCCACCAGCAGGATCAGAGCCGGCCAGGCCAGCCACGAGGCGCGGGCGATGAATTCACCCGCGGTTCGGCGGGCGCGGTCTCCGCCCCCGCCGCAAGCGGCCCACTCGAGCCCGCCCAGCACCACACAGACGAGGGTCCACAGCGACACGGGCTCCGCGACGAAGCTGCCCAACCAGCCCGTGCCAAGATGGGAGCTCGCCTGTCCGACGAGCTCGGCGTTGAACAGCCGCGTTCCGAACACCCGGGTGACGGCGAAGCCCAGCATCGCGGCAAACCACCAGCGTCCCACCTGCACGCGGGCCATCCGCGGTTCCGTCTCCTCGGCGCCCATCCACCGGAGCCAGGGCCGGTGGACCAGCCAGAGGGCCGCGCCCGGGAGGAAGGCCAGACCATTGAGCGAGACGTGCAGGGCCAGCCCCAGCGCGAATCCGAGCCAGGCCCCCACCCACCATGAATCCGTCTCGTACCGCCACGCCTGGCGCACCAGGACCCCGGCCAGCAACCCCGCGCATCCGACGACCGTCGAGTAATTGCTGATGCAGGCCAGCACGGGCGGCAGGGTTCCCACGAGCAGCGGCGCCAGCAGCAACCAGACGGGCACGCCGGGAAATCGGCCCGAAGACGCCACGAACGCCCCCAATCCCAGAAGCATCGCCCCCAGCAGCACCTGCACCGTCCGAACCCGCAACAGCAGCGTGCCGACGGATGACTCGGGCAGCACCCGGGACCAGAATCGCCACCAGACCGCCACCGCGGGCGAGCGCCGGTTGTAGTCCTGGAAGAACTGGTCGATCAACTTGGGGTCCAGTGCCAGCAAGTTCACCGCGAACACGTCGGGCTGCTCCAGCGTCGCGGCCGTCAGCTTCAGATCCGGGCGGTACTTGACGGTGTCGTAATGCGACGACCGGATCAGACCCAGCACTCCGTCCAGAAGCTCCCTCGACTCCGTCAGCCGCACGTACGAAATCGCATGCCGCACCTCGTCGGGGCCCTGGAAGGGAGGCATCAGAACCGTGGCCGGCAAGGCCAGCCCCAGCGCCAGCGCGGCGACGGACGCGCCGGCCGGCAACGCCCGGCCAGGGCCGGTCCGACCGCACGCCCAGGCCAGTCCGGCGAATCCCAGTCCGACCGCGAGACCGCCGGCCACGAGGCGCCAGATCACGGCTCCGTCCGGTACTTGGTGCAATCGGGCCAGCAGCGTCCGCCGCGCGGGCGGCGGCAAGGTGGCGAGCGGGTAGGTGCACCGCCCGTCCGGATAGAACAGGTTCGTCGTCGTGGCCGGTTGCCCCGGCTGGGGTCCCAGCGCGACGACCAACCGGCCCAGCGGCGCGACGCCGGCCTCGGCGCTGCCCGGCCCCATCGTCCGCACCACGCCGCGCAGGTAGAGCGTCCGGCCCTGCCGGGTCTCGAGGACCAACTCGCCCGCGTTGGCGCCGTTCGTCGTGCCTGACACGGGCCGGAATTCGAGCGGGCGCCCGCGCCGCACCCGGTCGGGGGCCACGGCTTGCAGCGTCGGACCGCCGGGCAGACGCAGCTGCCCTCCCACGATTCCCAGCGGCACCTCCCCCTGCCACCCGCCATCCCGACCGGCTTCCGCCTCGAGATACAGATCGAGGCTGCGCAGTTCCCCCGACTTCAGATCCGCGTCGCGCACGACCTGGCTCGGTCCCAATCGACCCAGCGGCCCGCGATACCCCGGCAGCCGCAGCGCCAACCGGTGCTCGTAACGCCCCTCCGCCGCCGCCCGCCGTTCCAGCGGCAGCGCCATGGGTTCGTTCCGCGGGCTGGCCAGCAGGGCCACGTTCTCGGAGGTCAGAAAACACAACGGAGCCGTCGCATAATCGGGGCTCGGACGCGACGTCACCCACCACAGGATCCCGAACCAGCCGAGGGCCGCCAGAATGCCCAGGCACGCCGCGCCGGCCCGGCCCGGCATCGGGCGCGCCGCCTCGTCGGCGCCCGGCGCACCGTCGCCGCCCGCGAGCTGCCGTCGGCGCCGCGCCATCACCACACCTCCACCGGCCCCCGCGGGACCGGGATGCTGGACCGCCGCTCCACGCCCGTCGGCGGTTCGTCGGGGTCCGCGAGGAAACTCGCGACCAGGGGTTGCGGACGGAACTTCGGCAGCAGCTCGCCGTGGTCGTCGCAGAACTGCCGGCGCCACCGGAGATACCCCGCCAGCACCTCGTCGAACTCGGTCACGGACACGAGGCGCACGATCTTCTTGTTGAATTCGTTGGCGGGCCCGAACCGCTTGGCATACCAGGGGGCCACCTTGCGGAACATCAGACAGCCGCGCTTCTCGCCGAACACCTCCACCATGAGCTCCAGGTGCCGGCGCAGGATCCGCACGCGCTCCGGAAACCCCGCCTCGGGCGGAAGCGTGCCGGTGCGCAGGTATTCGCGCGTCCGGGCGAAGATCCAGGGATCATAGAACGCCCCGCGCCCGATGCTCACGCCGGCGCAACCCGTCGCCTCGAGCATGTGCCGCGCCGCCTCGGGGGTCGTCACGTCGCCGTTGCCGATCACCGGAACGCGTTGCACGGCCTCGACCACCTTGCGGATGCCGGCGAGTTTGACGGTGCCGCCGAACCCCTGCTCCCGGGTGCGTCCGTGCACGAACACCGCGGCGATCCCCACGTCCTCGAGCGCCCGGGCCAGATCCGGCGCCGTCCAATGATCGTCGTCCCAGCCCAGACGCATCTTCGCCGTCACCGGAATGCGCAGGGCATCCACCATCGCCTTCACCAGGGCCTGCGTCCGCTCCAGCTCGGTCATCATCGCCGACCCGCCCCCCACCCGGCACACCTTGCGCACCGGGCAGCCCATGTTGATGTCGACGGACCGGACCCCGAGCGATTCGAGGTGCAGCGCGGCGTCGCGCATTTCCTCGGGCACGGACCCGAACAACTGCACGGCCAGCGGGGAGTCCTGGGCGTCGGTCTCGATCAGTTTGAGCGCCTTCGGATTGCGCTCCAGCAGCGAGCGCGCGTTCACCAGGTCGGTCGTGCAGAGGTCCACCCCCCCGATCTCCCGCACCACGCGGCGGAACGGCAGGTTCGTGTAGCCGGCCAGCGGCGACAGGAACAGGTTCGAACGCAACGCGAGCGAACCGAAGGAAAGGGCGACCTCCGACATGTGCGCCCGGTTCTAGCGGCCCGCGGTCGGCCTGTGGAGTTCCGATTGACGCAACCCCGGTTTGACGTGGGACGCCGGACCGGCATGTTGCCGGCCCATGTCCGGCCAAGGCGCCAACGGGCAGGCCATCCTCGAGGTCGAGCACCTGACCAAAACCTACCGCAGCGGCGAACGGGCGCTCGACGTCCTGCGCGACGTCTCGTTCTCGCTGCCCGCCGGCGAAACCCTCGCCATCGTAGGGCCGTCCGGGTCGGGCAAGACGACGTTGCTGGGTCTTTGCGCGGGACTCGATGCCCCCACGCGTGGCCGGGTCCGGTTGGCCGGGGTGACGCTCTCGGAGCTCGACGAGGACGGCCGGGCGCGGCTGCGCAACCAGCACACGGGCTTCGTGTTCCAGAGCTTCCAGCTGGTGCCCACCCTCACGGCGCTGGAGAACGTCCTGTTGCCGGTCGAACTGCGCGGCGAGCGCGGCAGGGAGCCCGAGGCACGGCGCTGGCTGGACGAGGTCGGACTGGGCGAGCGCTGGCATCATTACCCGGTCCAGCTCTCGGGCGGCGAGCAACAGCGGGTGGCCATCGCGCGCGCGTTCATCAACCGTCCCAAGGTGCTGTTCGCGGACGAGCCCACGGGGAACCTGGACACCGACACGGGCCAGCTGATCGTGGAGAACCTCTTCCGGCTGAACCGGGGCGCGGGCACGGCGCTCGTGCTGGTGACGCACGACCTCGAACTCGCCCGCCGGACCCGACGCATCCTCCGGCTGCGCGGCGGCGCGGTGGTCGAGGACGTGGCGACGGGAGCGGCGTGAAGGCCGGGTTGCGACCATGGCGATGACGAGGACGATGACGATCACGCCCGGGGCCCGCCGGATCGGTTTCGTCCTGCGCCTCGCCTGGCGTGACAGCCGGGCCAGCCGCCGCCGGCTGGCGTGGTTCACGCTCTGCATCGTCGTGGGCATCGCCGCGCTCGTGGCGGTGGGTTCGCTCGGGCGGACGCTCGAGGACGCCGTCGAGCAGCAGGCGCGCGCGTTGCTGGGTGCGGACCTCTCGGTGGGTTCCCGGGTGGCCTTCGGCGAGGAGGCGCGGTCCTTCCTGAAGTCGCTGGGCGGCGAACAGGCCCGGGAGATCTCGTTCTCGTCGATGATCGCGTTTCCGGCGGCGAACGGCACGCGCCTGGCCCAGGTGCGAGCGCTGGAGGGCGGGTTTCCGTTCTACGGACGCCTCGAGACCGTGCCCGAAGAGGCGGAGACGCGGTTCCGCGCGGAGGGCGGCGTCCTCGTCGAGGAATCGCTCCTCCTCCAGTTCGCGGCGCGCGTCGGGGACGAGGTGCGCATCGGCCACCTGACGACGCGCGTCGCGGGGGCGTTGCGCAAGGTCCCCGGGGAAACCGTCGCTTTCGCCACCATCGCGCCGCGGGTTTACCTGCGGATGAACGATCTGGACGCGACGGGTTTGCTGCGGGAAGGGAGCCTCGCGCGGTACCGCATGCTCTTCCGCATGCCGGAGGGCACCGACGTCCAGGCCCTGGTGAAGCAGCATCGGAAGCGCTTCGACGAGCTGCGCCTGGCCCACGCCACGGTGGAGGACCGCAAGGAGGACCTCGGGCAGGCCATGCGGAACCTCTACCAGTTCCTCAACCTGGTCGGATTCGTCGCCCTTCTGCTCGGTGGCGTCGGCGTGGCCAGCGCCATCCAGGTGCATGTGAAACAGAAGGTGCCCACCGTGGCGATCCTGCGGTGCCTGGGCTGCTCGGTGCGCGAGGCCTTCGCCGTGTATCTCGTGCAGGCCGCCGCGCTGGGCGCCCTGGGCTCCCTCGTCGGCGCGGCGGCAGGCACCCTCGTCCAGCATGCCCTCCCCCGCGTGGTGGCGGATTTCGTACCCTTCCCCGTCACGGTGCGCACCTCCTGGCCGGCGGTGCTCGAGGCCTCCGCGGTGGGCTTTCTGATCTGCCTGCTCTTCGCGCTGCTGCCGCTCGCCGCGGTGCGCCGGGTGTCGCCCCTCGAAGTCCTGCGCGTCGCCTACGAACCTGCCCGGCGGCGGTGGGACGGATTCCAATGGGCCGTGGGGGCCGTGCTCGCCCTGGTCGTGATCGGCTTCGCCCTCGGACACACCCGGCGCTGGCAGGAGGGACTGGGATTCTCGGCCGGCCTGTTCGTGGCCGGTGCCCTGCTCGCCGGCGTCGGGCGCCTGGTCGTGGCCGGTGCCCGCCGGTGTCGACTGCCCCGCGCGCCGTTCGTCGTCCGCCAGGGCCTCGCGAGTCTCCATCGGCCCAACAACCGCACCCTCCTGCTCGTCGTCGCGCTCGGCCTCGGCACCTTCCTGCTGCTCACCCTCCACCTCGCACAGCGCACCCTGCTGGATCAGCTGTTGTCCGGACGCGACGTCAACCGGGCCAACGCGATCCTCTTCGACATCCAGCCCGACCAACGCGAGGCCGTCGCGGCCCTGGTGCGGGACGAGGGATTCCCCGTGCTCGACGAGGCGCCCATCGTGACCATGCGCCTGAAGGTCCTGCGGGGCCGTCCGGTGGAGGACTGGCTCGGCGACCGGGGAACGGACGGAGACGGCGCCCCGGATCGGTCCGGGGCGGGACGGGACGGACGGGTGCCCGGATGGCTGCTGCGCCGGGAATTCCGCGGCACGTTCGCGGAGCAACTGCGGGACAGCGAAAAGGTGGTGGCGGGAACCTGGGTGGGTCGTTCCGAACCGGGCGTGGAGCCCGTGCCGATCTCGGTGGAGGACGGCATCGCCCGGGAACTGGGCCTCGGCCTGGGCGACGAGGTGGTCTGGGACGTCCAGGGGGTGCCGATGACAACCCGCGTCGCCAGCCTGCGCCAGGTGGACTGGCGCCGGGTGCAGCCCAACTTCTTCGTCGTGTTTCCCCGGGGCCCGCTGGACGACGCCCCGGCGTTCCACGTGCTGGTGACCCGGGTCACCACGGCGGACGATTCGGCACGGCTCCAGCGCCGGGTCGTCGCCGGGTTCCCCAACGTGTCCGTCATCGACATCACGCTGGTCCTGCGGACGCTCGACCAGATCCTCGCGAAGATCGCGTACGTGATCCGGTTCATGGCGCTCTTCACCGTGGCCACGGGCCTGCTCGTGCTGGTGGCGACGATCCTGAGCGGCCGCTGGCAGCGCGTGCGGGAGAGCATCCTGCTGCGCGTCCTCGGCGCGTCGCGCCGCCAGGTCCTGCGCGTGCTGCTGGTCGAGTACGCCGTGCTCGGGCTGCTCGGGGCGGCGACCGGCATCGTCCTCGCCTACGCCGGCACCGGCGCGCTGTCGGCCTTCGTCTTCGAGGTCCCGTTCGCGCCCCCGCTCTTTCCGGCGCTCGTGGCGGGCATCGCGGTGACGGGCCTGACGCTGGTCACGGGTTTCCTCTCGAGCCGCGGCCTCACCACCCATCCGCCCCTCGAGATCCTGCGGGACGAGGGGCGGGAGTAGGCAAGCGGGCCCCGATCGGACCCCGGAACAGGGCGGACCGCGACCCGGCATGCGGGGAGCGGCCCGGAAGCCGTCACCCACGTGTAGCTTTTAGCCGCTTGCCGGAACCGGGACCTTTGATAGGGTGGCCGGCCCGAGAGCCGGGGAGTGCCAGGTTTTCGGAGCGATCCGCCCGCCCGGCGGACGCCCGAGGAAACATGGACACAGACACAGCTACGATTCTTTCGATGCAACACATCCGCAACATCGCGATCATCGCGCACGTCGATCACGGCAAGACGACCCTGGTCGATTGTCTCCTGAAGCAGTCCGGAACGTTCCGCGCCAACGAGGCGAAGGCGTCGGAGGAACGGATCATGGACTCGATGGATCTCGAGCGCGAGAAGGGCATCACGATCCGGGCCAAGAACGCCGCGTTCAAATACAAGAACTACCACGTCAACATCG
>CAZSOV010000317.1:0-8782 GCA_964608505.1 uncultured Verrucomicrobiota bacterium
ATTCACGGAGCAGCGCGACGAAGTGCTCCTTTTCGGCGGGTTGGAAGATGAACCGTCGGTCCACGACCCGGGAAATGCAGTGGTACCATCCGGCCGGAGCCTCCGGTGGAAACTTCAGGCGCGCATTCACGGGCGAACCCTATCCACCCCCACCTCAACCGCCAATAAATAAAAAGACTGATGTTTGTGATGTAAATAAAGAGACTGACATCTTGTTTTGTTGGCTGTTGTTTGCGCTGCCGACTTCCGCCAAGGCCGGAATCGAGTGCCTTCCCATCCCAAAACAACTCCCTCACCCCACCGACCGACCCAGCCACAACCACGCGTGGGTGAGAGCGTGTTTCACGGCAGGAAGTAGACCTCCTCGGTATCGGACCAGATCCTGCCTGCTGCGGCGGCATCCGGGAGGGGCTTCTGGCATGGGTCCGTCTCCTTCCACCATTGTTGCGTCTCCGGGTCCGCCGCCATCCGCTTCATGTCGGCATCGAAATCGGTCCCCGTATATTCCAAGTACGCGAAGAGGTATAACTGCCCGCCGATTTCTTTGAGGTGAATGGAGAAGTTCCGGATGTGGCACTCCTTGAGCTTTCGGTTGACCCCGGGCCACGGTCGCGCGTGCAAATCGCGGTAGTAGGCGGCCTTTTCCGGCCTCAACCCCGTGACCCAGGCGTAGCGCTTCGGTTCCGCGCCCGACGCCGATCCACGTCCGGCATCCGCCGGAGTGGGCACCGACGCGCACCCCGCCAACCACACGACGATGCCCAGCAGCCACGCGCCCCGAATCCACTTCCCGAACGCTGTGCTCATAGACGGTAGCATTTCACTGCATTTTCCCGGAACACCCGCCGGCGCTCCGACTCCGAAGCCGACGCCATCCAGTCTTCCATGACCCCGACCCACCGCGGGTAGCTCGTGGCCAGCGTGGAGACGGGCCAATCGCCGCCATACATCACGCGGTCGGGTCCGAAGCACTGCGCCGCGTGGTCGAGGTAGGGACGCAGGTCCGACGGCGTCCACCGCAAGGGGTCTGCCTCGGTGGTCAATCCGGAGAGCTTGCACCAGACATTGGGCAGCGTCGCCAGGCGCCCAAGATCCTCGGCCCACGGCTGGAACAGACCTTCTCGGATGGCCGGCTTTCCGAGGTGATCCAGGATGAAGGTCACCTCCGGACAGCGTCGTGCCAGTTCCGTCACGGCCGCGAGCTGAGGGTGCCGGATGCAGAGATCGAACGTGAATCCGTGGCGCGCGACGGCCCGCACTCCGGCCACGAAATCCGGTCGCAGGCAAAACTCCGGGTCGGGTTCATCCTGGAGCAACCGGCGCACGCCCCGGACGAGCGGCAGAGCCGCCAGATCGGCCAACTCGGGAACGGCCCCCTCCCCCCGCTCGACCGCCGCATGCGCGACGATGCCTGCCAGACGGGGTTCCTCCTTCGCCAGGCCACTCACCCATCGCGCTTCCTCCACATTCTGGGCGGGATCGCGACCGGCTTCGACGAAGACCCATTTCCCCAGTCCCGCCGCCGCGCTGGCTTCCCTGAAGTGCTCCGGCAGGAACGCCCGGTTCAGGGGAGGGACATCCTTCAACCACGGATACCGCAGCCGCGCCGGGTCCCAAAGGTGCACGTGGCTGTCAATGCGTTGGCTCATCGGAAAAGCACATACAATCCCGCCATCCCCAGAAAGGCGAGGCCCGCCAGCACGCGGTAGTCGCCCAATCCAGGCCATCCCGGCTGCTTCACCGCGTCGAACGGATGCGCCCAGAACAGGCGCTGCGGATCCTCCGCCTCGGTCTTGGGCCGCCGGCAGGTCACCCCCACCTGGATCAGGACGCAGGCCACGAACAGGTAAAACGCCATCAACATGAATGGCGTCCGATGGACGAAATCCGGGATCCAGCCGAACCGCGACGCGTCCCATTTCCACAGCGTCTTCAGCCCGAACACCGCGACGCCGAGGGCCGATCCCAGCCACATGGCCCAGCGTGCCCCGGCCGCGGA
Source organism: uncultured Verrucomicrobiota bacterium (assembly GCA_964608505.1). Classification (GTDB taxonomy): domain Bacteria; phylum Verrucomicrobiota; class Verrucomicrobiia; order Limisphaerales; family CAIMTB01; genus CAIMTB01. The sequence continues at coordinate 2,000 of CAZSOV010000317.1, forward strand.
GGCCGCCGGCCAGAAGATCCCCAGCAGGAAGACGCAGGTGATCGGGGGCGCAAGGTGCGCGATGATGTCGTTGATCCCCGCAAAAATGCTCTCGTACCGGTCCAGCAACGGCACCAGCGCGATGCCCAGTCCGAACGAGACCGCCGTCGCGGACCGTCCGATGCTCACCAGCGCCGCATCGGGAGTGTCCGGTCGGAAGCGTTTCCACAGGTCATAGCTGAACAGCGTCGAGATGGAGTTCGCGGCGCTGGCGAGGTTCCCCATCAACGCCGCCATCAAGGCGGCCGCCATCACCCCGAACAAACCCGTCGGCAACAGATTCCGGATCATCAGCCCGTAGACCTCCTTGCTGTTCGCAACCTCGAGTCCGGGCACCAACCGGCGCTGGACGATCACGTGAAACATGAGCCCGGGCAGGACGAAGATGAAGACCGGCAGGATCTTGATCGCCGCGCAAAACAGCGGCCCCACCCGCGCGTGCTGCTCGTCCTTCGCCCCCAGGACGCGCTGCACGATGGTCTGGTCGGCGCACCAGTACCAGATGCCCAACACCGGGTAGCCCAGGAAAATCGCGTACCAAGGAAACTCCCTCTCCTCGGATCCCGACCGCAGCATCGACAGCTTCAACAGGTCATTGCCGTCCGTGAGACCGTTCACCATCCCTTCCCAGCCACCCACCTTGGCCCAGGCGAAGGCCGTGATCAGACAGGCCCCGAGGATCAGAACCACGGCCTGCACGGACTCCGTCGCCACCACGGCCGCCAAGCCGCCCAGCACCGTGTACAGCGCCGTCAGCGCGCACAACGTCAGGATGCACGCCCACTTGTCGATCCCGAAGATCCCGTGCAACACCAGCCAGCCCGTCGCCAGCGGGAACGCAATGTGGAAGATCACCGCCGCCACGATCGACACGACCGCCAGCCAGTCCCGGCACTGCCGGCAATACCGCCGCTCGAGGAAGTCCGGCAGGGTCGCCACGCCCGACCGGATATAGAACGGCACGAAGAACAACGAGAGCAGGATGAGCGTGAACCCGGCCATCCATTCGAAGTTCCCCATCAGCAGCCCCTGGTCGTAACCCGCCTGCGCCAGGCTCACCAGATGCACGCAGGAGATGTTCGTCGCGAACAGCGCCATCCCGATGGACGGCCAGCGCAAGGAACGGGCCGCCAGAAAATACCGGTTCGCCCCGCCCGCGCCCGCTCCCGCTCCGCCTCCCTTCCGCCGCCACCCTGCCGCGCACCCCACCCCCACGATGCCGACCAGGTACGTCGCGATGACCAGCAGGTCCAGGGTGCCGATGCGATCCATCATGTCATATCCGTGGTTCAGTTAACCCGCTCTCTTGCGCTCCCGCCGGAACCGGTCGCGGCCATCGGACGCATGCGGGAGCAAACGCCACCACCCTGTCAGGGGGACCGTCCGGGCGTCGACCGGTTCGGGGCGAAGAATTCCCGCTCCCCACCCCGCGCCTCCGGCGTTAGCCTCGTGCACATCCCATCGCCATCCTCATCCCGTTGCTCCCATCCCGTCGCATGACGCCGTCTCCCGCGTTCATCCCCCGCCACGTCCTCCTCGCGTTCGCGGTCGCGTTCCCGTTCCTCGCCGTCGGACCTTCGGCCACCCGCGGCGCCGACGCCACCAACGCCGCCGCGGAAGCCGCCCGCGAGGAGCGGTCCATGGACCTGGCGGGGCGCAAGGCGAAGCAACCGTGGCTTTGGCAGACTCCCCGCCGCCAGCCCATCCCCTCCCCCTCCGCCGCCCCGACCGGGGCTTCCGACATCGACCGGTTTCTTCTCGCCCGGCTCGAGGCCCGGGGCATCGCGCCCGCCCCGCCCACCGACGATCACACCTGGCTGCGCCGCGTCCACTTCGTCGTCACCGGGCTGCCCCCGTCCCCCGAAGCCGCGACCGCCTTCGCCCACGACCGTTCGCCCGGCAAACGCGAGCGAGTGGTCAACGGCCTCCTCGCCTCCCCGCATTACGGAGAACGCTGGGCCCGTCACTGGATGGACCTCGTGCGCTACGCCGAGTCACGCGGCCACGAGTCCGATTTCCGCATCCCCAACGCCTGGCACTACCGCGACTACCTCATTCGCGCCTTCAACGCCGACGTTCCCTATGACCGCTTTCTCGCGGAACACCTTGCCGGCGACCTCCTGCCTCCCCGGCGCCACCCCGTCACCGGCGCGAACGAGTCCGTCCTCGCCACCGGCTGGGCGTTTCTCGGCGAGGAGGTCCACAGCCCGGTCGACATCCGCCAGGACGAGTGCGAGCGCGCCGACAACAAGCTCGACGTCCTGACCAAGACGTTCCTCGGACTCACCCTCGCCTGCGCCCGGTGCCACGATCACAAGTTCGATCCCCTCACCCAGCACGATTACTACGCCCTCTCCGGTTTCATCCTCGCGTCCAGCTACCGCCAGGTCCGGTTCGAGACCGACGAGGAACACGCCCGCACCGCCGTCGAACTCGAAACCCTCCGCGCCCGGCATCGCCCCGCGCTTGCCGCCGCCGTGGCTGGCTCCCTGCGCCCCAACCTGGCGGGGCTGTCCGAGTCATGGCTCGCCGCCCGCCTCGTTTCGAGCAACTCCGCCGCGCCGGCCCGACCCGACGACGTTGCGGCCGCCACCGGCATCCCGTCCGCGCGCCTGTCCGCCTGGGCCGCCCAGCTCGCATCCGCCCAAGGCGACCCCGCTCATCCGTTGCATCTCTTCTCCCGGCTGAGCCGCATGCCCGACGCCACGTCCCTCGCGCCGGAGGACTTCCGTACCCGCCTGGCTTCCCTTCGCCCCCGCGATGAACCCCTAACCGCCCAGACCCGCGTCCTTGCCGATTTCACGGCCCCCGGGAGGACCCCGTGGAAGACCGACGGCCCCGTGCACGGCACCCGGCCCCGGCAGGCGGGCGAGGTCATCCCGGGTTCCTCCCCGACCAACCCCATCGTCCGCGTCATGCCGTTCGGCGCCGTCCGCCGCGACCCGTTCTGGAATCGCCTTGCCCTCGAACCGGGCACCGAATCCGAATCCGGGTCCCTCGACGCCCCCGCTCGCGCCGGACGCATGATCCGCACCCCGACGGTCCAGCTTGATTCCGGACGACTTCACTACCTCCTGCGCGGACGATCCCGGGTCTATGCCGCGGTCGATTCCCACATCATGGTCGCGGGTCCGCTCCACGGCGGGCTCCTCGCGACCGTGGACGGCGGTCCCGAACCCTCCTGGGTCACCCACGATCTCTCCGCCTACGCCGGGCACCGGGCCCACCTGGAATTCGTGCCGGACGGCGATGCGGAACTCGAGATCCTGCTCGTCGTCGAAGCCCCGGAGAAACCCACCTATCGACCCGTAGCCCCGTGGTTTCCTTCCGCCGCCCCGCTGCCCGGTTCCTTGCGGGAACTCGCATCCGCCTTGGAAGCCGACCTCGTCGACGCGACGCGCCGGTTGGCCATGGATCAACTCGTCGACGCCCCGCGCCTCGCGACGCTCGCCGACTGGCTGGTTCGCCACCGGTCCTTCCTATCCCCTCCGCCACCCTCGCCCGCCTCCACGGCCCCCTCCGACTACTTCGACTACTTCGACGCCCTCGACGCCGTGGCGCGCCGCACCCGCTGGACGTCCCGCACCGCCGTCGCCTGGTTCGACGGCACCGGCGTGGATGACCGCGTCTTGCTCCGCGGCAAACCGTCGCGCCCCGCCGAGGTCGCCCCGCGAGGCCTGCCCGCGGTCCTCGGCGTCCCGCCCATCGCACCCCCGGATTCGAGCGGCCGCGCCGAGCTGGCCCGCCAACTCGTCGACCCCGCCAACCCGCTCGTCGCGCGCGTCCTCGTGAACCGGATCTGGCAGCACGCGTTCGGGCGCGGGATCGTGCCCACCCCGGACAATTTCGGATTCCTGGGCGAACGCCCTTCCCATCCCGAGCTGCTGGACCACCTCGCGTGGCAGTTCATCCACGAGGACGCCTGGTCCATCAAAAGGCTCGTCCGCCGGCTGGTTCTCACCGAGGCCTTCGCCCGCGCCTCCACGCCCGTGCATCCCCGCGCCGACGAGGCCGATCCCGACAACACTCTCCTCCACCGCTTTCCCGTCCGCCGGCTCGAGGCCGAGGCCATCCGCGACGCCGTCCTCGCCGTCTCCGGTCGGTTCGATCCGCGCCTTGAAGGCCCGCCCGTTCCCGTGCATCTCACCGAATTCATCGTCGGACGCGGGCGCCCCGAACGAAGCGGGCCCCTCGACGGCGACGGGCGCCGCAGCATCTACACCGCGGTCCCGCGCAACTTCCTGCCCACGATGATGGTGGCCTTCGATTTCCCCACGCCGTTCAGCACCGTGGGGCGCCGCAACACCACGAATGTCCCCGGCCAACCGCTCACCCTCATGAACGACCCGCTCCTGCACGACCAGGCCAGGTTCTGGGCCGCACGGGTCATCCGCACCCTCCCCGGAACCGACGACCGGACGCGAATTCGCTGGATGTTCGAAACCGCGTACGCCCGCCCGCCCGCGGACGACGAACTCCGGACCTGCCTCGAATCCCTGTCCGATCTCCGCGCGCTGCATGCCGCTGCCGAACTGCCGGCGTGGACCGACCTCGCCCACGCCCTCCTTACCGCCAACGAATTCATCTACCTCAACTGAGCCCTCCCCCCCCGGCATCCTCGTCCGGCCATCCCGATCTTCCTCCCCGCCCCCCATGCTTTCCCGCCGTTCCATCCTCGCCACCGCCGCCAATGGTTTCGGCGCGCTCGCCCTCCGCGCGCTCCTGGGCCAGCACGCCGTCGCGTCCGGCCACCCGCGCCCCCTCGCCGCCAAGCCCCCCCATGCCCCCGCCCGCGCCCGCAGCGTCATCTTCCTCTTCATGGAAGGTGCCGTGTCCCAGGTCGACACGTTCGACTACAAGCCCCTGCTCGAACGGCACCACGGCCGGGACCCGCGTCGGACCATCGGCAAGCTCGAGAAGACCCAGTTCGAGAACATCGGCCAGGTCCTGAAATCCCCCTGGAGTTTCTCCCGGCACGGCCAGAGCGGACTCTGGATCAGCGACCTCTTCCCCCAGGTCGCCGCGCATGCCGACGATCTCTGCGTCGTACGTTCCATGACCTCCGCGTTCCCCGAGCACACCAGCGCGAATTACTTCCTCCATAGCGGGTTCGGGCTTCAGGGACGTCCCAGCATGGGGGCCTGGGTTGCCTACGGGCTCGGCAGCACGAACGAGAACCTCCCCGGTTTCGTTGTCCTCAACGGCGGCCAGATCCCCTCCGGCGGCCTCGACTGCTTCGGCAGCGGCTTCCTCCCCGCCACCTTCCAGGGCTCCCTGCTCAACGCCAACGGCACCCCCCTCGCCAACGTCGTCCCCGCCGAGAAGGCCCCCGCCCTCCAACTCGCCAAACGCCGCCTCGTCGAACGCCTCAACCGCTCCGGACTCGCCGCTGCGGGCGGGGATGACGCCCTCGAAAGCGCCATCGCGAACGCCGAACTCGCCGCCCGCATGCAGACCACCATCCCGGATCTCATGGACCTCTCCGGCGAATCCCCGGCCACCCGACACCTCTACGGCCTCGACGCCGCCTATCCCCATACCCGCACCTACGCCCGTCAATGCCTCCTCGCCCGCCGCATGGTCGAGCGCGGCGTCCGATTCATCGAACTCACCATCCCCATGGTGGATGGCTACTCCCGTTGGGACGCCCACGGCGGACTCGTCCGCAACCACGGCGACAACGCCCGCGCCGTCGATCAACCCATCGCCGGACTCCTCGCCGACCTCAAACAACGCGGACTCCTCGACGACACCCTCGTCGTGTGGGCCGGCGAATTCGGACGCACCCCGTTCGCCCAGGGCTCCGACGGGCGGGACCACAACGAATTCGGCTTCAGCGTCTGGCTCGCCGGCGGCGGCGTACGGCCCGGCATCGCCTTTGGCGAAACCGACGAATGGGGGTACAAGGCCGTCCAGGACAAACTCGAAATGTACGACCTGCACGCCACGATCCTGCACCTGCTGGGCCTTGATCATACCCGCCTCACCTTCCGATTCGGAGGACGCGACTTTCGGCTCACCGACGTCCACGGCTCCGTCGTCCGCCCCATCCTCGCCTGACTGACACCCGACTTAGACGACCATCCGCCACCGATGAAATCCCCACGATTATCAATGATTATCAATGAAATCCCGCGGTTTCTAAAGTTGCATCACGGACCCAGGTTCGGCAGCGTTCGGCCATGCCGCGTCCTCGACTCAAGGCATCCCCGGACCTGCCGCTCGCCTATTACCACTGCGTCTCCCGCATCGTGGATCGACGCTTCATCTTCGAACCCGCCGAGAAGGAGCATTTCGTCCAACTCCTGCGTGAGTGCGCGGAGTTCTGCGAGGTGCGTGTTCTGACCTACTGCCTCATGTCCAATCACTTCCATGTGCTGGTCGAGGTTCCGCGCCGGCCTCCGCCGGAGCAACGGCCCTCCGCCGACCAGGTGTTGGCGAAGCTGGCCAAGCTGTCGGGACATCAGAACGTGGGGATGGTCCGGCAACGGTTCGAGATGTACCGCCAGGCCCACGATGCCGCGGGGGAGGCCAAGTACCTGGCGACCTTCCACGCCCGGATGTGGGACGTGAGCGAGTTCATCCGGGTACTCAAGCAGCGGTTCACCCTGTGGTACAACGTGCGCACCGGTCGTAAAGGCACGCTCTGGGAGGACCGGTTCAAGAGCGTGCTGGTGGAGGGGGCAGGGCAGGCGTTGACGACGATGGCGGCGTACATCGATTTGAATCCGGTGCGGGCGGGCA
>CAZSOV010000318.1:0-8761 GCA_964608505.1 uncultured Verrucomicrobiota bacterium
CCCGTTTCCCCGCCATCGCCTCCCCGTACCCGCTCCAACGGTAGTCCTTGGGGTCCTGAACGATACCCGCCCGCACCGGGTTCAAATCGATGTACGCCGCCATCGTCGTCAACGCCTGACCCGCGCCTTCCACCAGCACGCTCTTGAAGCGGTCCTCCCACAGCGTGCCCTTGCGACCGGTTCGCACGTTGTACCACAGGGTGAACCGCTGCTTGAGCACCCGGATGAACTCGCTCACGTCCCACATCCGGGCGTGGAAGGTCGCCAGATACTTGGCCTCCCCCGCGGCATCATTGGCCTGGCGGTACATCTCGAACCGTTGCCGGACCATCCCCACGTTCTGATGTCCCGACAGCCTGGCCAGCTTCGCCAACACCTGCTCGGCGGAGGGTCGAGCCTCCGGCGGGGGCCGGCGCGGAACCTCGACCAGCACATGGAAGTGATTGGACATGAGGCAATAGGTCAGGACCCGAACCTCGCAGAATTCGGCGCACTCGCGGAGCAGCCGGACGAAGTGCTCCTTTTCGGCGGGTTCGAAGATGAAGCGGCGATCCACGATGCGGGAGACGCAATGGTAGTAGGCGAGCGGCAGATCCGGTGGTGCCTTGAGACGCGGTCGCGGCATGGACCAAGGATGTCGACCCAATCGCCATGATTCAACGATAAATACCGCGGGAGTACCATGGAATTGAACTGACCGCCCAGAGGGGGCCAACGATTCGAGAGCTACTTCGCGCCGGGCAGGGGCGCCTGGCGCACCTCGCGATGGGCGAGCAGGTAGGCGCGGCGTTGATCGGCGAAGGTTTTCAGGCTGACCGAACGCCGCGGGCCGCGCGGGGTGTCTTCCTCGGTGTCGCGCGTCAGGGAGTTCTCGAATGCCTGGACCGAGTAGAGCTTGTGAGTGTCGGTCTTCACGTCGTCCGCGATGAGGGCATGATATCGTTCGGCAATGGGGCCGAGCTTTTTCCAGTCCAGCCAGTTCTCGGCCATGGCACGGACATATCCGAGATAGCGCTGTTTGAGGGCGGGCACGGCGAGGAGCTTCGAGATGAGCGGCTTCTCGGGGTTGTCATGGCCGGTGAGGGGATCGAGTTCGATGCCCCCGCCTCCCCCTCCCCCGCCGCCGGGACCACGCCCACCACCCATGCCGGGACCACCGGCCGCCCGGAAGGTTTCGTTGGCATCATGGGGAACGATGTGGAACCGACCCTTCTCGTCGCGGTAGAGGTGGTAGTCGCTGGACCGAATCCAATAGCCGTCGGCATTGATGAAGACGTTTTCGAGCGCGAGAAAGCGCAGCGCACCGTCGACGTCGAAGATGGGTGCCAGGGCGGCTTCGAGTTGGTCGGGTGGCGTCTGGTTGAGGGTTTTGGCGAGCTGAATCAGGGCGTTCCACGAGGCGGGGTCGTCCTTGGATTTGATGGCGTAGATGCGCCGGTAGGCGGCGGGATCCTCGCCGAGGTAGGCCAGGTTGCCGCGACCGTTGGGACTTCCGGGGACCTTCCAGCGGGCGCCCTTGGCCGACTGGAACCAGTCCCGCGTGAAGTCCGTGTTGAACTGCTGGGCGTTGGCGTAGATCCCCCAGCTTTCGCCGTTGATGACAAGGCGGACGAAGTTGGCCAGGGGCGCGGGAAGGTAGTCACGCGCGACCTGGAGGTAGAGCACGGTGCGGAGGAAGCTCGGGTCGGTGTGCGCGTTGAGCAGGTTCAACGTGCGATAGCTGCCCAGACGCTGGTCCTTATGGACGAGGTCCGTGGTGATGTTGAGCGAGCGCTTGCGTGATTCGGCGACGGTGAAAAAGGACGAAGCCCCGCGGAAATGGACGCCCACGTCGGGCAGGACCTTGCCGTTGACGGTCAGCTTGGCGGCGACCTCGACGTCGGTTTTGTAGAAGTCCGCGAGTTCCGCCTCCCAGTCGGGGTTCTCGAAGTCAAGGAAGAGGGTGTGCAGGACGTCGAGCGAGTACAGCGGGGCATCCGAATGGTTCGGGGCATCGGCGGGCGCCAGCCTGGGCCCGGCAGTGGCGGGGGCAAGGGTTTCGCCGCCTCCGGGGCCGCCGCGTCCACCTCCACCTCCGCCGCGTCCGCCCCCGGGCGGGCCGGGGCGGCGTGGTCCGCGGCCTTCGGCGCGTTCCTTCCGCAGGAAGTCGCGGGCGGACTTGCGTTCCTGGGCGTTGAGCCAGCGGTTGCCGTCCTGATCGAACTGTTTGACCAGCGCGGCATCGGCCTGAACCCCGCCGAAGGGTCCGCCGCCGGGTCCGCCGGGTCCCCCCGGACCTCCCGGGGGACGGTCCTGGCCGGAGGCGGGAGCAGGTGCGAGGGCGACGAGGACGGAGGAGCAGGCCAGTCGAGCGAGACACCGGAGAACGCTCAGCGGCGAGGAGAAACGGGCGGTCATCCCGGGAAGGGACGGCGTCGGTGACGTTTAGGTTACGGCGGGGTTGGAGGGGGAGGGGTGGGATGAGCCGGTGGACGGGCGGACGGGGAAGGCCACGCTCCTCCGGGGCAGGTTCGGAGCGTCAGGATGGTTCGCGAAAGAAGCGGGTGGTGTCGCAGCCATCGGCCCCTTCGGCGACCGACTCGAGTCCGCGCATCATGCCGGCGGAGACCGCATCGTAGAAGGTGGTCCAGGCCGCTCGCACCGTGGCATCGAGCGGGGAGCCGAGCAGGTCTTCGAGGGTCAGGAAGAGGGCGGCCTCGAGTTCGCGGAAATGAGTCTTCCGGACTCCGGCGTAACGGTGGCGTCGTCCCAGGGCCTCGAGCATGGGGCCGAATTGCGGGGGATGGTCCCAATGGCGAAGGGCCTGGCCGATGGCCTCGAAGACCCGGCGGCCCTGGGTTTCGATGTCGGTGTGGAACAGGCCGCGCAGGTATGGGGCACGTTCAAAAAGGCGACGGTAGAGCGTCAGGGCGAAGAGGTCGGCGAGCGGTTCCAGTTGCCGCCAGGACCGGTGCAGGGCCGCGGTGGCGTCGGGGGTCATCGCGGGTGGGAGGGCTGCGGAAGCCATGAGCGCCACGCTGTCCGGCGGTCCTGTCCCGGCCAATGCGCCTTTGGTCGCATGGGCCCCCTTGGGTGGCCTGGTACGTTGGTTCGGCCGGGACGAAGGCGAAGGCGGGTCGGGAGGGAGGGAGGGAGGCGGACGCTTCCCGTGGCGGTCGGCGCCGGCTAGCGTCGCGCCCGACCTGCCGTGAATCGCCTTGTACAGGGAGCGAGCCCCAGCGAACTCGCCCGCCGACTTGAGACCGTGCTCGAGGCCTCGCTCGATGCCATCGTCGCGATGGATCGAGAGGGGCTTGTCGCGTCGTGGAATCCGGCGGCGGAGGCCTTGTTCGGATGGCGCGAGACGGAGGCGATGGGAAGGCCGTTGGAAGAGCTGATCATTCCGCCGGGGAGCCGGGAGGCCCATCGCCGCGGCCTGGAGCGGCTGCTGCAAACCCAGCGTCCCCGGTTGCTGGGGCGCCGGGTGGAGGTCACCGCCCAGCGGCGCGACGGGCGGCCGGTGGACATCGAATTGACGCTCTCCCAGCTGGGAGAACTCGCGGAGGAGCCGTTGTTCGTCGCGCATCTCCGCGACATTTCCGAGCGGCGGGACACGCAGCGGGAATGGGAGAGCCGGAACTCGGGGCTCGCCCGGTCGGTCGAGGAACAGACCCTGCGCCTGGCCCAGGTTTCGGCGCGGCTCGAGGTCTCGGAGGCGCGGCGCGCGCGCTCGGAGGAGTTGTTGCGCTCGGCATTTCGGTCCTCCCCGGTGTCCCTGACGGTGGTGACGCTGGACACGGGACGCCTGGTCGAGGCGAACGACACCTTCCTGGACTGGGTGGGTCGACGGCGCGAGGACGTGCTGGGACGCACGACGCAGGAGTTGCAGCTTTGGGCGGAGCCGGAGGCCCGGGAGGCGTTTCTCCGCGACATCGCCCGCGATGGTTTCGTGCGGAACCGCGAGTGCCGGTTCCAGCTTCGCGTCGGGGGCGGCGTGAGCACCATGCTGGTCTCGGCGGAGCGCATCGAATTCGACGGTGCCCCGCATGTTTTCGCGGCGAGCCTCAGCATCGACGCGCAGAAGCAGGCGGAGACCGAACTCCGGCGGGCCCTGGAACAGGAACAGGAACTGCGCCGGCTCAAGTCCAGCTTCGTGTCCATGGTCTCGCACGAGTACCGCACCCCGCTCGGCGTCATCCAGTCCGCGGCGGAGATCCTCGACACGTATTTCGACCGTCTCGCCCCGGCACGGCGGCGCCTGCATCTGGCGGACATCCGGGACGCCACGGCCACGATGACGCGGCTGATGGACGAGGTGCTGTTCCTGGAGAAGTCCGAGTCCGGGCGGCTCGCGTTCCGCCCGGCGCCGCTGGGGCTGGAGGGTTTTCTCCGCGAGCTTCTGGCCACGCCGGGTTTTGCGGAGCAGGCGGCCCGGGTGAAGCTGGAGTGCCCGGACGGACTGCCCGTGGCCTGGATCGATCCGAGCGTGCTCCGGTTGGCCGTCGGCAACCTGGTGGGAAACGCCCTGAAGTATTCGCCCGCGGGGAGCCGGGTCCGGGTCGGGCTTCGAAGGGACGAGGCCTGGGCGGTGTTGTCGGTGAGCGATCAGGGGATCGGGATTCCCGAGGCGGATCGCGCCCGGTTGTTCGAGCCGTTCCATCGCGGACGGAACGTCGGCGACATTACCGGCTCCGGTCTCGGTCTGGTGATCGTGCGCAAGGGGGCCGAGCTGCACGGCGGACGCGTCACGGTCGACAGCAGGGAGGGAGCGGGCACCACCTTCGAGCTGCACCTGCCGGTGTTTCGCGAACCCGATCCCGCATGAAGAAGATCCTGATCATCGAGGACCATCCGCAGATCGCGCGGAATCTCGAAACCATTCTGGAACTCGAAGGATTCGAGGTGGCCACCTGCACCAACGGTCCCGACGGCCTTGCGGCAGCGAGCGCCTCCCGGCCCGACCTGATCCTCTGCGACATCATGCTGCCGGGGGGGTGCGACGGGCACGAGGTCCTGCGCCGCGTCCGGACCGTCCCCGAATTGGGCCAGGTCCCGTTCATCTTCGTGACCGCCCGGGCGGAGCGGGTGGATCAGCGGACGGGCATGAACCTGGGGGCGGACGACTACCTGACCAAGCCGTTCTCGCGCGAGGAATTGCTGGCGACCGTCCGGGCGCGGCTGGAGCGGGCGGCGGCGCGGACGTCCGTGGCGGGCGGAGGGGAGGCGGGTTGGGATTTCTCGTCGCCGCTGCCATTGGAGCAGCATCTTGGCGTCACTCCGCGGGAGTCGGAGGTCCTGTTGTGGGTCGCGCAGGGCAAGAGCAACGCCGACATCGCGGGGATTCTCGGCATGGCGGAGAAGACGGTGAAGAAGCACCTCGGCAACGTGTTCGAGAAGCTCGGCATCGAAGGCCGCAACGCGGCGACGGTCCTTGCCCTCGAGGTCCTCTCGGGGCGTGCCGGTCCCCGCCGCCGGTAGGTGCGGACGGGGGCGCGGGGGAGGGCGACCGGGCCGTGCGTCTGCCTGCACCCGCAGCCAGGAGCGGGGCGTGGCTTCATCCCACTGCGACCAAAGTCCCCCCCGGCGGGCCGCGGTTTGGCCGCGATGGAGACCGAAGGCCCATCGCGGGTATCCGGGGTTCGGTGGGATAACAGGAGCACGCCGCGCGGCGGACCGCAGGACGGTCACCGGCGCGGATGAATCCGAAACCGAATCCGAAACCGAAACCGCAGTTCCGACCCCGATCCTTCCATGAAGACCTCCCTCTTTCGCCCTCTGGCCGTCGTCCTCGCGCTGGGCGCCGTCTCGCTCGCCAACGCCCGGGCCGCCGCCCCGGCGCACCTGACCACGGCCCTCGCCCTCTCGGCGGAGATTCGCGCCCAGGGCGAGTCCGGCGTCTTCACCAACGCGTCCGGCGTGGCTCTCAACCGTTACGGCGGGAGCTGGTCCGGCAGCGACGCGTCGTTCTACACCCTTGGGGGGAGCGCCGCCGATGGTCTGCCGATGAACTATACGAAGTGCGCGCCGCTGATCAGCCGGCTGCTCCGGAACACCTCGAACTTCCGCTGGAACAACTGGACCTTCAAGGACCCCGTCCTCGGCTTTTCGGTCACGACGGCCAGTCCGTTTCCGTACCAGATGATCGCCATGATGGAGCAGGGCAGGGGCTTCGCGACGTCCTTCACGGATCTCCAGCTCGCCGAGCCCGGCGACATCATCTGTCTTTCCCGCACGAGCAATCCCACGGACGACCACGCCATGCTGTTCGTGGAGGCCGACTGGGACAGCGCGGTCGAGTATCCCGCCGACGTGCCGCACTCCGATCCGGCCCTTGCCGGCGCCCTCTTCGTGCCGATCCTGATCGTGGACAGCACGAGCACCAACCCCGCCGTCGCGAGTGGCGGACTTCATGCGAGCGACAGCCGCCGATTCGTGCTGCCCGACGGCAGCGTCCGCTTCACTCCCGGCGTCGGGACCGGCGTTATGGGCGTGCTGGTCGATGGTGACGGCGAGATCCTGGGACACACGTGGTCGCTGCCGACCGACGGCGATCCGGAGAGCGACGACGCCGGGGAGGTCGACGCCTGGGTGGAGGATCTCAACGACCGGCTCGAAGTGCAGACCGGGACCGATGCCCGGGAAATGGTCATCGGACGCGCGGCGCTGTGATCCGCGGACCGGTTTTCATCCGCCGTGGAGCAGGTTGCGGGTTGCGGGTTGCGGGTCGGGCGCGTCTTCGGGGCGCGCCCGTCGCCTTTTGTGGAGGGGCGGTGCCTGCCCCGCGCCCGGACCTCCTCACTCCTCGACGATCCGGAGGGTGGTGTTGATGGCAAGGTCGCGGGTGCGGAGTTGGCGGCGCCCGGAGGGCCAGGTCACCTCCACGGCCTCGACGGTCGTGGCGTCGGCGAGGCCGAAGTAGAGGGGGAGCAGGCTGTGGGCGAGGTAACCGGATTTTCCGTCGTGGTGCTGGGTCCAGGTCCGTCCGCCGGCCTTCACCCGGACGACGGCCCCCAGGGCGTCGCGATTGGAACGGGTGCCGACGAGCCGGATGGAGAGGAACTTCACGGCGCGGCGTTCGGCGAGGTTGCTGACGAGAACCTGGGGACGGTCGCCGAACTCGAGCGTGACGAGATCGAGGTCGCCGTCGTCGTCGAGGTCGAGGAAGACGGACGAGCGCGTGCTGAGGCTTCCGGGAACCTGGACGACGCCCGACTTCCCGGCACAACCGGGATGGGCGGCGTCGGGTCCGGAGCAGTCGAGTTCGAACCAGGCGCGTCCGAGCCAGCCGCCGGCGCGTGGTTCGATGCCGAGGAGGAATTCGGCGTCGACGAAGCGGCGTCCGGCGTCGTTGAGGAGGACGGCGTTGACGGCATAGCGGAAGGGGTAACCCATGCCGGAGGCGATGAAGACGTCGGGAAAGCCGTCGGCGTTGAGATCGCCGACGCTGGGGCCCCAGGGCCAGTAGGTTTCGGCGCCCCAGGCTTCGGAGCGTTCGCGGAAGCCGCCGGGTTCGTTGGTGGAGGCGAGGTGGAGGGCGTTGCCGAAGACGTTGTTCGACGCGCCCTGCAGGTAGGCGTCGGTCCATTGGATGGAGCACCAGGCCTCGCTCTTGCGCTTTTCGAGGTCGGGACGGAAGGAATTGGCCTCGTCGATCTGGGGCTGGGTCATGTCCGAGTGCATGTCGGTGACGAGCAGGTCCAGGCGCCCGTCCTGATCGGCGTCGAAGGCCTTCACGCCGACGGCGCCCCACGGGGTCCTGGGGAAGCGCAGGGCGGTCTTTTCCGTGAAACCGTGCCCGGCCTGGTTCTCGAAGTAGCGATCGTCGCCCTGCATGTTGGCGAGGTAGAGATCGGGGAAGCCGTCGTCGTTGAGGTCGGCGGCGGTGGCCTCGCCGTTCCAGGTCGTGCCGACGCGGAGGCCGAGTTCGCGGGAGACCTCGCGGAACCGGCCCCCGCCCTCGTTGTGGTAGAGCAGGCCGGGTTCGGCGCGCTCGGGATACAGGTGGCCGTCGAAGGCGTTGGTCAGGCCCACGTGGTAGCCGCCCGCGCCGAGCCGGTCGGTGGTGTAAACGCCGACGTTGGCCACGTACAGGTCCAGGCGCCCGTCCCGGTCGTAATCGGTGAACACGGCGGCGGACGAGTGTCCCGAGTAATCCACGCCCGCCTCGCGGGAGACGTCCCGGAACCGGCCCCCGCCGAGGTTGCGGAAGAGCCGGTTGCCGTGGCGGACGGTGGTGACGAACAGGTCGGGCGCGCCGTCGTTGTCGATGTCGCCGAAGGCGGCCGCGACGGAGATCTGGTCGGGCAGGGCGACGCCGGCGGATGCGGTGATGTTGGTGAACCGGCCCGAGCCGAGGTTGCGCCAGAGCTGGTTGGAGCCGAGCTGGGTCGTAAAGTAGAGGTCCACCCGCCCGTCGCCGTCGACGTCGGCCGCGGCGACGCCGTTGCCGTGGTCGTATTGCACGGCCTTGTAGGCCTTGCCGGCATCGTCGACGAAGCGGTGTTCGAACCGGATGCCGCTCGCCTCGGCGCGATCCGCGAACCCGAAGCCATGGAAGGTCGAGGCGGTTTGCGCGAGCTGGCGCTGGTACTGGGCGCGACGCTCCAGGATCTGGAGCGTGACGGGTGCCCGGATTCGCGGCGGGCTCGGCGCGGGGACAAGCTGGCCCGCGGCGGAGGGCGGGAGGAGTCCGAGAACGGGAATCGCGGCGGAGAGGAACCGGCGGAGCATCATGCGATGGCGGGTGGAGGCGAGGTGGGAGGGTGGGGTGCGGGGAAGTTCC
>CAZSOV010000319.1:0-8726 GCA_964608505.1 uncultured Verrucomicrobiota bacterium
ATCGACGACCATGCGAATGTCGGCCGAATTCTTGCCGGAGAGCCGGAGGTGGGGGATTTCAATGAGTTCGAAGGCGGCTTCGTGGAGGTCGCGCTTGAATTCCTTGTAACGGTCGAAATCGCAGTAGGCCTTCTTGACGACGATATGGCCCTTGAGCAGGAGGCGTTCGAGGATGCGCTGGATGTCGAACCGCGGGAAATGGGCATCGCGGGTGCCGAGGGCGACGTTTTCGAGATCGAGGAAGACCGCCATGGTGCGGTCGGAAGCGAGGTTGCTCATGGTGATTCAGGTTTCGGCGCGGGCGTTCCGGACGGCCCCGCTCCCGGCCGGCACCGGGGCCGCTTCAGGCGACCGAAACGGGGGACCGGGTGCAGCAATCGGGGAAGGGTCACGGGGAGGGCGGAAGGTGTTGCTGGTGGATCAGTCGAGTGGCCTCCAGCAGGAGCTGGGAGGGGCTGAAGGGTTTGGTGAGGAAGAGGGCGGCTCCGGAGGTTTCGGCTTCCTGTCGGGTCATGACATGGCCGCGGGCGGTCAACATGATGACGGGTATCCCGGCGGTGACGGGGTCTTCCTTGAGATGCCGCAGGGCCGTGAGACCGTCGAGCTCGGGCATGAGAACGTCCATGACGACCAGCGCCGGGACTTCGCGGCGGGCGATATCGAGTGCTTCGCGACCGTCGCGTCCGATGAGGATCCCGAATCCGCCCTTGCGCAGGCTGAGTTCGGTGACGCGCCGCATGTGCGGTTCGTCGTCGACGATGAGGACCTTGGGCGGCATGGGCGTTCGGAAGAGGCTGGCTAGGTCGCGGACGGCGCCAGGGCGGGAGCGGTCTCGCAAAGCAGCACGAGGGTTTGGTCGTCGCCGGCACTCCGCTGGCCGAGGGAGTTCGCGAGGTGCTCGGTGAACCGCGCGAGGGTGGCCTCGGCGGATTCGGACTGGGCGGCCGAGGCCTCGAGCAACCGGAGCAACGGAGCGGACCCGAGCGGCGCGCCGCCGGAGCCGGCAAGCTCCGTGACGCCGTCGGAGTAGAGGATCAGGCGGGCGTTGGCCGGAAGCGGATGGGTTTGCTCGACGAAGGTCTCGTCCGGATCGATGCCGAGGGGGAGTCCGGCGGCGGTGCATTCGCGGGCGGGCACGTTGGCACCGGCCAGCAGGGGCGGGGGATGCCCGGCGTTGGCGATGCGGACCTCGCGTCGGCGCACGTCGACATAGGCGAGCTGGGCGGTGATGAACATGTCCGCCTCGGAGAGTTCGCGGGAGAGATGCCGGTTCAGCCAGGCGAGGAACTCGGCGGGACGGGGGGCGAGTTCGAGGTGGCTGCGGAGGAGCGTGCGGAAGATCGTGGCAAACAATGCGGCGGGCAGGCCCTTGCCCATGACGTCGGCGACGGCGAGCAACAGACCGTCCTCGCCCACGGCGATGGCGTCGTAGAAATCACCCCCGACCCGCTGGGCACTGCGGCACGAACCGAGCGTGCGCCAGGGCCCGAGGGCGGGATGCTGGCGGGGGAGGAGGTTTTGCTGGAGCCGGGAGGCGATGTCGTAGTCGCGTTCCAGCAACCGGGCCTGCAACTGGTCCTGTTGGTACTGGATATTGCGGATCTGGATGCCCAGGAAGTCGGCGAGGGTCTGGATGACATTCACCTGACCGGCGGTGAAGGGGGAGTTGGCTCCGAAATGGCCGGTGGTAATGATGCCGATGAGCGTTTCGCCGGAATGCAGCGGATGCGTGAAGCCGGCCAGTTCCGAGCCCAGTCGACTCAGGGGATCGTCGGGGGCGAGGGGCCGGGCTGCGTCGAACCAGACATCCTGCAGGGTATGGGCGGCGGTACGTTCGACCGAGCTCGGGACGGTGGTCCCGGGGGCCAGGGAGACGGCGGCGAGGCCGGGATTGGCCACGGTGGTCAGCGTGGTTTCGAGAGTCTGACGGTCGGGGCCGACCATGCGGACGACGATCCAATCGGCGCCGGCGATGGAGGTGAGGCGATCGAACCAACGCACGAGGAAGGCATCGTCGACGCTCGTCCGGTTGAGGTCCTCGGAGAAGCGAAAGATGGCGGACAGGGTTTCGTAGGAGGCAGCCAGCTCCTCGGTCATGGTCTGGAGGGTGGACTCGAGCATGGCCACCTCGATGGAGGGCTGCGGGGAGGGCGATTCGCATTCGGGGAGGCTTCGCCGCTTGCGGATCATGAGGCAGTTCGCGCCGCGCCCCCGGAAATACTCCAGCGAATCCGACAGGCTGTGCATCAGGTAAAGACCGCGCCCGCTCTCGGAGAGGGGATCGGGGAGTTCGAACTGCTCGGGCAGATCGAAGCCGCCGGTGTGGTCGCGGACATGCACCTCCACGGCGGCGATGCTGACCTCGACAGCGAACTGCACGGGCAACCGGTCGGACGGGGGGGAGACGTAGAGGACGGCATTGTTGCCGGCCTCGGCGATCAGCAGTTCCCACGTGTTGGCCTCGTCGCCCACCACCCCCTGTTCCTCGAGAAACCCGCGGATCGATTTGGCCGCGGCCCGTACGGCGGGAAGGTTGCAGGGGCAGGAAATGCTCAGGGTCCGAGCAGGAGTGGTGACGGTGAGCGACACGCGAAGGGCGACTCTATCGGACGGCGGACAAGCTTTCCAGCGCCGCGAGTGATTTGGTGGCGTCGGGCCGCGGAGCTACCGGCCGGCCCGCAGGCGCTCCCGGACGCGATTCAGTTCGGGCAGGAGTTCCGCGAAGGAACGGCGGAGAACCTCGACGTGACCCGGCACTCCCGAGGTCTGGCCCGCGCGCAGGAGATCCTCGATTTCGAGCCCATGGTGGCGCAACGCGTCGAGGCCGAAGATCCCCGCGCTGCCGGCCAGGGAATGAGCGCCGCGCGCCATCCCGCCGGGATCCGCCAGCGCGTCGGGCCGCGACAATTCCGCCAACCGCTCCGGGGTGTCGCGTAGGAAGGAGTCCAGAAGTTCCAAGGCGGCCTCCGGGCCGAACTCGTCCTCGAGGGCGCGCAGGCCGCGGTCGACGAGCTCGGCGGATGGCGACGGGCCTGGGCCTGACGGGGCGCCCGGCGTGGTCCCGGCACTGCCTGCCCGCTGGCGGGCCACCGCGAGGAGGGTGTCGCGCAGGACGTCCATGCGAACGGGTTTGCTGATGTAATCGTTCATGCCGGCGGCCAGGCAGGCTTCGCGGTCGCCGCTCATGGCATTGGCCGTCATGGCGATGATGTGCAGGGGACAGCCGGCGCCGCCGGCCGATTCGGCGGCGCGGATGGCGCGCGTGGCGGCGAGCCCATCCAGCTCCGGCATCTGGCAGTCCATGAGGATGACGTCGAAGGTCCGGTCTTCGAGGGCCTCCAGAACGGCGCGACCGTTCACGGCGAATTCCGCACGATAGCCCAGCTTTTCGAGCATGAGCAGGGCGAGACGCCGGTTCACCTCGTGGTCCTCGGCGAGGAGAATACGGAGCGACTGGGGAGTGGCTGACACGATCTAAGGCTGGAATCGGATGGCTGGACCTTCGCGTCGTCGGAGTCATCCTACCGGACGGCGAAGCGGAAGGCCAGAGTGGCGGTGGCGGGCCCAACCGGCTTCGTCGGTCGTCCTGAAAAAAGCGCGAACGCGAAGGTTGAGGCTCCGGGCTCCGCGTGGTATCGAGTCCGGAGTCCAATCGGAAACCCGAGGAGTTGAATCATCATGCATCGATACATCCGAAGTCTGTCGGTCGGTTGCGCCGGAACGGCGTTCATGTTCACCGCGATGGTCGCGACCTGCACGGCCGCCACCGCCCCGGACGCGGCGCTCGTGCTCCAGATCGAGCAGGCGGACACCGCGGCGGGTCCCTGGACGGCATTGGGGAAGGTCGTGCCTCCGGTGGGCTCGGACAGCGGCGTGGTCCGACTGCGAATCGAGGGCGGGAGCGTGTTTCGTCCGCCCGCGGGCTACGTCTGGATTCCGCCGGGTCAATTCCTCATGGGCACACCGACGAACGAGGTGTCGCGGCGGGGCGCGGAAGGTCCCCAGACCCGGGTGCGGATCAGCCAGGGTTTCTGGATGAGCAAGTACGAGGTCACCCAGGCCGAATACGAGGCGGTGATGGGCGCGAACGGATCGTTCTTCGTGGGGCCGGAACTGCCGGTGGACCAGGTCAGCTGGGACGAGGCGATGGAGTACTGCACGAAGCTGAACGCGCGGGAGCAGGCCGCGGGCCGTCTCCCGGCGGGGCTGACCTACCGGCTGCCGACGGAGGCGGAGTGGGAATACGCCTGCCGCGCGGGAACCACGAATGCCTCGGCGTTCGGGAGCGAGTTGTCGTCAACCCAGGCAAATTTCGACGGCACGAAGCCCTACAACGGCGGGGCGGTCGGACCGAACCTGGGCCTGACGGTCAAGGTCGGCAGTTACCCCGCCAACGACTGGGGCCTGCACGACATGCACGGCAACGTTTCGGAGTGGGTGATGGACTGGAGTACGGGGGCGCTCCCCGGCGGGCGGATGACGGATCTGGTCGCCCCGAGCGTGGCGGGTGTGACGCTCGTCCGGATGCATCGCGGGGGCGCGTGGCACAGCGAAGGGCAGCAATGCCGGTCGGGCAGCCGGACCACGGTGACCCGGGTGTTGCGCGTGATCTCGAGCGGGTTCCGTCCGGTGCTCTCGCCGCTCTCGCCGTAAGGCGCGGGGCAACGGGGAGTCGGCGGTTGCTCCGGCGGGGCGGGGTTCGGTAGGCTGAAGGTCATGCTCCGTTGTGTTGGACTGTTGTGGTCGCTGGCTTTGGCATGGTGGATTCCGGCCGTGGCCGCCGCGTCGCCCGGCGCGCCGGCTCCCGAAGCAGCGGGTGACGGCGCCCGGCTGACGTTGCTGGCGCGTCTGGTGCAGGACGACAGCCCGAAGGTCCGCGTGGAGGCACTGCGCGCCCTGGCCAAGGTGCGGACGGCGCGTGCGGCGGAGCTGGCGCTCGGGGTGCTCAGGAAACCCATGGACGCCACGCTGGACTACGCGCTCTGGCTGACGATCAACGATCTGGCCGAGCCCTGGATGGCGTCCGTGCGGTCCGGGGAATGGAAAACGGAGGGGCGCGAAGACCAGTTGGCGTTTGCCCTCCGGGCGCTGAAGCCAGAACAGGTTGGCCGGGTGCTCGGCAGCATCCTGGGCGATCGCCCCCTGCCGCGGGACGGCTCGGGGCCATGGATCGAGGTCATCGGCGCGGCCGGCACCCCGGCGCACGTGGGGCGCCTGATCGTCCAGGCGGGCGCCGGAGGGTTTGACGGTACGGCAACGGCCCGGGCGCTGAAGGCCGCCGGGGAAGCCATCCGCCTGCGCCAGGTGAAGCCGGAGGCGGACCCCGCGGTATTGGGGGCTTTCCTCGCCGGGCCGCCGGCGGAAAGTCGGTCGGAAGCGATCCGGCTGGCAGGGCTGTGGAAGAGCGAAACGAGCGTGGCGCCGTTGCTCGGCTTGGCCGGTGCGCCGTCCGGGGGGGCTCCGGGGGATCGGGCCAGGGCCTTCGAATCCCTGCGTCAGATTGGATCGGCGTCGGTGAAGGCGGGGCTGAGGGCGCTGACCACGGCTTCCCACGAGCCCGCGATTCGGCAGGGAGCCGCGACCGCGTTGCTGGCTCTGGACTCGACGGACGGGCTGAAGGCGGTGCTGGAGGTGACGGAGACGTTGACCACGGAAGCGGAAGCCATGGGGTACTGGCGTGCGGTTCTGGGCGTGAAGGCAGCCGCTCCCTTGCTGCGGGAGGCGCTCGAGGGGAGAAAACTTCCGGAGGGCGTAGCCCGTGCCGGCATGCGGGTCGCGAGGGAGGGCGGGCGCAATGACATCGAACTCGTGGCCCGGCTGGCGGAGGCGGGGGGGCTGACGACGGATACCCGGCAGCTGACGGGCGATCTGCTGAAGGAACTCGCAGAAGCCGCTGCAAAACAAGGAGATCCACACCGCGGAGAGGCCGTGTTCCGACGCGCGTCGCTGGCCTGCCTCACGTGTCATGCCATCGGGGGCGCAGGCGGCAAGGTGGGCCCGGATCTGACGAGCATCGGGGCCAGCGCGCCGATGGACTACCTGGTCGAGGCATTGCTGCTCCCGAACGCCAAGATCAAGGAAGGCTACCCTGCGGTGATCGTGGAGCTGCGCGACGGCGAGGAGACGACGGGAACGCTGGCGCGGGAAACCCAGGAGGAACTCTTCCTGCGTCTGGCTTCGGGTCAGGAACTGGCGATTCCGAAGAACCGCATCGCGCGGCGGGAGATCGGCCGGTTGTCCCTCATGCCCGCGGGATTGCTGGAACCGCTGTCCGAGGGCGACCGGCTGGACCTGTATGCCTTCCTCGGCCGCCTCGGCAAGCCGGGGGATTTCGACGCCAGCCGGGGCGGGGTGGCGCGCCGGTGGCGGATCGGGATGGTGGTGCACACGGATTTGCAGAACAACGACGGGGACTGGTTCTGGAAGCGGGCCCTCGAGGACCGGCGTTGGACGCCCGTTTACTCGCTGGCCAGCGGGCACTTGACGCGGGCGGTGCTGGACGAGTCGATCCAGGCCCAGGCGTGGGTGGGCCAGGTGGCGGTGGTCGCCGCAACCGAGGTCGACCAGGCCGTGGGCGGGCGGGTGGTGTTCCGGACCGGGGTTGCCGACGCGGAAGTGTGGGTGGACGGGCAGCGGTGGGGAGCCGGGGCGGAGGCGGCGGGGGAGCTGGGGGTGGGACGCCACCGGGTCGTGTTGAGGCTGGATCCGCGAAAGATGCCGGAGCGCCTGCGGTTGGAGGGGGAGGGAACGGCGTTCGTGCTCGAGTAGCGGTAGCGGGTGCACGCACCAAGCAAATTGACACTCCCCTGCCGAAGCATAAGCTCCCGGACCCGTTTTCGGGAGCCCGCCTTAATCGGGGCGACCCGGAAAACAGGCACCGATTTTATCCGATGAGCGACACAGCCACGAACGCGCCCCAGTCACCCGCGCTGCGTATATCCGACATTCCGGAAGCCGTTATCCGGATTGCCGGAAACTCCCAGGACGGCATTCAAGCCATCGGCGGCTTCCTCGCCCGCCTGGCGGGCCGGAGCGAGCAGGACGTCATGACGTTCATGACGATCCCGTCGACGATTTCGGGCGGGCCGTCGATTTTCCAGGTGCGGATCGGCTCGGGCGACGTGCTGAGCTCGGGGGACGAGGCGGACGTGCTGCTGGCGTTCTACCAGCATTCGTACGACGAGCATCTGACCTCGTTGAAGAAGGGCGGCATCGTGTTGTTCGATTCGGATCACGTGGAGGCGAAGGCGGAGGCGAAATCGACGTACCACCACATCGGCGTTCCGATTTCGAGCCGGACGGTGGAGGCCATCGGGGGCGTGGGACGGGAGAAGGGCAAGAACGTGTTCGCGCTGGGGCTGATCGCGCGGATGTTCCATCTGAACGTGCCGAAGCTCGAGCAGTTGATCGCGGAACGGTTCGGGGGCAAGGACCCCAGCGTGGCGCAGAACGCCGCGACGGCCTTCCATGCCGGGTACAGTTTCCAGCTGGAAAACGTCGTGGAGCTCTTCCGCTTCTTCGAGGCGCAGAAAAAGACGCGCCGCCAGGTGGTGATGAACGGGAACGAGGCGATTGCCTACGGGTTGATCGCGGCGGGTGTGCGTTTCGGCGCGGCGTATCCGATCACGCCCTGGTCGGATGTGATGGAGCTGTTGCGACGGGAGCTGCCGAAGTACGGCGGGACGTTCGTTCAGTGCGAGGACGAGATCGCGTCCGTGTGCATGGCATTGGGCGCGAGCTATGCCGGGCGGGTGGCGGTGACGGGCTCGAGCGGACCGGGGATTGCGCTGAAGGCGGAAGCCATCGGTTGGGGCGTAATGGCGGAGGTGCCCCTGGTGGTCGTCAACGTCCAGCGGGGCGGGCCCTCGACGGGCATGCCGACGAACGTGGAGCAGAGCGACCTGAACATGGCGGTGAATGGCGGTCACGGCGACAGCCCCCGCGTGGTGATCGCGCCATCCAACGTGGAGGAGTGCTTTTCGATGGCCATCGAGGCGGTGAACATCGCCCGGAAATACCAGGTGCCCGTGATGTTCCTCTCGGATCAGGCCATCGCGACGCGCATCGAGGCGTTCGACGAGCCGAACCTGCAACAGATCTGCCAGGACATCTCGCCCGATCTCAGCCCGGTGGCCGACCACAAACCCTACGACCTGCAGACCCCGGACGGCGTGTCGCGCCACGCGGCTCCCGGCACCCGCATCGCGAGCGGAAAGTACCCGGTCGTGACAGGCCTCGAGCACGACGAGATGGGGCATCCCACCGGTTCGCCGCGGCTGCACCTGGCGATGACGGCGAAACGCCGCCGGAAGCTCCAGGCGCTGGCCGAGGAACTGCCGGCACCGGAGGTCTTCGGCGCGCCGGACGGCGACGTGCTGCTGGTGGGTTGGGGTTCCACGCAGGGGCCGATCCGGGAGGCGGTGCTGCGGGCCCGACGCGAGGGGCACTCGATGTCCTCGCTGCATTTCAAGTACCTGAATCCCTTCCCCAACGGCCTCGAGAAGATCTTCGCGCGCTTCCACCGGGTGTACGTGGTGGAGATGAACGACGGCGGCCTCTATGGCTACGGACAACTGGCCGGGATGCTGCGGGCGCGGTACTGCGATCCGCGCATCGAGGCGATCAACAAGACCGACGGCCTGACCTGGAAGGTGCGCGAAATCCTCGATCAGGTCCGGGACCGCGGCGCGGCCTCCGCCGGAAGCAATGGGCGCTAGTCGTCCCCC
>CAZSOV010000320.1:0-8719 GCA_964608505.1 uncultured Verrucomicrobiota bacterium
GGTCAACCCGTTCCTCGGCTGGCGCGCCATCCGGTTCTGCCTTCACCAGCGCGACCTGTTCCGCACCCAGCTCCGCGCGATCCTCCGCGCCAGCCCCCTCGGCAACGTCCGCATCATGTACCCGATGGTGTCCGGCGTGGAGGAACTCATCCAGGCCAACGCCCTCCTCGACGAGTGCCGGGCGGAGCTCCGCCGGGAGGGCCTCCCGTTCAACGAGAATCTCGAGGTCGGCGCCATGATCGAGATCCCGTCCGCCGTGCTCGTCGCGGATCGCCTCGCCGAACACGTCCAGTTCTTCAGCATCGGCACCAACGACCTCATCCAGTACTCGCTCGCCATCGACCGGCTGAACGACCGCATCGCCCACCTGTACGAACCCACCCACCCCGCCGTTCTCCGCCTCATTCGCCTGACCGTCGAGGCCGCCCGGCGGACCGGACGCTGGGTCGGGGTCTGCGGCGAGATGGCCGGCGATCCGGTCCTCGTTCCCCTCCTGCTGGGACTGGGGGTCGACGAACTCAGCGCCGCCCCGCCTTCCGTGCCGCGCATCAAACACCTCATTCGTCGCACCCGCCTCGACGAGGCCGAGGCGCTCGCCCGATGGGCTGTCGACCAGGCCACCGGGGCCGTCGTGCTCGCCCGCGCCCAGGAACTCGCCCGCCGGATCGCCCCCACCCTGTTCCCCGAAATGCCCTCCGTTCCCTCTGCCGCATGAAAGCCCTGGTCCTGGCCGCCGGATACGCGACTCGCCTCTATCCCCTCACTCTCAACCAACCGAAACCCCTCCTGCCCGTCGCCGGACGGCCGATGATCGAGCATATCCTCGACCGACTTCCGGCCGTCGGCGCCCTGGACCAGGTCTACATCGTGACCAATGCCAAGTTTGCCGGCCATTTCGAGCGCTGGTCGTGCGGGTACCGTCCGGGCCGGGGCTGCGAGTTCAAGGTCATCGATGACGGCTCCCGGGACGACGCCACCAAGCTCGGCGCCATCGGCGACCTCCACCTCGTGCTGGAACGGGAGAACGTCCAGGACGACCTCGTCGTCGTCGCCGGCGACAACCTGTTCAGTCACTCCCTCGACGGCTTCGGCGAGGTCTGCCGCCGCCACAAAACCCCCGTCCTCGGCATCTACGACGTCGGCAGCTTCGAGTTGGCCAGCAAATACAGCACGGTGGAAACCGACGCCGGTGGACGTCTCCTGAGCTTCGTGGAGAAACCCCCGAAACCCACCACCACCCTCGCCGGCATCGCCCTCTACTATTATCCCCGCCACGTCCTCCCCCTGATCCGGCAGTACGTCGCCGACGGCAACAACCCCGACCAACCCGGGCGCCTGGTCCAATGGATGAGCGAGCGCGTGCCCTTCCAGACCTGGCAGGTGCCCGGCGTCTGGTACGACATCGGCTCCAAGGAGGTGCTCGAGGAGGCCGATCGCGTCTTCTCGTCGGACGCCGCCACCCGCCGCGCCTAGCCATCCCCGAACCGCCCCCTGGACCCGCTTCGACACCCATGATCCCCCCCCGGGAGGTTCCGGAGTCGCCCGTTTGTCCGGGCCCGGCCTCCGCCCCACCCCCCCAGCCCTTCATGTCCGCGCGCGTTCATTCGTGGTACTCTGGCGTCGTACCGTCCGCGCCGTGAAGTTGCTGTTCGATGTCCTGCGCCTCGTGGCGACCAAGTTCGTCGCCGTCCTCCTCGTCGCCAGCCTCCTCGTCGCCGCCGCCTTCCTCTGGTTCTGGGTGAAGGACCAGAAGAACCTCCGCGCCGAGGCCGCCGTCCTGCGCGGCCAGATCGACCAGCAACTCGCCGACTGGCAGCAACTCCGGCGTCGGGCCCTGGACCTCGAAGCCCAACGCGCCGCCCTCGAGGCCGCGCGCCCCAACCAACTCCTCCATCCGCTCGATCACCTCGAATGGAAAGCCAGGCTTCAGGCCGCCAATGCCGCCGTCGCCTCGGCCCAGACCGCCCGCGACCGCGCCAGGGCCATCCATGACGAAACCCTCCGCCGTTGCGAGGCCGTCGAGGCGCGGTTCGACGAGTTCTACATCGGCCTGCTCGGCGCGGCCCGACGCACCTGGCGCCTGCTCGCCCTCGCGGTCCTCGCCTTCCTGGCCGGCCCGTTCCTCGCCAAGGCGCTCTGGTACTTCGGCATCGCGCCCCTCGCGCGCTTCGCGACGCCCCTCCAACTCACTCCCGGCGAGGTCCCCGGTTCCTGCCGCGCCCTCGCCTCCGGCAAGGTCCTCGAGGTGGCGATCCACCCCGCCCAACCGCTCCTCACCCGCATGGCGTGGTTGCAGCAGTACGACCCATCCCTCGCCAAACGCACCCGGTTCCTCTTCGACTGGCGTTCCCCGTTCACCAGCTACGCCGCCGGACTCCACGAGATGACCGAGGTCACCGCCCGCCCCGGCGAATCCGGCGGCACCGCCCACCTGACCGCCGCCGCCGATCCCAACGCCTACCTCATCGCCCTCGAACTCGATCGTCACCCCGGACTCGTCCTTCACCCCGGCGCCGTCGTCGCGGTGCGCGGCGACATCCGCATGCACGCCCGCTGGCGCCTGGGCAGTCTCCACGCCTGGATCGCCGGACGACTCCGGCACATCCTCTTCTCCGGCTCCGGCACCCTCTACGTCACCGGCCACGCCGGCGTCGACCTCGTCCAGAACTCCCGCCCCGTCGTCGTCGAGGAAGCCCTCATCCTTGGCTACGACTCCCGGTCCCGCTTCGCCGCCGTGCGCACCGAGACCTTCTGGCCGTTCTTCCGCGATCACACCTCCCTCTTCGACTACCGCTTCGACGGCCAGCAACCCTTCCTCCGCCAGACCGCCGCCGCCCCCGACTCCCGTGCCGCCGGCAACCCCTTCCGGCGCGTCCTCCAGACCTTCCTCAACGCCCTCGGCAATCTTCTCGGCTTCTGATCGCCCGCCCGTTCCCCACATTTCCGAGGCATTTTCCCCGCCTCCTGCCAGCGTTGTCCCCGTCGCAACCCCCGATTACCCCCGTTCCCCGGTCATCGGTGCTCCCCCTCGGTCATCGGCCAACCACCGCCGCCATGAACACCCACTTCCAACCCTGGTCCATCGCCCCCGAGAATTTTCCCGCCGACGGCTTTGCCTCGGACCGCCTCGAGGCGCTTCTGGGCTACGCGATTCTCGCGCCCTCGCCGCACAACTCCCAACCCTGGCTTTTCCGGCTCAATGCCAACGACGTCGAGATGTACGCCGATCGCCGCCGCCTGCTGGCTGCCGTGGATCCGTTCGGACGCGAACTCCACCTCGCCTGCGGTGCCGCCCTCCTCCACCTGCGGGTCGCCGCCGGGTACCACGGACAAGGCCACACGTACGACCTCCTGCCCGACCCGACCAACCCCCTGTTCCTCGCGCGGTTCATCCTGCACCTCCAGGAGGACACCCCCTCGGAGGATGTCTTCCTCTTCCACGCCATCAGGGACCGCCGCACCAACCGCGAACCGTTCCGTCCGGAGGTTGTCCCGGACGAAATTCTGGACGACCTCGGCGAGGCCGCCGCGAAGGAAGGCGCCTGGCTGGTCGCGCTCGCCGACGATACCGGGCGCACCGCGGTCGCGGACCTCGTCGCGCGCGCCGACAAGGTCCAGTGGGCCGACCCCGAATTCCGCAAGGAACTGGCCCACTGGGTGCGCATGGATCCCGAACACCAGGCCGACGGCATCCCCTGTCGCGATCTCGGCATCCGCGACTGGATGTCCTTCGCGGGGCCGGCGCTGATCCGGACGTTCAACCGGGGCCATGACCACGCGGCGCGGGATGCCGACATCGCCCTTCACTCCCCCGTGCTCGCCGTGCTCGGCACCGACGACGATGACCCTTTGACCTGGCTGCGTGCCGGCCAGGCGCTCGGGCGCGTGCTGCTCGCGGCCCAGGCCAGCGGCGTCTCCGTCTCGCACCTCAACCAACCCATCGAGGTGTACAGCCTCCGCGGCGAACTCGCGTGCCTGCTCGGACGCGACGCCGGGTTCCCTCAGATCCTCCTCCGCCTCGGGTACGGGCCCGTGGTGAAGCCGACGCCCCGCTGGAGCGTCCACGGCAAGCTTCTCCGCCAGGATCACTCCAAAGCCCCGCCCCATTGAGCGATCAAGCGGGACGCTGCGCGTTGCGCCTGCCTGGGCTCCCGTGCCGCCACCTTTCCCGGTGGGGCCGGCGAGTACCGAGTCGCCGGTTCCACGGCCCCGCCCGCCCCGCCTCCGCGGTTCATGTCTGCCGTCGTCAGACGCCGGGCCTGGCCGGGAGAGGATGCCAGCGGCGGGAGCGGGGCACGAACCGGGCGGGCAGGGTATGCACGTCGCCGCGCGGGCCCGAAGTGACCACGGCCTCCCAGGCGGGCTCGGCAACCAGCAGGAGGGCATCGAAACGCGGGACGACCCGGACCTCGTGCCGGTGGAGTTGATCGGCCCGGCGGCGTTCGTGCTCGGCGCGGGCGGCGGCCACCCGCTCCCTGGCCTTGAGCCGCGCGCCCTCGGCCCGCCCCGACCGCTGCTCCAGCTCGCGGAGATACCCCTCGAAGTAATCGTCGATGCGATCGAGTTCGCGCTGGAGGTGACGCTGTTGGCGCTCGCGGATCGCGGTCAGGTCCGGCGCGATCTCCCCGGCGAGCACGCGGTCCAGACAGCTCCGCCAGTGGACAGGGTCCCAGCCGGGCCAGGCGGGAGCGGGATTCGGGGCGCGATCGATCTCGGCGAACTCAAGGGATTGGGCGAGGGACTCGTCGGCCTGCCCGTCACACAGGGCGACGGCGACGCGATGCAGGAACCAATGCTGGTCGATGGCCTGAATCTCGGCGCGGACGAGGGCGACCAGGGAGAAATGGTGGACGGGCCGGAAGGGGGACTCGAGGCGCCACACGCCGTCGCCGGGCCATTGCGCGCGCCAGAGCTTGAGGGCGACTTCGGGGAGGGGCGGGCGCTGCGCCTCGCGTACGCTCCAGACGACGCGGTCGACGGCGGGCGGATCGGGGAGGAGGGCCTCGGCGAGGCGGAAGGTCAGCGGGCAACCGGGGAAGATGTCGCGGGCGGCCTCGCGGGGTCCCGAGGAACCGGCGGGAACGAACTGAAGCTCGATCTCGTGCAGGGACCCGTCGTCGTTCCACAGGCGGGCGGAGCGGCCCTCGGCGATGACCCGCAGGGCGTCATGCCAGGAGCGTTCGCACAGGGCGCCGAGGGATTCGAGGGAGGCCTCGTAGAAATCGGCGAGGGCACCCGGATCGTGTTGCAGTCGGGCGAGCTTCACGGCAGGGCCTCGTAATCCCGGGAGAACAGGGTGCGGTCGAGTTCCTGGATCTGGCGATAGCCATCCCGGGCGGCGGCGAGTTCGTCGCCAAGCCCCCGGATGGCCTCGGCGACGCGGCCTTCGGAATGCCGCCAGCGCCGCAGGATTTCCTCGGCGAACTCGTCGCCGCCGAAGCGTTCGCCCAGGACGAGTCCGGCCTCGCCGACGACGAGCTCGAAGAGGTTGAGCTTCTCCTGGAGGACGTCGAGCAGGTGCTCCTGAAGGGAGCCGGCCTGGACGAAGTTGTGGATGCGGACGGGACGTTCCTGGCCGAGGCGGTGGAGGCGTCCGATGCGCTGTTCGATCTCCATGGGATTCCAGGGCAGGTCGAAGTTCACGAGGCGATGACAGAACTGGAGGTTGCGCCCTTCCGTGCCGCAGTGGGTGAGGAGGAGGGCACCCCCGGCGGCCCGGAAGGACTCGGTGATCGGGTGACGCTCCGCCGCGGGCGTGGAGCCGTTGACGACCCAGGCGGGCACGTCGGCGGCGCGGAGCGCCTCGGCCAGGGCGGCCTGGGTCTCGAGGAACTGCGTGAAGATCACAACGCCGCCCTCGCCGCGGGCGATGGGAAGGAGCAGTTCCCATTTGCGCCGCCAACCGGTCTCGAACGGGGCGGTTTGGCGCCAGGCGTTGGCGCGCTCGGCCGCGGGGAAACGCAACAACGCCCCGCGCCACGCCGCCGGACTGCTGCCCGCCGCCTGGAGCAGCAGCCGTCCCCACAGGCTCGCCACGCCGGCGGGAAGTCGGGCCAGTTCGGACCGCAACTCCCGCTCCCACCGCTCCCGGAACGACGCCTCCTCGGGGGTCGCCTCGAACAGGACGGTCTCGGCACGGCGCGGCGGCAGCTGGAGACCCGCGTTCGCGCGGGTGTTGCGCACCATGATCTGCCCGAGCAACCGCCGGAGTTCGTCGGGTTCACGCGGCTGCCGGGGCCGTTTGGGATCGATGAACCGGGCCTGGAACTCCCGTGGGGAGGGAAGTTGTCCCGGTTGGAGCAGGGTCACGAGGTGGTAGAGTTCCTCGAGCGAATTCTGGACCGGCGTCGCCGTGAGGAGCAGGAGGAACTGCCGCGGAAGCACGTTGACCGCCTGCCAGGCCTGGGATTCCCGGTCGCGCAGATGATGCGCCTCGTCGACGATGATCAGGTCCCAGTTCACGGTCCGCGCGATCTCGAGATGCGCCGGCTGCTTGAGCGTCGACAGACTGGCCACGATGCCCGGGTGGTCGCGCCAGAATCGTCCGCCCTCGGCACGCGCGTCCTCGCGATTCGTCGTCGCCACCGTCAGATCGAATTTGTCCACCAGTTCCTCCGCCCATTGGTCGACCAGCGAGGGCACGGTGAGGACAAGGAACCGCTTCACCATCCCGCGCGTCAGCCACTCCTTGAGCGCGAGCCCGGCCTCGATGGTCTTGCCGAGGCCGACCTCGTCCGAAAGCAGCGCCCGTCCGCGCAACGGGCCGATGACCCGGAGTACGGTGCGGATCTGGTACTCGAAACGCCGGATGCGGCAATGGGGCAGTGACAGCAAATCGTCGGCCTGGTTGGAGACCCACCAGCGCGCCGCCTGCTCCCGCAGGAACCACGTCCGGAGGTTGCCAATCTCGAACGCGGTCTCCTGCAACCCCAGGGCCGGCGTCTCGATCCGGACCGGGACCGGCGGCGCGGGGGGGCGGGAACGCCGGGGCACCGGCACCGGCACCGGCACCGGCACCGGCACCGGAGGCGCCGCCGAGGCCGCGGGGGTGCGAACGCTCCGCCCCGTCGCTCCCCGGTTCGGTCGACCCGGTTTCCCCGAGGTGGCCGGCGGGGTTCCGCGAGCCCGGGAACCCGCGGACCCGGGGGAGCCCTCCCGGACGCCCGTGCCGTCCGGCGCCACCGAAGCGGGCGAGTGCGGGCGAACGCACCGTTCGATCAGCCGTTGCATCGCCTGTCTCGGGAGGTCTTCCGACGTCAGCTTCCCCTCCTGCCGGAGGGTGCTGGCCAGGGATTCGAAATCGCTCAACCAACGACCGATCCAAGTGGCGGGAGGCACGTTCGGCGGGCGGTTGACGAAATAATCCCGCCCCGGACTCAGCCCATTCCAGTCCCGCGCGAAACGGACCCCCACGCGGATGGCCTCGTCGGCGACGGGCCGACGCCGCAGCAGCCTCCGGACCAGCGCGTGAATCGAGGAAGGCTGCGCGCCGGCGCGATCCGCCTCCGGCGGCCCCGGGAACAGACCCTTCCATTCCAGCACGCACAGGAACCAGATACGCGACGAAGCCGCGAGGGACACCCTCCCGCTCGCCAGGATCCGCTCCTCCTCCGGGGCCAGCCATTCGAACCGGGCGGCCCCGAGCGCGGCGTCGAGCACGACGTGAAGGCGCGCACCGGAGGGAAGCGACCCCGCATCGCGCAGGTTCAATTCCGGATTCTCGGGCGTCGGGCCGGGCACGGTTCGAACCTCCGTCATGCACCCTTCGGGGGGGAGCAAAAAGATGCCGTCCCGAATCCCGGCAGCAGGGCGATGGACAAGGTCGATCAGGGCCCGCAACCGACTCCCCGCCCTGGCGTCCGCGCGACGGCGAACCGGGTCGCGGGGCGATCCGAGCAGGCGAATCAAGAGGCGAAAGGGGCGACTCGGCGCTCGCCGGCCCCACATCGCAGTTCCACGCAGAACTCTGTCAACGGCCCTGATCTCGGCAGGACACGAATGGCGAGGGGAGGCAGCCGTATCGCGTGGGTGGATTCCATCTCCGCGCGACTTCGGTTCTTCGTCTTGGTCGCGGCCCCCTACCCGAAGACCGCCTTCTTCAGATCCCGCAAGACGAACGCCTCCGTCCCCTCCAAACCCCGCACCCGCCGGGCCCCGCTTCGCCGCTTCTTCCCGAACCGCGCCCGGTATGCCCCGAAGATCCCTTCCACGTACTCCCGGCTCCCGAACGCCGCCCCCGCCGTGAAATACCGCACCCGACATCGCAGGTACTCGCCCAAGGGCAAGCGCCCGTTGCCCTCCAACACCCCCACCACGGCTTCCCGCGTCAACGAGCCCCGCAATGGACGACCGTCCTCGCCCACACCCGTCCGCCGTTCGTCCCCCTCGCGGAACACCCACACCCGATACAGCTCCAACGACTTGCCCGGCGATTCCTCCCGCCCCCGCTGCAGCGCCGACACCAGCGATCGAATCCCTTCCTTCGCTCGCCGCTTCCCCGCCACCGCCTCCCCGTACCCGCTCCAGCGGTAGTCCTTCGGATCCTTCACCAACCCCGCCCGCACCGGGTTCAGATCGATGTACGCCGCCATCGTCACCAGCGCCTGACCCTGACCCTCCACCAGCACGCTCTTGAAGCGATCCTCCCACAATGTCCCCGTCCGCCCCGCGCGCAGGTTATACCAGAGCGTGAAACGCTGCTTCACCAGCTTCATGAACT
>CAZSOV010000321.1:0-8707 GCA_964608505.1 uncultured Verrucomicrobiota bacterium
GAGCGCGAAGACCTTCGTGCCCTTGCTTTTCTCGGTGCCGATTCCGGCGAACCATTCCGCTCCGTGCCGGAAGATCGGCGGCACGTTCGCCAGGGTCTCCACGTTGTTGATCAGGGTGGGGCAGCCCCACAACCCGCTCTCCGCCGGGAACGGCGGACGCGGTCGGGGCGTCCCGCGTTTGCCCTCGACCGAGGCCATGAGCGCGGTCTCCTCGCCGCAGACGAAGGCCCCCGCCCCGATCCGGATGTCGATGTTGAAGCTAAAGGGCGAATCGAAGATCCCGGCGCCCAGGACGCCCAACTGCTTCGCCTGCTTGATCGCGATCTGCAACCGGGAGATGGCCAGGGGATACTCCGCGCGCACGTAGATGTATCCCTGGTCGGCCCCGACCGCGTAGGCCGCGATGGCCATGCCCTCCAGCACGCTGTGCGGATCGCTTTCGAGCACGCTGCGATCCATGAACGCCCCCGGATCCCCCTCATCCGCGTTGCACACCACGTATTTCTTCGGCCCCGGCGATTTGCCGACGGTGCCCCACTTCACCCCGGTCGGGAATCCAGCCCCGCCCCGGCCCCGGAGCCCGCTCTTGACGACGGTTTCCACGGCCTCCTTGGGGGTCATCTCGTTCAACACCTCGTGCAGCGCGCGGTAGCCCTCGGCCGCGACATAGCTCTGGATGCGCTCGGGATCCACGAGCCCGCTGTTGGCGAGAACGATGGACAGTTGGCGCGTGAAGAACGCGGCGTCGGGATCCCCCTTCGGCAGGTCCACCGCCTCGCCGCGGATCGCCGCCACGATGGCCGGCGCGTTCTCCGGGGTGACCTTCACGTACAACGCGCGCTCGGGATCGACCTGAACCAGCGGCCCCTCGCAGCACAACCGCATGCAGCCCACGCCGCGCACCTCGATCTCATCCTGCAAACCGGCCTCGTCCACCGCCGCCTCGAGGCGTTCCTTCACGCCCTTCGCGTCGGAGGACATGCAGCCCGCCGCCATGCAGCAGCGCAGCGTGATCCGCTTCCGCGCGGCCAGTTCGGTCGTCTTGATCTGCACCAGGTCGTTCGAGGTCATCGCACCACCCACTTTCTCACCTGCGCCAGCGTGGACTCCGGCGTCTGGCGCGGCGTCACCGTCCCGTCATACACCACCGCGGGCGCGATGCCGCACGCCCCGATGCACCGCGCCGTCAGCAAGGACACCTTGTGGTCCGGCGTCGTCTCGCCCGGCTGGATCTTCAATTCCTCCTCCACCGCCGCGATCACCTTGTCGGCCCCCTTCACGTAGCAGGCCGTGCCCATGCACACCACGCAGGTATGCTCGCCCTTCGGCTTGAGCGTGAAGAAATGATAGAAGGTCGCCACCCCGTAGACCCGGCTCGGCGGCAGCCGCAGCTTGTACGCCACGAACAACAGAAGGTCGTCCTCCAGGTATCCGAACAATTCCTGGGCCTTGTGCAGCACCTCGATCAACGTGTCCTGCCGGAACTGGTGCTTCTTCATGTGCACCTCGAGGATCTTGAACCGCTTGTCCCCGCTGGCGTGTTCCAGCACCTCCCGCAACCGACCCTGCTTCTTCCGTGCAATCGACGCGATCATGGTGGTCTCCTGCGTCCCGTTCCGATCCATCCGCACCGCCGTTCCGCGACCCGCTCCCCGGATTTTGCTGCCTGGAGTGGCAAGCCGTGGTCGACGCGCCCGCGTTTGTGCGACACCGCGCCCACGCCTGTCTCAACCCAAACTGGCAATTGGTATGCAGTTCTTGCGTTCACTCGCCGCTTCAAGGAGCACCCCCGTCGTCCGATAACTTCCGGTGATGGGTTCACCGTCCCCGCAGGCACGCCCCGGATCCCGCCCCGCATCCCGCCGCTGCGCACGCCGAACCGCCCGACGTCGGTGGGGGATGGCCATCCTGGGTGCCGCCCTGGCGTTGGCCGTGATCCTGGTCGCCCGCCGCGGCGGTCCTTCCCTCGAGAGCCGCATCGCCGCCCTCCGCGCCGCCGGCGAGCCCTTCCACCTGGCCGACTTCGCCCGTCTTCACCCCGACCCCGATCCGGCGCACGATTTCGACGCTTTCGTCGACCAACTGCCCGCGCACCACGCCCTCGGTGATCGCACCCGCCACCTGCTTCCGACCCGCGGCCTGGCCCTCCCCCCGGACGCCCGGCACGAGCTCGCCCTGATCATCGCCTCGAACCGGCCTGCCCTCGACGTCCTCCTCCGCACCGACCTCGCCGGGTTTCGGAAGCGTCACAACTGGGACAGGGGCTGGCTGGGCAGAAACGAGTTCCGCGTCTTTACCGACATCGAGCTCGCCCGCTGTCTGGAGCTCGAGATCGTGCACGCCACCGAGACCGGCGACGCCGAACGGGCCGTCACCGCGCTGGAACGCGGCCTCCAGATGGCCCGGCTGTCGGGATGCGGCGGTTTGATCGGCTCCGTCGGTCAACTCGCGGTCGAAGCCATCACGCTGCGCGCCATGCCGCCCGTCCTGGACCGCCTCGCGCTTTCCGATGCCCAATGGCAGCGTCTCGAACGCGCCCTGCCCCGCCGCCGGGACCTGCTCGTCGAGATGTTGCAGGCCGAGCGCGCCCTGCAGGCTTGGTTGCGCTCGGACCTGTCGCGGATGTGGACGTATCTGACCGGCAGCCCGCACCCCCCTCTGGGGACCGGGCTGCTGCGGATGCTCCCCACCGAATCGCTCCGGGCCCGCTCCCTGCAACGCTGGAACCACCGGGTCGCCGCCGCCCGCCTCCCCCCGGGCGAACGCATGGCGGCCCTGGCCGCCCTGAGTTCCCATCCCTGGGACGGTGCGCCCCCGCCCGAATCCGCGTTCGCCCGCCTGGCCCGCAGCCTTCGTCTGGACGACCTCGTCGACCGCCACCTCGAGCCGCGCCTGCTGCAACTCACCGCCGACGACCTGGCCCGGCAGGCCACCCTCGCCAACGCCCGCACGGTCGTGGCCATCGAACGCTGGCGCCTCGCCCATGGCGGACGACTCCCGGAGAGCCTGACCGAACTCGTCCCGACCTATTTGCCGGAGGTTCCCTCCGACCCCTTCGATCCCGGGCGGAGCGTGCGGTACCGCCGGCTCCCCGATGGATATGTCGTCCATGGCGATGGCATTGGTCCCGACTGCATCGACGACGGCGGCCCCGGGGGCCCCGACGCCGCCCGACCGAACGACAATCCGGCATGGAGGCGCACCTTCCCTGCCCCGCCGCATCCCGAACCCGGGGTACGGACCGGAGAGTCCGGGTCGTAACCGTCCTCCCAGTTCCGTCCCCCGGGCGGAGGCAGGCCCCGGCTTCCGCCATCCCGCCGGTCCGGGAACCTTGAGGGGTTCGTGACAACTCGGAGAGGCGCCGGTTCGTGACCGTGCGTCGAAAGGCCCGTTTCCAGCCCGCGTTGCGTTCCCTATTCTCGGGGTGTTACCGAACTCCCATGCACTTCGTCCCTGCCCCGAACGAACGACGGATGCCCCGGACCCCGCTGGCCTCCGCCTTCACCCTGATCGAGCTGCTGGTCGTGATCGCGATCATCGCGATCCTGGCGAGCATGCTGCTTCCCGCCCTGGCCAACGCGAAGAACAAGGCCACCGGCGCCGCGTGCCTCAACAACCAGAAGCAACTCCTCCTGGCCTGGAACCTCTACGCCGGTGACAACGACGACCGCATCCTGCCCACGAATTACCGCGGCGAGACCGGCAACATCGAACTGTACGCGGGCGGGTTCTGGCTGGGGCCACGCCCCGACATCGCCGGGGGCATCAACCCGAGCGAGGCCCTGCGCCGGGTCTTCAACGGCCTGAGCAACTCGCCCCTCACGAAGTACGCCGCCGCCTACGGCTCGTACCATTGTCCCGGCGACCTCCGGACGAAACGCCGCAAGCCGGGCTAGGGCTGGGCCTACGACAGCTACTCCAAGGCGAACGGCATGGCCGGACTGGATGGCTGGGGGACCGACAACTACAAGCGGATGACCGAAATCCTCGAGCCTTCCAACGCCATGGTCTTCCTCGAGGAATCGGATCCCCGGAATTACAACCTCGGCACCTGGGTTCTGAACGTGAATCCGCCCGGCTGGATCGACCCCTTCGCCATCTTCCACGGCAACGTCAGCACCCTGGGGTTCGTCGACGGGCATGCCGAGAACCACAAGTGGGTCGAGGGCACCACCATCAAAGCCGCCACGGCGGCGGCCAACGGCAAGGCGGACCAGACGTTCAACTGGACGGGCGGCGGCAAGGACAACCGCGATTTCCGCTGGGTCTACGAGCGCTACAAGCACGTCAACTGGAAGCCCCTGCAATAGCACGACCCGCCCCCCGGCGCTTCCCGGGTTCGGGACCCGGAAATCCCGGGAACGGGCCACGGTCCCTGGCCTGGAGGCGTGCCCCGCACGATCCGGGCGCCGAACCCCTCCTGCCCGTGTCCAGCGAACCGCCGCCGAGGCGGGCCAACACCCGTGCTCCGGGGCGTTGCGGCGTCGCCGCAAACCCTTCGTCGCGCACCCTATGATGCCGGAGTCGGGCTCCGGCGGTGTCCCGGGTTGAACCCGGAACCGCCCGGCCCCACCGTTCGCATGGCACGCCGGATGCTTCCCGCGCCGGGCAGGTCGGTCGGAACCCTCCGGACGGCCTGCCCCTTTCCCGTGCCCACCGACCTCCGATTTGCCGTTCGGCAATTTGCACCCATCGCGTGGCCTGCCGTCCCCGGGAACTCGACAGGGTGGGCGACGGGAAGGAGCGTGCGGGTCATCCACGAAACGACCGTGGGCGCCCTATGATCACACCGGTTCACCGATCCTGGATCCGCTTCGGGATGGCCGCCCTGGCCGCGTGCCTGGGAATCTCGGCTCCCCTCCTGCCTGCCCAGCCCCCCATCGCCTTGATTCCGTGGCCCGTCGCCCTGGACCACCGGGACGGGACATTCGTGATCACCGCCTCGACCCGCGTCGCCGCGCGGGGCGAGGCCGAGCCCGAAGCCCGCAAGCTGATCGAGGCCCTGGCCCCCGCCCTGGGATTTCGCCTGACTCCCGTGCAGTCCCCGTCGCCGCGGGACAGCATCGCCCTGACCCTCGAGGCCTCGCTCGGAGACCGACTGGGCGGGGAGGGCTACGAACTGGAGGCCGGGCGGGACGGCGTCACGCTCCGTGCGGCGGCCCCGGCCGGGTTGTTCTACGCGTGCCAGACGCTCCGGCAGTTGTTGCCGCCCTCCGTGTTCGGTTCGACCCCGGCCCCGGGAACGGCGTGGCAGGTGCCCGGCGTCCGGATCGTCGACCGCCCGCGCTTCGGCTGGCGCGGGTTGCTCGTCGATCCGGCCCGGCACTTCATCCCGGTCCCGGACTTCGAGCGCTACCTGGACGTCATGGCGGCGCACAAGTTCAACCGCCTGCAGATCCATCTCACCGACGACCAGGGTTGGCGGCTCGAGATCCGGAAGTACCCCGAGCTGGTTCGGATCGGATCGCTCATGGACTTCACCGCCCTGCAGCGCGGCCCCGAGGCGGGGCGGCAGGCGGGCGGGTACTACACGCAGGACGACATCCGCCACCTGGTCGCCTATGCCGCGGCACGCCACATCACGCTGGTGCCGGAAATCGAGATGCCCGCGCACACCGGAGCCGCGATCGTGGCATACCCGATGCTCGGCCTTCACCCCGACCGATTGGCCGCGCTGCCGCCCGGGAAACGCTGGACGGCGCACGAAGGCGTCGTTGCCCCGCGCCCCTCGACGGTCGCGTTCATGCAGGATGTCCTGGCCGAGGTGCTCGAGCTGTTTCCCGCCCGGCAAATCCACATCGGCGGCGACGAGGCCAACATCGAGCACTGGAAGAAATCCACGGAGATGCAGGCGTTCCTCCGCGAGCAGGGGCTGAAGGACGAAGCCGGGCTGCACAGCTGGTTCATACGGCAGATGGATGAGTTCCTGACGCGCCGCGGACGCCGGTTGATCGGGTGGGACGAGATTCTCCAGGGAGGACTCGCCCCCGGTGCGGTGGTGATGAGTTGGCGGGGCGAGGACGGCGGCATCACGGCCGCGCGGGCGGGGCACGACGTGATCATGGCCCCCACCTCGCACACCTACTTCGACTACTACCAGGGACCGCCGGACCGGGAACCCAGGGCCATCGGCGGCCTCGTGCCGCTGGAAAAGGTGTTCCGCTACGAACCGATTCCCGCCGCCCTGGGCCCCGAGGCCGCGAAACACGTGCTCGGCGGGCAGGCGCAGCTGTGGGGCGAGTTCATCGCGACGCCCGCGCATCGGATGTACATGACCTACCCCCGCGCCGCGGCCCTGGCGGAGGTACTCTGGACTCCGCGCGGCGACCGTGACTACGACGGTTTCCTCGAACGCCTCGCCGTGCACCGGGAGCGCCTGCGCCAACTCCAGGTGCCCTACCGCCCCTGGTGACGCGCTCCGAAAGGCGCCGCGGGGTTCAATGCCGGTGCGGGACGCCGCGGGCGTGCTGCCAGGCGTGGAGGATGTGCCCCACGATGGCCTCCATTCCGACGCCGTTCTTCACCTGGGCGAACACGAAGGGTCCCGTGCCGCGCATCGTCCTCGCGTCGCGCGCCATGACGTCGAGGTCCGCCCCGACCGCGGGCGCGAGGTCGGTCTTGTTGATGACCAGGAGATCGCTCTGCGTCAGGCCCGGCCCGCCCTTGCGCGGGATCTTGTCCCCGCCCGCGACGTCGATGACCTGGATGGTGTAGTCGGCGAGTTCGCGACTGAAGCAGGCCGCGAGGTTGTCGCCGCCGGACTCGATCAGGAGCAGGTCGGTGCCGTGGCGCCGATGGAGGTCCTCGAGCGCGATGAGGTTCGCGGTGATGTCCTCGCGGATGGCGGCATGCGGGCAGCCGCCGGTTTCGACGGCCTGGATACGATCGGCGGCCAGGGCCTCGTGGCGCACGAGGAACTCGCCGTCCTCGCGGGTGAAGATGTCGTTGGTGACGGCGGCCAGGCGGAGGCGGTCGCGAAGCGCGCGACAGAGCTGGAGCATGAGCGCGGTCTTGCCGCTGCCGACGGGCCCACCCACGCCCACGGTGAAGGCGCGCCGGCCGTAATCGCGGTCGAGGGGCTGGTCGCGCTCGTGGAAATGCCCGGGATGCTCCATGGGCTCGTGCGTATGGCCATGCGCATGACCATGACCATGGTCGTGAGGGTGATCATGATCATGCCCATGCCCGTGGCCGTGGCCGTGAGTCTGGGTGGGGTGGGGATCCCGATGCAGCCGGAGGCCCGCGGGACCGTGGTGGTGGTGGTTCATGGGTGTTCCTCGGTCAGCTCTGAAACAGTCGTGACGGAAACCGGTCCTGGGCACCCTGCCACAGGTCGAGGAGCGGGGCGGTCTGCGCGAGATCCTCGAGGCCGAGGCCGGGGGCGGTGGCGGCGATGGCTTCGCTGCGGTCGGCGAAGCCATGCTGCAACTGCTGCGCCGCCAGGGGTCCGACGATGCCCAGCCGGATGCCGGCGGACACCCAGCCCCGCAACTGAACAAAGAGAAAGAGCCGCGCGGTGGCGACGAGGTCCAGGCCGAGGCGGCGGCAGCGGAATCCGAACAAGGGCGCGAGGTGGCCGGGGCGCGGGGGATCGGCACCGCCGTCGGCGAGGGCGAAGGCCTGGCCGGTGGCCATCCAGAACGAGCGCCCCTGCTGGCGGGAGGCGCGGTT
This sequence comes from uncultured Verrucomicrobiota bacterium, assembly GCA_964608505.1. Lineage (GTDB taxonomy): Bacteria > Verrucomicrobiota > Verrucomicrobiia > Limisphaerales > CAIMTB01 > CAIMTB01. The sequence goes on from CAZSOV010000321.1 coordinate 7,672, forward strand.
GGCCACGTGCTGGACGAGCCAGGCATCGGCGAGGGCGTCGAGTTCCCCCAGGCGTTCCGGTTCGCGGTGGGCGACGGTGACCCAGGGGAGCTGGGCGGTGGCGGCCTGGCGCAGACTGGCGTCGAGCCAGCCGCGGAAGTCGGACTGCCGCGGGACCTCGCCGTGCTGCCAAGCGGCTTCGAGGCCGCCGGAATGGGCGAGCGACCCGGCGGGAAACGCGGAATCGGCAAGTTGCAGGAGCAGCCAGTCGGCGGACATCGGCGGTCAGAAGAGCGAGTAGCGCTGGGCGAGGGGCAGGACGGTGGCCGGTTCGCAGCGCAGCAATTCGCCGTCGGCCCGGACCTCGTAGGTCTCGGGATCGACGGTGATGCGCGGGAGGGCGGAGTTCCATTTCATGTCGCGCTTGCCGATGGCGCGGCAGCCGCGGACGGCGACGAGGCGTTTGGAGAGGTCGTATTTCGCGGCGACGCGGGCGGCGAGGCAGGCCTGGCTGACGAAGGCGAGGGAGGTCTTGCCGGTCGCGGTGCCGAAGGCCCCGAACATGGGGCGCATGAGCACGGGCTGGGGCGTCGGGATGCTGGCGTTGGGATCGCCCATCTGCGACCAGGCGACGAAGCCGCCCTTGAGCACCATTTCCGGTTTGGCGCCGAAGAACCCGGGACGCCAGAGGACGAGGTCGGCGAGCTTGCCGCGTTCGACGGAGCCGACCACATGGCCGACGCCATGGGAGAGGGCCGGGTTGATGGTGTACTTCGCGAGGTAGCGCTTGATGCGGACGTTGTCGTTGGCGCCGGTTTCCTCGGGCAGCCGCCCGCGCTGGCGCTTCATCTTGTCGGCGGTCTGCCAGGTGCGGGTGATGACCTCGCCGATGCGGCCCATGGCCTGGCTGTCGCTGCTCATCATGCTGATCGCGCCCAGGTCGTGGAGGATGTCCTCGGCGGCGATGGTCTCGCCCCGGATGCGGCTCTCGGCGAAGGCGACGTCCTCGGGAAGATCGGGATCGAGATGATGGCACACCATGAGCATGTCGAGGTGC
>CAZSOV010000322.1:0-8704 GCA_964608505.1 uncultured Verrucomicrobiota bacterium
GCTCGTCCCCCTCCCGGAACACCCACACCCGATACAGCTCCAACGACTTGCCCGGAGATTCCTCCCGGCCTCGTTGCAGGGCCGTCACCAGCGATCGAATCCCCTCCTTCGCGCGACGCTTCCCCGCCACCGCCTCCCCGTAGCCGCTCCACCGATAATCCTTTGGGTCCTTCACCAACCCCGCCCGCACCGGGTTCAAATCGATGTACGCCGCCATCGTCACCAACGCCTGCCCCTGCCCTTCCACCAGCACGCTCCTGAACCGGTCCTCCCACAACGTCCCCGTCCGACCCGCCCGCAGGTTGTACCACAGCGTGAAACGCTGCTTCACCAGCTTCATGAACTGACTCAGATGCCACAGCCGGGCATGGAACGTTGCCAGATAATCCGCCAACCCCTTCTCGTCCCGGGCCTCGCGGTACATCTCGAACCGCTGCCGGACCAACCCGACATTCTGGTGCCCGGAGAGCTTGGCCAGCTTGGCCAGCACCCGTTCGGGCGAGGGCCGGCGGTGCGGCTCGGGCGGCCTGGGCACTTCCACGAGGATGTGAAAGTGATTGGACATCAGACAGAAGGTGAGGATGCGGACCTCGCAGAACTCCTCGGCTTCGCGAAGCAGTTGAACGAAATGCTCCCGCTCCGGTCCGTTGAAGATGAAGCGGCGATCCACGACACGGGAGACGCAATGATAGACGGCGGCGGGATGGTCAGGCGGAGCGAGCAGACGACCGGTCGGCATGCCCTGGACCCTGCCAGAGGCCACCCCACGAAATCCAGTTAAATCTCCCGGGTTTTAGAATGGTATGACTATTAAATGTCCCGGCTTGTGATCTGCGTGCCTGATTCCGCACGCCCAGCCGACCCGAACTGCATTTGACGTTTGTCATCCGCCTCGCCCTCGCCAACCCTCGCGCCGCGCCGCATGGATTCCCCCCTCCCCCCAAATCCGATCCCCGCTTCCACCCCCACCCCCACCCCAGGAACCCCACCCATGCGCCCGCCGCGGAAGCGCGAGAACCTCTGGGTCAACCTGATCTGCAACGCGGTGTTTCCGGCGGTGGTGCTTTCGACCATGGCCAAGGAGTCGCGCCTGGGTCCGGTGTGGGCCTTGATCGTGGCCCTCAGCCTGCCGCTCGGCTACGGCATCTACGATTTGATCGTGCGCCGGGAATGGAACGTGTTCTCCATCATCGGCGTCGTCAGCACCGCGCTGACCGGCGGGTTGGGTCTCCTGAAAATCTCGGGCATCTGGTTCGCCGTCAAGGAAGCGGCCGTCCCGCTGGTGCTCGGACTGGCCATCCCCCTCAGCCTCAAGACCCGCCAACCCCTTGTCCGCACGCTCGTCTTCAATGATCAGGTCCTCGACGTGCCCAAGGTGGAATCCACCCTGGATGCCAACGGCAACCGGCCCGGCTTCGAAAAGCTCCTGGTGCGAGTCTCCTGGATCCTGACCAGCTCGTTCTTCCTCAGTGCCGTCCTGAACTTTGTTCTCGCCCGGGTGATTCTGAAGAGCCCGACGGGCACCGAGGAGTTCAGCAAGGAGCTCGGGCGCATGACGGCCCTCAGCTATCCGGTCATCACCATCCCCTCGATGGCGGTCATGATCTTCGGCATGTGGAAACTGCTCACGGGCCTCGAGAAGCTCACGGGGCTCCGCGGCGACGAACTGTTCCACCCCAGCAAGAAGCGGTAAGCCCTGCCCGTCGACCAGCGCGACCGCCGGCACCGGGAGTCGCGCAGGCGCCAGCCACGACAAGGCGGCGCGATTCCGGTTCCGGCGACGGGCCACGTGAGCCCCTCGACTCGGTAGTCGCCGACTCCGTGTCGTATCCAGGCCTCGGCTTGATTCCGGTCAACGCCGTCGCGTCCAGGCTCCCCGATACTCGTTCCCGTGAGCGCGAACGTCGTTGAGCTCGATGCCCGAGGACTCGAACCCCCGCAGCCGATGATCCGCATCCTCGAGGCGCTCGACTCCCTGCCCACGCGGGGCGAACTCCGAGCCCGGACGGACCGGCGCCCGGTCCATCTGCTGGCCATGTTGAGGGACCGCGGTTACGAGGGCACCACCACCGAGGCCGAACCCCCCGAACGCGGCTATGTCACCCACATCCACCCACGCGCGTCGTGACGGCTCGCCGTCCCCGGGATTGAATCGGACCGTCGTCCCCACCCCCGTGCCCACGCCCTCCACGTCCTCCTCGAATGCCTTCGCGTCGGGCGCCCCCGACGTCACGATCCCCCTGCGGTTCATGCTGGCTGGCCTGATGTCACTGTTTCTGGCGGTGGGCATCCTGATCGCGCGTCCGGCACTGCTCACCGACTACCACTACCATCAGCACATCGTCGCCGTGACCCACCTGCTGGTGCTCGGCTTCCTGCTTTCCGTCGCCACCGGCGCCACCTACCAGCTGGTGCCCGTCGTGCTGGAAACCCAGCTCCACAGCGAGCGCCTCGCCCGGTGGCATTTCCCCATCCACGTCCTTTCCGTCGCCGGCATGGTCTGGGCCTTTTGGGTCTGGGACATGAAGAACGTGGGGCACTTTGGTTCCGGACTGGCCCTCGGCGTGGGCTTCTTCCTCTGGAACCTCTTCCAGACGCTGCGCCGCGCGCCCCGCTGGACCGCCGTCTCGACCGGCATCGCGGGCGCCCTGTTCTGGCTCGGGGCCACGGTCTTCGCCGGACTCGCCATCTCCGCCGCCAAGAGCACCTACGAACTGGTCGGACGCACCGACATCCACCCGATGCTCGCCACCACGCTGGCCGGATTGAAGGCCACCGCCGATTTCATGGCCCGCTTCGAATCCATGGGTGTCATGCACGCGCACGCGCACCTCGGCCTCGTCGGCGTCTTCGTGCTCCTCACGGTCGCCGTCGCCTACCGCCTCGTCCCGATGTTCCTGATCGGCGAGATCCAGCGTCCGTGGCGCGCCAACCTCTCCCTCGCCCTCGGTCATCTCGGCCTGGGACTCGCGTTCTTCGGAATCCTCCTGCAGAACGTCCTCAAGCCCATCGGCGCCGCCCTCCTCGCCGCCGGTCTCGTGCTGTACGGTGTTGAACTCGCCTGCATCGTGCGCCATCGCAACCGGCGGGACATCGATTGGGGCCTGTGCGGCTTCCTCACCTCGCAGGGCATTCTGGGACTCACGGCCCTGATCGGACTCGCCCTCTCCCGGCCCGGCCTGGTCCTGAACGAGACGGTCGGGCGCTTCGAGAATCTCTACGGTTTCCTCGCCGTCTTCGGGGTGCTCGCCTTCGCCATCCTGGGCATGCTCTACAAGATCCTGCCCTTCCTGGTCTGGTTCTCGGTCTACAGCCGGGAAATCGGACGATCCAAGACCCCCGCGCTCCACGAAATGTACTCCGCGCCCTGGCAACGAACCGGGTACGCACTCTGGCTCGCGGGCCTGGTCACGGGCGCGGGTGCCATTCTCCTCGCCCAAACCGGTCTCGCCCGTCTGGCCGTGCTCCTCCTCGCCGCCAGTCTGTTCACATTCGCCCGAAATACGTTCTCCGTCCTCGACCACCTGCGTCATCCCCGGCTGCAACCGTTTCCCTCCCGCCGTCCATGCCCATGAATCCTGCCTCCCATCCCCTTCTCTGCCCCTCCCCGGTCGCCGACGGCCACCCCGCCGAATCGGTCATCTGGGACGCCCTCCGGTACGTCATCGACCCCGAGATCGGAGTGAACCTTGTCGACCTCGGCCTGATCTACAGCCTGCGGATCGACGAGGGCCGCGTCGCCATCGACATGAGCGTGACCACTCCGGGTTGCCCGATGGTCCAAAGCCTCGTGTTCGGCGTCGAAACCGCCGTGCTCGCCGTCGAGGGAGTCCAATCGGTCGAAGTCCAGGTCGTCTTCGATCCCCCGTGGTCGCCCGCGATGATGACCGACGAGGGCCGCGCCACCGCCGGCATCCGCTAGCCGTCCGGTGCCGCGCGGCGCGGAGCCGGACTTCGCGTGCCGTACCGCCGAAAAGCGTCGGTCCTGCTCGCGCTCCGCCGTGGACGCGGGCGCCGGGGCGCGGATAGCCTGTCGCGCATGCACTCACTCCGCGCCGCCGCCGCGTTCGGCGTGCTCGCCGCCCTCCTGGCCTTGCCCTGTGTCGCGGCGCCCGAAGTCCCCGCCACCAACGCCCCGCCGACGTTCGGCATCGAGTCCATTTACGAGGGCGACACGTTCGCCGCCAAATCGCATGGCGGCACCTGGGCCGACGATGGATCCGGGTATTATCGAACCGTCGATTCAGCGGAGACCAAGGGCGGGCAGGACATCGTCCTCATCAATCCGTCGACGGGCGCCACCAATCGGATCGTCGCAGCCCAGGACCTGATCCCGGCGGGGGGAAGCTCGCCACTGTCACTGACCGACTACCGCTTTTCCCGGGACCGGTCGAAGCTGTTGATCTTCACGAACGCCAAGCGCGTCTGGCGCCACCATGACCGGGGCGATTACTGGGTGCTCGACCGCTCCAGTCTCGAGCTCCGGAAGCTCGGCGGCGACGCCCCGCCGTCCTCACTTCTGCACGCCAAGCTCTCCCCCGACGGCCAGCACGTGGGCTACGTCCGCGACCGCCAGATCCACGTCGAACACCTGCGCACCGGACGCATCCGCCAGCTCACGTCCTCCTCCGGCGACGATCTTATCCACGGCGCGTTCGACTGGGTCTACGAGGAGGAGTTCGAGATGCGCGACGGTTGGCGCTGGAGTCCCGACGGACGGGCCGTCGCGTTCTGGCAGATCGACACCTCGGGCGTGCGCCGGTTTCCGCTCGTGGACCATGTCTCCGGTTTGTACCCCGAGATCCAGTGGATCCCCTACCCGAAGACCGGAGAGCTCAATTCCGCGGCCCGGATCGGCGTGATCCCGCTGGACGCGCCGTCCGTTCGGTGGCTCGAGATTCCCGGCGACCCGCGCGAACACTACCTGCATTCCCTCGAATGGCCCGAACGGGGCCCGGGCCTCGTCATCCAGCAGTTGAACCGTCTTCAGAACACCAACCGCGTCTTCGTCGCGGCCCCCGATTCGGCCCAGGTCCGCGAACTCTTCCGCGAATCCGATGCCGCCTGGGTCGACGTGCGCTCCCGGGATCGCTGGACCGGAGCGGGCCCCCGTTTCCCGTGGCTCAGCGAACGCGACGGGTGGCGCCAGCTCTATGCGGTCGACTCCGGCACCGGCGAAACGAAGCGGCTCCTGGAGGAACGGATGGACGTCATCGAGCTCGTTCGATTCGTCGAGGAGACGGGCGAGCTGTATTTCACCGCCTCTCCCGACAGCGCAACGCAGGCCTACCTGTACCGCACGTCGCTCGCGGGCGGCCCGCCCCGGCGGGTGACCCCCGCCGATCAACCCGGGACCCACGGTTACCGGATCTCGCCCAATGGCAAGTGGGCCCTGCACACCCGGTCCTCGTTCGGCATCCCGCCCCGCGTCGAACTCGTCTCCCTCCCCGACCACGCCGTGGTCCGGGTCCTCGAGGACAACCAGGCCCTGGCCGACAAGCTCGCCGAACTGAAGTTCCCGCCGGTCGAGTTTTTCCGGGCCCGGGTCTCCCCCGATCTCGAGGTCGATGCCTACGCCCTGCGTCCCCCGGACTTCGATCCAGCGCGAAAGTACCCCGTCATCGTCTACGTTTACGGCGAGCCCGCCGGACAGACGGTGACCGACCGCTGGCAGGGCGGCGGCGAACTCTGGCACCGGCTGCTCGCGAAGGAGGGCTTCGTCGTGCTCAGCTTCGACAACCGCGGCACCCCGGCCCCGCGCGGCCGCGCCTGGCGGAAATCGATCTACCGCCAGGTCGGCATCCTCGCACCGGCGGATCAGGCCGCGGCGCTTCGGCACACGCTGGAATCCCGTCCTTATCTCGACCGCGACCGCGTCGGGATCTGGGGCTGGAGTGGCGGCGGTTCGATGACGCTCAACGCGCTCCTCAAATACCCTGATCTCTACCACGCGGGTATCGCCGTCGCCGCCGTCCCCAACATGCGACTCTACGACACCATTTACCAGGAACGGTACATGGGACTGCCCGACGACAACGTCGACGGCTACCGCGAGGGCTCCCCGCTGCACTTCGCCCACCAACTCAAGGGCCGGCTTCTCCTCGTCCACGGCACGGGCGACGACAACGTGCACTACCAGGGCCTCGAAGCGCTGATCGACCGCCTCGTGCATCACAAGAAGCACTTCGAGACCCTCGTCTACCCCAACCGTTCCCACGGCATCGGCGAGGGTCAGAACACCACCCTCCATCTCCACGAGGCCATGCTCGACTTCTGGCAGCGCCACCTGAAGAACCGTCCGCAATGAACCGGCGCGCCTTTCTCGTCGCTGCGGCGTCCGCCGTGGCCGGCGCCCGCTCCCAGGCAGGGACGCCCGCCAGCCCCGCCTCGTCCGCACTCCCCCGCGAGCTCATCGCGGATCCCACCTTCCGCACCGGTTTCCATCTCATTGAGCCCACCCCGGGCCGGCGCGTCGCCTACGGACGCCTCCCGGGTCTGGCACCGGACGCCAAACCCGCCTGGGATCTGGATCAATGGTCCAGCCGCTTTCCCCTGGCGGCCCCCGAAATCCCCGTGCAGGCAAAGCCCGGCCCGCGCCGCTCCACCAACCCGGGCAAGGCTGTCGGTGTCAGCCTTGGCCTGGCCGGCCCCGACACCGCCGATCTGTCCCTCGCCGTCGACGCCATCACCGAGTACCGAAGCCGCGCCCGCCGCTCGGCCGAGCCCTGGGTCCATCTTCTCGTCGAACAAACCTTCGCCGATCCCCCCGCCCTCGACCGCGTGAGCTCGGCGCGTCTGCGGCTCGGAGCCCGGCTCGCCCGTTCCGAGTTCCTCCGCACGGACGACTACTCCCCCGGCCTGCACGCCGCCCAATTCCAGATGTTCCTGATGATCCAGAACCGGAACCGCGCGTCCGATGGCTTTGGAAAACTCGTCTGGTTTGGCATCCCGCTCTACGACGACCGGGCGCGCTTCCCCAAGGAACACAAGCATCAGGACACCGGCGGCACCTCGATGTTCATCTTCTCCCCGGGCGGCGAGGTTTATTCCGAGCACAGCGCCCACGACCGCGGATGGATCCAGGTCGACAAGGACCTGCGCCCGCTCTTTCTCGAAGCCCTCGAGACGGCGTGGAACCGGGGATTCCTGCGCGAATCCCGGAACCTCGCCGACTATCGCGTCACGGGCATGAATCTCGGCTGGGAGGTTCCCGGCCTCTTCAACGTCGAGATGGAGGTCCGCGACCTGAGCCTCCGGGTCATCGCCCGCACGGAACCATGAAAACCCCATGAAAACCCGCGCCCACGCCCGCGGCCTCCTCGCCCTGGGCCTCCTCCTTCCGGTCCTCGCCGCCCTCGGCGCCCCCGGCGCCCCTGGCGTGACGACGCTCGCCCGTCCGGACCTCGCGTTCACGGTGCCCACGAAGGAGTACGTGATCCTCCGCCGCGGCGACGTGGAGGCGGTCATCGTCGACAACCGGGCCGTGTCGGATGCGGTCCTTCCCGGGCATGCCGCCGGCTATCACGGAGTCGCGGCGCTCCGCCACGTCCGCCAGCAGCGGAGCCTCTTCGTCCCGACCTATTCCGGCCTTAATTTCGAGCATATCCACGACGGCACCGTGCAGGCCCGGGACGTCCTCTTCGAACCGCGCCGCGCCCCCATGGAACTGCGCGTGATCGGGGAATCCGTCGTCGAGCTCCACCAGAAGCCGACGCCGCATTGGGGTCTCGAAAGCTGCCACCGCTACGAACTCCTCCCGGACGGCGTCCTCGAGCTGACCTTTGAATGCATCCCCCGCCGGGACACCTTCCGAAACGGCTACTGCGGTCTGTTCTGGGCGAGCTACATCCACCAACCCGAGTGCCTCGACATCCACTTCCGCGGCGTCCCCGAGGGGACCCGGGCACCGCCGCTATGGCGGCGCGGGCAGACCCCCGCGCACGGTCTCCTCGCCACGCATCGCGGCGTCGCGGATGCCCGCGAGTTCCCCCACGATCCCGCCTTCCCGCTCGAACTGCCCTTCGGATTCTCCCGATTACGCTTCTCCGAACCCTGGTTCTTCGGGGTCTACCGCGGCATGGCCTTCGTTCAGATGTTCCACCCCGGGGACCACGTCTGGTTTTCCCAGTCCCCTTCCGGCGGTGGCAGCGAGTGTCCGGCCTGGGACTTCCAGTGGTTCATCCCGGAACCGCGGGTCGGCCAGCTCTACCAAATGAAGATGCGCGCGGCCTACCTGCCCCTCGAACAACCGCAGGACCTCGCCCACGCCCGGGAACAGGTCCGCGACCGCGTCGAATCCCTCCGTCCCCGCTGATCGGCCCGGGCACCTCGCATCCGGGGGTTGGCGAAATCCATGGCGCCCACCATAGTCCCCCCATGCCCCACCGCGCCGCCCTCGCCTTCCCGCGGCCCGCCCCGCCCCGCGCTCCCTTCCTTCTCATTCCTCCCCTCGCCCTCCTCGCCCTCCTCTTCGCCGCCTTCGCCGTCCCCGCCGCCGCCCCCGACCCCCACGAACCTCGCGCCCGCGATTTCTGGGCCTTCCAACCCATCCGCAACCCGGCTCCCCCAACCCTCGCCGATCCTGCCCGGGCACGCACCGAGGTGGACCGCTTCATCCTCGCCGCGCTGCGCGCTCGCGGCCTCGACCTTTCCCCGCCCGCGTCACGCCGCGATCTCCTGCGTCGAACCCACTTCAACCTGATCG
>CAZSOV010000323.1:0-8699 GCA_964608505.1 uncultured Verrucomicrobiota bacterium
GATCGACGACGCGGGAGACGCAGTGATAGACGGCGGCGGGATGATCGGGTGGCGCGAGCAGACGACCGGTCGGCATGCCCTGAAGCGTGGCGGGCGATCCCATCCTCCGCAATCTAAAAATCCCGTGTTATTGAAATGATGTCATTAGAAATATCCCGATTGTTGAAAATAACAGGCCGCCATTGTCACCAAGCCAATTAAGCCAGTTTAAAAAGCCCGGTTGTTTGGATTGTTGACGTGCTGCTTGGTGGGCGTGCTCCGAGCATCCCGTCGTGGTGTCGACGCGCGGGCGCGCCTGGCCGCGGTTCGCGTATTGAGCGGGGACGGTTTCTTTGGTAGGCCATCGTCATGGCACAAGCATTCCTTCCTCCGCGGGGACAGAGTCGGCGTGGCTTCATCCGGAGTTCGTTGGTGGCGGCGGGCGCCGTGGCGGTGGGCGGTGCCGAGGCGGCGGGTGCCGCAGGCAGCGGTTCCGCGAAGCGTACGGCGGTGGATCAAGTGATGCTGGGGAGGACCGGGATCCAGCTGAGCCGGCTGGGGATGGGAACGGGAAGCAACAGCGGGAACGTCCAGTTCGATCTGGGTCGGGACGGATTTCGTGATCTGATTCGATACGCGTACGATCAGGGAATCACGTGGTTCGACTGCTCGCAGACGTACAAGACGTTCGAATGGATGGGCGGCGCGCTGAAGGGATTGCCGCGGGAGCGGGTGTTTCTTCAATCCAAGATTCCGGGCCAGCCGCAGGACGTGTTGCAGGCCATCGACCGGCATCGGCAGGTGTACGACACGGACTACATCGACAGCCTGTTGGTCCATTGCATGGTGAAGGACGGCTGGACCGACCCGTGGAAGCGGATTTTGGATGGGTTCGAGACGGCCAAGGAGAAGGGTTGGATCCGAAGCAAGGGGGTTTCGTGTCACAGCCTGCCGGCCTTGCGCACGGCCACGGCGTCGCCGTGGGTCGAGGTGCATCTGGTACGGGTGAATCCGCAGGGGCGCCGGATCGACGGCGAGGCGGAGTCGGTGTGGAGCGACGACATCCACGAGGTGGGGCCGGTGGAGCGGCAGTTGCAGGAGATGCGGGCCAAGGGCCGGGGGATCATCGGGATGAAGATCCTGGGCAATGGCGAGTTCGTGCGGGCGGAGGACCGGGAGAAATCGATCCGATACGCGATGTCCCGGCCCGAGTTGGACGCGGTGGTCATCGGGTTCAAGAGCCGGGCGGAGATCGACGAGGGGATCGCTCGGATCAATCGGGCGCTGGCCGAGGTCTGAGGGGCCGCATTGCTCCCCACGGATCCCTTGACGGATTCCCGCGCTGGGAGCGGATTGGGTGCGCGACGAACGGCGTACCACGTCGGCACCACCCACCCACACTCCATCCCTCCACGACGACCATGAACATCGCGCAGGAAAGCCTCCCGCTGAGCGGGGGTTCGGTACCTCAACCCCATGAATGGACGGCGGCGCAGGTCGCCGCGACCCGGCTTGCCCGCGGCTACGCGGTGCTGACGTACGGCCTGCTGGTGGTGGTGATGGTGCGTGCCTGGTGGTGGCGCGAGGCCAACTGGGACCTGCTGGGGTTGCTGGTGCTGAGCGGGTGGGCGGGATCGGGGCATCTGTTTCCGACTCGTCCGTTCCCGAGGCGGTGGTGGATGACGATGTTGATCACGGCCGTGCTGGCCGGGGTGATCGGGGGGGCGCTGGCGTATTTTCGCGGGCGCTAGAGGTCGCGCGTGCCAGGGCGAACGGGGGCGGGCCCGTGATTTGCGCCTGGCCACTCGGCCCTTGAAAAGCCGCGCGGGTGGGGCCAATCAGCGACCGTGAAAACGAGCCCGTGTCGGGGAAGGTTTGTCGCTGGGTCGGCCTTGATCGGGTGCCTTGCCACGACGGCCATGGCCACGGAGTACCACGTCAGGACGGACGGGAACGACGGCAACGAGGGTTCCCGGGAAGCTCCGTTGCGTACCATCCAGGCGGCGGCGAACCGCGCGGTTCCGGGCGACGTCATCACGGTTCACGGCGGGGTCTATCGGGAACGCGTGAATCCGCCCCGGGGCGGGGAATCCGACGCGCGCCGGATCGTGTACCAGGCGGCGCCGGGCGAGCGGGTGGCCATCAAGGGATCGGAGCCGGTGAAGGGTTGGGCGCGGGCGGAAGGAGAGGTGTGGAAGGCGGTGGTCCCCAACGCCGTTTTCGGAGGATTGAATCCCTACCGTGAACCGATCCGGGGCGATTGGTTCGCCCCGCTCGGACGGGTGCATCACACGGGGGCGGTCTATCTCGACGGGAACTGGTTGATCGAGGCCGCAAGGAAGGAGGACGTGTTCCGGGCGCCCGGCGCCGTGCCGCTCTGGTTCGCCGAGGTGGACGACGCGAACACCACGTTCTGGGCGCAATTCCCGGGCGTGGATCCGAATGCCCGGCTGGTGGAGGTCAACGCGCGGCGTGCGGTGTTCTACCCGGATCGCCCGGGGCGGAATTACCTGACGGTGCGTGGATTCATCCTCGGCCAGGCGGCGACCCAATGGGCACCTCCGACGGCGGAGCAGACGGCGGTGATCGGGACGCACTGGAGCCGGGGCTGGGTCATCGAGAGCAACGTGGTGAGTCACTCGGTTTGCTCGGGCATCTCGCTGGGCAAGTACGGCGACGCGTTCGACAACACGTCGGCGGACACCGCGGAAGGCTACGTGAAGACCATCGAGCGCGCCCTGAAGAACGGCTGGCACAAGGGGGAGGTGGGGCACCATGTGGTGCGGGGCAACGTGGTGTCGCACTGCGAGCAGGCGGGAATCGTGGGCAGCCTGGGCGCGGCCTTCTGCACGGTGACGGACAACGTCATTCACGACATCCACGTCCGCCGCCTGTTCTCGGGAGCGGAAATGGCGGGGATCAAGTTCCATGCCGCCATCGACACCGTGATCGCCGGCAATCACATCTACCGGACGGTGCGCGGGCTTTGGCTGGACTGGATGGCGCAGGGCACGCGGGTGACGGGGAACGTGTTCCACGACAACCTCGCCGAGGACCTGTTCATGGAGGTCAATCACGGCCCTTACCTGATCGACAACAACGCCTTTCTGTCGGGCACGAGCCTGCTCGACATGTCGGAGGGCGGAGCGTTCGTGCACAATTGGTTTGGAGGACGCCTGATCAGCCGCCCGGAGCCGGGGAGGGAGACGCCCTTTCATCCGGCCCACGTGACGGACATGGCAGGCCTGCGCACCACCCGGGGCGGCGACAACCGGTTCTTCAACAATGTCTTCGTCGGCGCGGGGGGCGTCGCCGGGCCCGTCGTGGAGGGCAAACGGAAGGGCGAGGCACGCGATCCCCATCACGCCGCGGGCCACGGGACCTGGGTGTATGACGATCGTCCGCTGCCGCTCACCACGGGCGGCAACGTCTACCTGCACGGCGCGCGTCCCTACGGAAAGGAGACGGATGCCCTGGTGCTGCCGGCGGTGGATCCGGCCGCGAAGGCGGTGGACGAGGGAGGGCGATGGGTGGTCCGGTTCCGGTGGCCCTCAGGCGCCGAGGGGGCATCGACACGCGCGGTCACGAGCGCGCTCCTGGGAACCGCAAGCGTGCCCGCCGTGGGCTATGACTCCGCGGATGGGTCGCCGATCTCCATCGACAAGGACGGACGTGGCCGGACGCGCGGGGGCGGACGTCCGACGCCCGGCCCGTGGGAAGGATTGCAGCCGGGCGAGGTGACGATGCCGGTTCGCTGAGTCGGCGCCGGGCGGAACCCGGGGTGCATGGATTCCGGACTCGCCGTGGTTGTCTGATCAGGTGTAGTTCCACCGACATCCATGAAGCGTTCCTTATCCGCCTGGCTGGCCCGGGCCGTGTTCGCGCTGGCGTTGGTCCATGGCGCCCTTCCCTCGAACGGCTTGAACCTGGAAGTGCGGCGCCGTGACCCGACGACGGGCGCCGTCCAGCCGGAGACCGTGACGGTGGAACCGCGCCGGGTTGGCGTCATTGCCGTCGACGTCTGGAACTATCACTGGTGCAAGACGGCGACGATGCGGGTGGACGCGATCGTGCCGCGGTTGAACCGGGCCCTCGAGGCGGCCCGGCAGTTGGGAATGACGGTGATGTTGTGTCCCAGCGACGTGGTGGACAATTACGTGGGATATCCCCAGCGCGAAGCAGTTCTCGCGCTGCCGAAGGTGAGCGTACCCAGCGTGGTGGACGTCACCTGCCCGCCGGTCCCCGATGCCGGCGGGTGCGCCTGCGGGCGGGAGCGGTGCGGGGTCAACTATGGCTGGGATGGCATGCACCCCGGCCTGCGCATCGGGGATGAGGACCTGATGCCCGACACGCAGGCGGAGGTGTTCGCGATCTGCCAGGCCAGGGGACTGACGCACCTGATCTACGTGGGGTTCCATACCCAGGTTTGCCTGCTCGGGAAACCGATGGGCCTGAAAGCCATGAAATCGGCGGGCCTGGCCTGCGTCCTCGCCCGGGACATGACCGATGCGCATCCCGGCTACGACCCGGCCCGGAACTTCACGCCCGATCTGAACACCGAACAGGTGATCGAGCATTTCGAGAAGCATCTCGCCCCGACGATCCATCTCGGGCAGGAGCTCGCGAAACTGGGGAAGTGGAGCTCCGACGAGTTGATCGACCCGGTGCGGATCACGCCCTGGGGCACGCCGATGCGCCCGCATCTCTTCGAGTTGCCCATCGTCGTGACGCTGGCGACGCCCCTTCAGCCCGACGCCGAGATTCGTTACACCCTGGACGGCACGCCCCCGGGTCCGGGTTCCACGCGGTACACGGGGCCGTTCGAGGTAACGAACACGACCCGGGTGCGGGCTCTGGCCTACCACGGGGGCCGGGTGGTCTGCCGGGAATCCGAGGGGGCTTTCCATCGGCTGGGACCGGTGCCTCCCGCGCCGGATCTGCACGTCGGGGATCTTCAGCCCCTGCGCTCCGTGGGGTTTGGGCACACGTATGGAGGGACGGTCCGGTACTCGGGCCAGGCCCGCCCGCCCCAGAAGGACCGATCGAATCTCGGGCAGGAGTTGCGAATCGACCGGCGTGTCCAGGCACGTGGGCTGGGAGTCCACGCCCCGTGCGAGGTCATGTACGAGGTGAAGCCCGGCTATCGGCGCTTCGTGGCGCGGGCGGGAGTCGACGAGAACCTGATTGCCATCAGCAACGGCTCCAATCTGGCGCGGCACCCGAGCGTGGTCTTCAAGGTGTTCATCGATGGAAGGGAAGCCGCCGCGAGCCCGGTGATGCGGGTGCAATCGCCGGCGTGGCGGTTCGACGTGCCTCTGCCGGATCAGGCCCGCTGGATCAGCCTGGTCGCGATGGATGCGGGCGACGGGTCGCGCGAGGACCTCGCCGATTGGGTGGATGCGGGCTTCATCACGACGGTCCGCTAGCGTCGCCCGGGGGGTTCCCGGAGGTCCCGCACCCTCCTCGGATGGCGGCGCGGGTTCCCGTCGGAACGCGAAGGCCGGCCTCCTCGGGATGCCTCGGAAGCCGGCCTTCGATGTATCTCATTGGTCCGCCAGAGCGCCCGGAGCGGTGATCCGGGCGATGCGCCGGCGGCAGGGGCAGAGCCGACCTACTGGCGCGCCCGGTAGAACGTGGCGGCGGCCGTCGGCGCGGCCGTGTAGGGCGATGTCGGGGACCCGGGCACGGGGGCCCACGGGCCCGTGATGGCGGTCGACGATTCGAGCACGCCGCCGGTCCAGGTCACGCGGAGGGATTCGGCGACACGGGCGAGGGCGACCTTCGGAGGTTCGGAGCCGATGGCCGCGCTGAACCCGTAGGCGCGGGGCACGGACGTGTTGAATCCGGCATCGCTGACATAGAAGTCGTCGAAGAGCGCGCTGTCGGCAGTGTTGTTGCCCCCGACGATCAGCTTGTCGAGATCCGGCGCCATGCCGCCGAGGATCACGTCGACGAGGCTGGGATCGCGGTCGCTGAGGTAGTCCTTGAAGACCTCCTGGCTGGTGGCTTCGGAGTCCTTGCGAAGCAGGATGGTGAAGACGTCGTTGGGGGAGGACGCGTCCGCCATCGGCACGTTCCGGATGTTGATCCAGACGTTGTAGACGGCGTTGGTTTCCAAGGCCGTGCCGGCGTAATCGATGATGCCGCCGACGCCGTTGCGGGCGCCGGGGAACCAACCCGGGGAGGCGGGATCGAAGTTGGCGTAGAAGATCGGCCCGACGTTGTCATCGACGTCGCCGAAGGCACGGAGGTTGACGTCGGTGAGGCCGATCAGGTGTTGGAGGACGGCGACGGGTTCGCCGCGGGGGATCATGCGGAAGAACAGGGTTCGCTGCTGGCCTTCGGTGATCCTGAGGCCGCCGAGGGAAAGGACGGCAACGCTGTCGGTGCTGCGGATGGAGAGGAGGCGGTTCCCGCCGACGTCCTCGACCTGGGCGAATTCGCCGCGGAGATCGCGCCACCATCCCGTGTTGGCCAGTGGGCCGACGTTGTAGCGGTCGAAGTTGTCGAGGAGCGTCCAGTTGGCCGCGACGCCGTCGATGACGGAGAGCGTGAAGTTCGCGGTCAGACTCTCGGTGCCGCGTTTGACGGTGAGAGTATAGGCGGTGGTCCCGGCGACCTTCACCAGCTTCGAACCGACGCCGGCCACGGTCTGGGCGGTGACGTTGCCGATGCCGGGCTCGATGGTGATCTCGGTGGCACTCTTGCTGACATCCCAGCGAAGGGTGACCTCGTCGCCGGCTGCGACGGCGGGAAGATCGGCCTTGAAGGCGTTGATGCCGAGCGGTTGGACCTTCGCCGGCGGCGTGGGCATCACGGCCTGGGACAGCAGGAGGATCTCCGCCTCGGAGAGGGCGCGGTTCCAGAGAACGACGTCGTCGATGAGGCCGGTGTACCACGCGGAGGGCGTGGCGCGCAGGATGCCGCCGATGGAGGTGGTGTTGGCCGTCATCGGGCGGACGGGGCCCAGGACGACGTCATCCTTCACGCCGTCGACGTAGAGGGTGGCCTGCATGGTGCCGCCCACGTCCCTTTGGATGTAGGCGATGTGGTGCCAGGTATCATCGAAGGCGGCGCCCACGGAATGGCGGTGATCACCGGAGGTCGCGCCGCCATCGGTGCGGATGTAGCTGTCCACGGTGCCATCGGCGCCCGTGTTATGGGTGCCGATGTTAAAGAGCGGTTGGGAGGTCCGGGTAGAGCCCTCGGAGAACACGCGCTTGTCGCTCTGCACCGGTCCCTTCACCCACATCGACACGGAGAAGTCGGGATGCTGGTAGATCGGGAGGGCTTCCCCCGCGACATGCACCCGGCTCAGCAGGGTCTGACGGGCCAGATCGAACTGGAAGGCGTTGCCCCACTTGCCCGGCTTCACGTCCGCGGCGGAGAGATTGACGAGGTCGAGATCGAAGCCGCTGGCGATGTCCGGGGTCTTGCTGCCTTGGGCCTCGTCGAGCGGCCAGTAGGCGACCACCCCGTTCACCAGGTTTGGCGCCGCGATGTTCCCCACGCCCACGACCGCTGCGGCGCTGGTCACGGAACCGCTGCCGTTCGTGATGCGCAGGGCGTACTCGGCGGAGTCCGCCTGGGTGACGGCCGAGAGCGTCAGGGTCGGCGACGTCGCGCCAGGAATCGGCGTGCCGCCCTTCAGCCATTGAAAGGCGAGGGGACGCGTGCCGCCGCCGGCGGCGCGGAGCGTGTAGGTGTCGCCGGCGCGGAGGTTGGAGGCGCCGACCGGATCACGGGTGACGAACGGTGCGAACACCGGAACCGGGGTCGCGATGCCGTTGGCCGCCACGCTCTTCACCTCGTCCTGGGTGAGATCGCGTTCCCAGACCGCCACGTCATCCACGCTGCCGCGGAAGTAGGCCGCGATGCTGGCTCCGGCACCGCGGACGATGGCGCCGATGGACGTGACGTCGCGGACCACCGGGCCGGGGACGTAGGAGATCGGCGTGACCGAGTCCAGTTCCCCGTCGACGTAGAACATCAGGCGTCCGCCGGTATCGACGAGGGCAACGTGATGCCACTGCCCGTCGTAGATCGGTTTCGCGCCATGGACATGGTTGACCTGGGTGCCGCTGTTGCGGATGAAAAGGTCGACCGTCTTGTCGCCTCCGTCGGTATCGGCGTCGTTGTCGGTGCCGATGTTGACGAGCGGATCGGTGTTGACGCTCGAGCTTTCCGAGTAAACGCGGCGGTCCAGTTCGCCGGTCACCGGATACGTGGCGTTGACCCAGAACGCGACGGTCCACTTGAAGGAATTGCCCACGGGCAGACCCGTGTCGACGCCTTCCGGCGTGGTGAACTCGAGGTACTGCGCGGCGTCGGGATTGAAGGCAAATGCCTTGCCGAACTTTCCGGTGACGACGTCCGCCGCCGCGTGCGCGAACGCGTTGAAGTGGTTGCCGCCGACGACGTCGGGAGTCGTGGCCGTGGCCGCGAGCGTATCCAACGGCCAGTAGGAGACGAGCCCCTGACGTACGTCGGCGCCCTGGACCGAGTTCCAGCCGAGGAGGGCGAGCGCCGACAGGCACAGAGTTCGGGAACGACAAGCTCTGGGTATTATCATGGTCATGGCTTTCGAGCAGTAGTAGTGGTTGGAATGTACTGTCCCTGGTCCGGAACAAGGAAGGATCCCGGCTCCGGAATTCCGAAGTCGCGGCTATCTGATTGCTAAACACCGTCATTGTAAAGTCGCCTTTCCCCTGCAAAGGAAT
>CAZSOV010000324.1:0-8665 GCA_964608505.1 uncultured Verrucomicrobiota bacterium
GTCCCGTGTCGGCCTGCCGGGTGCTGCCGTCAGGGCGATGGACCAAGTCGATTGGAGCCAGTCGCCGGCCCCACATCGCGGTTCCACGCAGGACTTTGTCAGCGGCCCTGATGCGTCTGCCCTGGGCCGGGAAGGGGGCGGGGTTGTGCGCGGCGCGGCCCAGCCGGTACGCTCGAACCCCGATGCGAGTGGGGTTGTGTTTCTTCGGGTGCACGCCGTCCGGCGGGCCGACGGTCGACGACTACCGCCTGTTGCTGGAGGGCGCCCGGTTCGCCGACCGGCAGGGGCTGAGCTCGGTCTGGACGCCGGAACGCCACTATCACCCGTTCGGCGGCATGTTTCCCAATCCGGCGGTCGCGGCGTCCGCGGTCGCGGGTTGCACGTCGCGCGTGGGACTGCGGGCCGGAAGCGTGGTGCTGCCCATCCATGACCCCTTGCCGGTGGCCGAGGATTGGGCCCTCGTCGATGCCCTGTCCGGTGGCCGGGTCGGGGTTTCGTTCGCGTCGGGCTGGCATGACCAGGATTTCCTGCTCAGTCCGGGTACCTACGAAGCCCGGCGGCAGATTCTGTGGGAGCGCATCGACGAGGTGCGCCGGTTGTGGCGCGGGGAAAGCGTGACCCGAACGGGGCGCGACGGGAGGCCGGTGGAGGTCCGGATCCAACCACGGCCCGTCCAGGCCGAATTACCGGTGTGGATCACGGCGGCCGGGACCGAGGCGACCTTCGAGCGAGCCGGTCGGGAGGGGTTCCACGTGTTCACCCACCTGCTGGGGATGGATTTCGGCGGATTGCGGGGACGCATCGCGACCTACCGGCAGGCGCGCGCGGCGGCGGGACGCGACCCCTCCGGCGGCGAGGTGACGCTGATGATCCACACCCATCTCGGCCCGGGCCCGGGCCCGGACGGGGGAGGGCGGGGCGAGGCGGTGCGCGCCGCGATGAAGACCTTCCTGGGACATTCGCTCGGGCTGATCCAGGAGGCGACGACGCCGTGGGCGTTTGGCGCGTACCGGCAGGGAGTCCGGGGCGCGCAGGGAGCCGAGGTGACGGGCCTGGAGCGGGGACGGTTGGGGGAAGCGGATCGGGAGGCGATCCTGGAACGGTCCGCGGACCGGTTCCTTGGCGGACTCGGGTTGTTCGGCACCGTCGACCAGGCCACCGCGGTCGCGGCGGAGGCCCGGAGTGTCGGGGTGGACGAGTTGGCGTGCCTCATTGATTTCGGGCTGGAGGCGGAGCGGGTGCTCGAAGGCCTGCCCGCCATCGCGGAACTGCAGGAGCGCGTCCGGGCCGACCCCCCGGTGGCTCCGAGGCGGACGTCATCCTGCGCGGGGATCGGGGTGGCACCGGCGGGGGAGGGGCGCTCGGGCACGGGCGGAAGCGAGGCCGGGGGGACGCGACCGGAGTGCTACGACGAGATCCGGGAGATTTGGTGTTCGGTCCTGGGCCTGGCCGAAGCGGGGCCGGAGTCGGATTTCTTCGATTCGGGCGGGCACTCGCTGCATGCGACGCGTTTCGCGAATCGGATCCGGACGCGCTGGGGTTGCGAACTGCCCTTGGGCGCCTTGTTCGACCGTCCGACCCTGCTGGGGATCGCGGAGGAGGTGGCGAGGCGGGTGCGCACGGGAAGGGGGAAGGGGGGCTGAGCGCTCCGGCACCGTGGACTATTCGGCCCGGGGACTTGCCACGAGAGAGAATCTTTGAACAATACGGCGCCGTGCCCGGTCTGAAGCGGTACCCCGCGAAGGCGGACGTGCCGCCAAGCCAGCCACGGGACCGTGCCTGAAGGCGGGGATTGGTAGTCGGACTGATTGGTGAGAACCCATGATCAAGGTTGAGAATCTCGTTCGTACCTTCGGACCGAAGGTCGCGGTGAACAACGTGTCGTTCTCCGTGAACCGGGGCGAAATCCTGGGATTTCTGGGGCCCAACGGCGCCGGAAAATCCACCACGATGCGGATGATCACCGGTTTTATCCCCCCGAGCGCCGGGCGGATCACGGTGGGCGGCCATGACGTCGTGGAGGATCCCATCGCCGCGAAGCGGTTGATCGGGTACCTCCCCGAAAACGCGCCTTCCTACGCGGACATGACGGTCTGGCAGTTCCTCAATTTCACCGCGGAACTGCGCGCGATGCGGGGGCCCTCCCGAAAACAGGCCGTGGAACGGGTCATCGACACCTGCTTCCTCAACAACGTCGTTCATCAGAGCGTGGACACCTTGTCCAAGGGTTACCGCCACCGCCTCTGCTTCGCCCAGTCCATCATCCACGATCCCGAGGTCCTGATCATGGACGAGCCGACCGACGGCCTGGACCCCAACCAGAAGCACGAGGTCCGGAACCTCATCCGGCGGATGGGCGAGAAGAAGGCGATCATCTTCTCGACGCACATTCTGGAGGAAGTCGAGGCGGTGTGTACCCGGGCGATCATCATCGATCGGGGCGCGGTCGTGGCCAGCGGTACTCCGGACGAGCTCAAATCCCGCGCCGACGGCGCCGGGGTCGTGTCGTTGAAGGTCACCGGGCAGCCCGTGGACGTCCTGCGCCAGAAGGTGGAGGAACTGCCCGCGGTCAAACGGGCGGCGGTCGTGAATTCGTCGGCCGGCCATTCCCATCTCCGGATCTACCCCCGCACCCGCGGGGCCAACACGGAACTGCCGGTGGCGCTCGCCGAGTTGGTGGCCCGCGAACAATGGCGGGTCGAGGAACTCCACGCGGAGGAGGGGCGGTTGGACGAGGTCTTCCGGACCATCACGATGCCGGATGACCGAAGGGTGGCGGCCTAGGGCGCGCCGCGGGTTCCGGGCAGAAAGCCGTCATCGGCCAGCGACATCCTTTTCACTGAATCACCATCCATGAACAACGACCTGGGAAATATCTGGGCCATCGCAAAGCGCGAACTGGTCTCGTACTTCTCCTCGCCGGTAGCCTACGTGTTCCTCGTGATCTTCCTGCTCATGAACGGGTTCTTCACGTTCATGGCGGGCGGCTTCTTCCTGCGGGGCGAGGCCTCGCTGGTCTCCTTCTTCATTTGGCACCCCTGGCTCTACCTGTTCCTCGTGCCCGCCGCGGGCATGCGCCTGTGGGCCGAGGAACGCCGCCTTGGCACGATGGAGTTGCTGTTCACCATGCCCATCGCCCCGTGGCAGGCCATTGTCGGTAAATTCCTCGCCAGCTGGATCTTCCTCGGACTGGCCCTGCTCCTGACCTTTCCCGTCTGGATCACCGTCAATTACCTCGGGTCGCCCGACAACGGGGTCATCCGGTGCGGGTACTTCGGCAGTTTCCTGCTGGCCGGCGCCTATCTCGCCATCACCTGCATGACCTCGGCGATGACCCGCAATCAGGTCGTCAGCTTCATCCTCGCCGTCGTGGTCTGCCTCTTTCTCATCCTCGCCGGGTGGCCGCCGGTGACGGAGCTCCTCGATTCCCTCGACAAGCCCTGGCTCCGTGACCTGGCCGCCTCGTTCAGCGTGATGACGCAGTACGAAGGCTTCGGAAAGGGCACGGTCTACCTGCGCAGTCTGGTCTACTTCGGGTCGTTGATCGGCTTCTGCCTGTTCACGACCGGCGTCATCCTGCGAACCCGCCGGGCCGGCTGAAGCCGCCGAGGCCCCAACATCCTTTCCGAGCAGCCATGAAGAATCAGAAGCAACTCGAGACCTTCCTCTACTCGACGGTGGGCGTCCTGGTGCTCCTCGTCATTGCCATCGCGGTCAACGTGATCTTCGGCCGCGTCAGCACGCGGCTCGACCTGACCGAGGACAAGGTATACACGCTCTCCGAAGGCACGAAGAAGGTGCTCTCCAAGCTCGATACCCCCGTCCAGATCCGGTTCTACTTCAGCCAGAGCGCCCCCGGTCTCGACCCGGCCATTCGGACCTACGCCCAGCGGGTCGAGGATCTGCTCGCCGAGTATCGCCTCCATTCCGGCGGCAAGATCGAGGTCAAGAAGCTCGATCCCAAGCCCGACTCGGATGCCGAGGGCTCCGCCACGCAGGACGGCGTCGAGGGCCAGATGATGCAGATCGGCGGCGACAAGATCTACCTGGGCCTCGCCGTGAGCTGTCTGGATGCCAAGGTCGCCATTCCGGTGATCGCCCCCCAGCGGGAGCGCCTGCTCGAATACGACCTCACCCGTGCCGTCTCGCAGGTGGTGCGCCCCACCAAGCCGAATCTTGGCATCATGAGCGGGCTCCCGGTCTTCGGGCAGCAGGCGAACCCCATGATGATGATGCAGGGCCGCCAGCAGGGGCAGGAGCCGTGGGTCTTCATCAACGAGCTCAAGGCCGATTTCAACGTGCGCGAGATCCAGATGTCCGCCGAGAAGATCGACGACGACATCAACGTGCTGCTGGTCGTGTATCCCAAGGGCATCACCGACGCCGGCCAGTACGCCATTGATCAGTTCGTGCTGCGCGGCGGCAAATTGGTGGCGTTCCTCGACCCGCTGAGCGTGCTCGACAGCCGGGGCAATCCCTCGAACCCCTTGCAGGCCGCGGCCGGCAGCGGCGCCAGCCTCGAAAAGCTGCTCAAGGCCTGGGGACTCGAGTTCGACCTCAACAAGGTCGTCTCCGACAAGATCTTCCTGACCGAATTGCAGGATCCGCGCACCGGGCGGCCCCAGGGCAATCCCTCGTTCCTGTCGGTGACGCAGGAAGGCATGGACACCAACGACGTGGCCACCACGCAGTTGGGCCGCATGATCCTGCCCTTCGCCGGGCAGTTCTCCGGCACGCCCGTCGAGGGCCTGAAGCAGACCGTGCTCTTCCACAGCAGCGGCGAGTCCCAGTTGACCGACAAAATGATGGCCCAGTTCGGTGCGACCGAGGAATTCAAGGCCTCCGGCACCGAGTACAAGCTTGGCCTCCGCCTGACCGGCAAGTTCAAGACCGCCTTTCCCGATGGCAAACCCGCCGGCGGCGCCGCGGACGCGGATGCGGACAAGGAGAAGAAGGATACCGGCGCTCCGCTCAAGGAATCCAAGGAGGACGGCGTGGTGGTGCTGCTGGGCGACGCCGACATGCTCTACGAACAGTTCTACGCGCGGGTCCAGGAGATCTTCGGGCAGCGGATCATGTCGCCCTTCGCGGCGAACCTGACCTTCCTCCAGAACCTGATCGAGCAGATGGGCGGCGACAGCGCGCTCATCGGGATCCGGAGCCGCGCCACGATGAGCCGCCCGTTCACCCGTGTCCGGGACATGCAGGCCGAAGCCGAGAAGGCCTACGAGAGCAAGATCCGGGCGCTCGAGAAGGACCTCTCGGACACGCAGCAGAAGATCAACGAACTCCAGCGCGCCAAGGGCGAGGGCCAGCAGGCCATCCTCTCCGAGGAACAAAAGAAGGAGATCCTGCGGTTCCAGGGGCAACGAGTGAACGTGAACAAGGAACTGAAGGTGTTGCGCAAGAATCTGCGCCGCGACGTGGACTCGCTCGAGACCACCACGAAGTGGCTGAACATCCTCCTGATGCCCGTGGCCGTGTCGGTGGCCGGCGTGGGCATCGCCATCGTCAAACGCAAGCGTACGGCCGCGAAATGAACCGCAAGCAACTGACCCTCCTCGTCGTGGTGGGCCTCCTGCTCGGGGGGCTTGCCTGGTATGCCTCCAGCACCCGCCAGCAGGAATACGAAAAGCGTGATGCGGGCGTCGGCGAAAAACTCCTCGGCGATTTCCCCGCCGACAACGTCGCCCAGCTCACCGTCAAATCCCGCGACGGCGAGGTGAACCTCCTGAAGCAGGACACCTGGGTGGTGAAGGAACGATCCGGGTACCCGGCTTCCTTCGGCTCCATCTCGGAACTGGTCCGCAAACTCTGGGACCTCAAGCCCGTGCAGAGCCAGAAGGTCGGCCAATCCCAGTGGGGCCGCCTCGAACTGCTCGCGCCCGATGCCAAGGACGCCGGCACCAACACCGCCACCCTCGTCGACCTCAAGGACAAGGACGGCAAGACCATCCGCTCGGTGCTGCTCGGCAAGAAGCAGATGCGCGATTCCGGAGGCCAGTTCGGCGGTTATCCCGTCGGGCGCTGGCTGGCCGTGCCCGACAACAAGGAAACGGTGTTTCTCGTCGGCGAGGCGTTCGCCGAGGTCGAGACCAAGCCCGAAAACTGGGTCGAGAAGGAGTTCTTCAAGGTCGAGAAAATCCAGGCGATCTCCCTCGTCTCCACCAACGCCACCAACTCCTGGAGCCTTAGCCGCACCAACGAGACTGCCGACTGGGTTATGGCCGAGCCGCGCGCCGGCGAGGAACTCGACAAGTCCAAAACCAGCGGTTTCAACTGGGCGCTCTCCTCGCCGTCGTTCAACGACGTGTATCCCAAGGACGCTCCGGAGGTGAAGGACGCCTTCACCCATCCCACCACCGTCCAACTCCGGACCTTCGAAGGCTTCGCCTACACCCTCGGCGTCGGCAGCCAACCCGATTCCGACAGCTTCTACGTGACCGTGGCCGCGACCGCCGACCTGCCCAAGGAACGCGCCGCCCCTGCCGACGAGAAGGCCGAGGACAAGGAAAAGAACCAGAAGGCCTGGCAGGAGGCGCAGGACAAACTCAAGGCCAAGCTCAAGAAGGAGCAGGGCCTCGAGAAATGGGTTTTCAAGGTCGCCAAATGGACCGTCGACTCGGTGCTCAAGGACCGCAGTGGTCTGATGACCGAGAAGAAGTCCGAGACCCCGGACGCTTCCGGACCCGGTTCGGTCAAACTGGACGCCTCCGAAACCGACCTCGACGTCACCCCTCCGCCGCTGCCGAACGTGAACGCCGGGGTGGTTCCGCCCCTGGCGGTGCCCACGCCGACGCCGCCCGCGCCGGTGACCATCAAAGCCCCCCCGCTTCCGGTCGCGGTCCCAACGCCCGCCCCGACCCAACCCGCCCCCGGAGCGGACGCCAAACCGGCGCCCGCGGTTACGAACGCCCCTCCCGCCCCTCCCGCTGCTCCAAAGCCGTAGGCTGCGGCGGTGGGGTCGTCGGGTCGCGTCGGGTGGCTCCCGGGTGGGTGTTCTACGTCAGGCGGTGCGGGATGGTGATCGGGAGCTGCGTTGGCGGGCAGGTCGGATCCATCGGCGAGAGCTCTCCCCGAGGCTCGGTCCCCGGTCGTGTCCCGATCCTCCGGGATAGCGGACTTCCGGTGTCCATCCGGAAGTCTACGAACCTAACGGTCGTCCTTGCCCCAGCGCCAGCGCGGCGCTTCGCCCTTCCAGTAGCACACCGCAATCAGGGCCGCGCTCAGGGAGATGCAGTAGATGAAGAACCATCCCATGCTTCGAGCGGCGACGGGTGCGCTCGCGCACATGGCCAGAAGGTAGGAAAGGAACGTCACCCAACCCTGCCAGCGCAGGGGTAGACCCCAGCCCCAGCCGTAGGTCTTGGCGGCGAACCACGCGCGGTCTCGTGGAAGTGGCATGATGAAAATCCCGGCGACGGGTGAGGGTCTGGCATGACGGCTCTCCGCGCGCAACCTCAAGATCGGCGTAGAAGATCTTCACGACGACCTCCGCCTGCTCCCGCGTGAGCCGATCACGATCGATCCACCCGCCCTGTCCGTGGGCATCAAACGGGTTCGTCGCTGCCGAACCGTCTCGTGGGTTGCATGGGTGAGGGGTGAGTGTGACGCCGAACGCCAGCGTCCGAGCTGTGCCATCCTGGATCCCCACCCCCAATCTCGAAGTCGGGGACTCGGGAGCCTGGGTCAGGGTGATCGACAAAGCCGGTGCGAAACCGCGTTGTGGGGCCGGCGATTGCCAAGTCGCCGGCTTCCCCTTGAGTTTCGCCTGCTTCAATCGCCACGCGACTCGGCCCGCCGTCGCGCGGACGCTATGGCGGCGAGCCGCTCGCGGGCCTCAATCGACTTTGGGAATCGGCTTGGTCCCTGGCAGACCTGCGCGCCTGGATCAGGCCGAAAAGACCGTAGGCCAGGAAGCAGACTCCGAGCACGAGAATGAAGCTGAACCGCTCCGCGTCGGTAAGTCCCCAGGCGACGAAGAGAGCTCCGGTCACCAGGTTGAAAAGCGCCGCGCTCGACCGAATCCTGCGGCCGGACTCGAGAATCCGGGCGGTCTGGGGCGAGAACCTGACGTTGTGATCGATCAGCGCGATGAGGGCTCGAACGTCCTCCTCGCAATGCCCGCGACACGCCAGGCCCTTCCCGAGGTCCACCGCGCACTCCGGACACAGGCTCTTGCCGCACGACTTGCAGCCGCCGACGGAATTCCGGTCGTGGTGATAGAAGCAACTCATGGATGGGCAGGGGCAGAGGCGTCCGACGCGGGATGTGGCGAGTGCGATACGCCGGGCCGAACAGGCTGTCCAGCCATTCGTCGCGATCCGCAGAGGGCGATGGACGACGTCCGCCGCGGGTCTGCGTCAGGGGGCCGGCGACTGCCGAGTCGCCGGTTTCGCCCGGTTCGATCGCATCGCCGTCGCGCCGCCACCGGAAACGTTTGCGACCACACGTCCCGCCCCGGAGGCGGCGGGAGAAGGAGTGGGCTGGCATCCTCGGACGGTGATTGTCTAGACGGTTTCCGGCGCCCCGCCGGGGCGCCGACACCGGGGGACCGAAAACCGGTGGCTGCGCCCGCGCGGCGCGGGCTGGCGCACCGGCTACCCATCCTATAGCCACTCCGGAGTTATTCACCGGATGCGGGCGGGCCCTCCGGACTGCCCGC
>CAZSOV010000325.1:0-8662 GCA_964608505.1 uncultured Verrucomicrobiota bacterium
TGACGGAGTACGTGCGGTGTCGGGTGCGGTATTTCTGCGACGGGGCGGTGTTCGGAGGAAAAGAGTTCGTGGAGGGGATATTCGAGCGGCACCGGGAACGGTTTGGGGAAAAGCGAAAGAGCGGGGCGCGAGCGATGCAGGGCCTGTCGGGTGGGGGGCTATGCACCGTGCGGGATCTGAAGAAGAAGGTCTTCGGGTAAAGGGCACCCAGGATCTCACCGAACGCCGATGCGACGGCGAAGGCGGGTCCGCAATCGGACGGGCGGGGAAGCCGGTATGGGGGGATGGCCTTCGGGCAGTCGCCGGCTCCGCATCCCCGGTCGGCACCGAACCCGGGCGATGACCGAGGCAGGGAGGGAGGAAAAGGCAGTCGAAGGACGGGCTCGACAGTCCGGACGGGGAGTCAAATGCTGCGTGCGCTCGGGTTGGCGCGGGAGCTCCACCGATGCCGTCCGCGGCCCCGGTGGGCGGCGTCCGGATCGATCCGCCCGGCTGACACGGCGAATACGACTCCCATGCTGCGCCTCGGCATCACCGGCGGAATCGGAATGGGCAAATCGACCGCGGCGGAACTGCTCCTCCGGCTCGGCGTCGAGGTGGTCGACACGGACGTTCTGGCCCGTGAACTCGTGGCTCCCGGGCAGCCCGCACTGGTCGAGATCCGCGAGGCATTTGGGTCCCGCATCCTGCAAGCCGACGGCGCGCTCGATCGAGCGGCCCTTGCGGACCTGGTCTTTCGCGACCCGTGCGCCCGAATCCGGCTCGAGGGCCTCCTCCATCCGCGGATCCGGAATGCCTGGCAGGAGCGATTGCGGGAGTGGGCAACATCCGGACGGCCGACAGCCGCGGTGGTGATTCCGCTGCTGTTCGAGACCGCGGCCGAGTCGCACTTCGACGTGGTTGTCTGCCTCGCCTGCTCGCCGCAGACCCAGCGTCGCCGGCTTCGGGCGCGCGGTTGGTCGGACCCGCAGATCGACGGGCGGATCGGGGCCCAGCTGCCGATCGAACGGAAGATGGAGCAGTGCCAGCACGTCATCTGGACGGAGCCCCCGCCCGACGTGCATGCGGATCAATGGCGGCTGATACTCGCCCGACATCGCCGTACGGCGGGATGACCGGGAGGTCGTCCGCAATTTCCTGTAAGATACCGGCTTGAACCCGCGTTTACAGGGTGTCCGCGCGTCGTGCCACGGTGATTGGGCGGAGCGAGTCACCTGGGAGGTGTGACTCATCCGCAAGTCACTCGGAGTCGGCACCCGGGAGGTCCGGCTCCAAGGCCGCCGCGGACCGGGAGAGGCAGAGGTGACTCTCCCGAATTCACAGGGGGGCCCGGCGTGCGGTCCGTTTCGGGCTGCACGCCGGGTTTGAGCGGTCCCCCGCCCTGCGAACCGGTCAACGGGTCAACGGGTCAACGGGTCAACGGGTCAACGGGTCAACGGGTCAACGGTCACGAGACACAAGGGCCAGCATACGGCGGGGAACGTCGCCGGGCGACGTCGCGGAGGGCGCCGAACGGCTTCACCCGACGGGTAACATCGAGAAACGGTCGAATCCCCGGGGCGGGACTCACACGGGCGGTTCGACGGACTCCACGTACCGTCGCAATTCCTCGAGCTCCACCTGGTAACCCCCGCTGAGGATGGGGAAGCGACACCACGTCTTCGGATCGAGATTCTCGTCGTCGACATGAAAACTCGGGGCGTACCGTTCCCGTTTCCACTGGTTGCGGCACCAGAGACGGAAGAACCGCTCCACCCAGGCGGCCAGTTGCCTGGGGGGGAATTGCGGAAACCGCAGGCGCATGTGCTGGTACGCCTCCAACGGCGACTGCTTGTCCCGCACGGTCGAACGCTCGATCGCGTCGAGCAATTCGTATGGCATCAGGTCGGCCTCGTCCGTCTGGGCGCGGTCCGGCGGACGCAACTCCGCCGTCGGCGCCTGCGCGTTGACCGCCGACAACGCGGGAATCGGACCGAACCCGCGCGGTCCCTCCCGCTCGAGCCAGACCAGCCAGCGGCGAAGCCAGGCCTTGTCGATGCCCGCGATCGGCGCCAGGCCCCCGCTGGTGTCGCCGTCCATGGTCGCGTACCCGACGGCGGCCTCGCTCCGATTGCTGGTGGAAAGCAGCAGGGCCCCCTTCACGTTGGCGAGCATCCAGATTCCCGGGGAGCGGACCCGGGCCTGGATGTTCTGGAGCGCCAGATCGTCCCGGCTCCAGGTGAGCTCGCGGCCCAGGGCGCCCTCGACCATGCTCACATAGCCCGCGTGCAAGGCGCCGATGTCGAGCTCGTGATGTTCCGCCGACACGCCCTCGGCGACGGCCCGCGCCGCGGCGCGGGTCACCGGGCCGCTGTTGCGGGTTGGCTGGTAGGCGGTCGTCAGAAGGATGCGCGTGGCCGCTTCCGGGGTCGGACATCCCTCGAGGCCGGGGATGTAGCCCAGCTTCGCGCGGAAGTCCTCCATGCCGAGATCCGCGCAGCCGGCCCGAACCATGAGCGAGACGAGGCACGCGATGGCCGAGGAATCCGCGCCGCCGCTGAGGGAGACGACGAAGCCCTGGGAACGGCTCTTCCTCAGATAGTCGAACAACGCGAGCGGCACCGCCCGCGCGAACTCCTCCTCCTTCAGGCACCCGGAGGTTTCCCAGGCGGGCGCGACCGGTTCCGAGAGCACCGGCGCCACCCGCGGCCAGGGAAACGCGGTTCGGACGCAGACCGATTCCGAGCCCCGATCCGGGGATCCGCTCGCCAGCCGTGTCTGCTGCAACCGGGTCACGTCGATGTCGACCACCGCGTCGGTCAGGACCACGTCGCGATAGGAGAAGCGCGGCCCAGACGCGAGCAAGCGTCCGGCCGAGGCGATCATCGCCTCGCCGTCATAGATCGCGCGTCCCGCCTCGTTGCCGAGGAGGTTGGCGTAGACGTAGCTGCACCCGAACGCGCGCGACCCCTCGAGGACGAAGCGCTGCCGGATCGCGATCTTGCCGAACGCGAAATGGCTCGCGCTGGGGTTGAGGATCAGGTCGATGCCCCGTCGCGCGAGCTCGATGCCGGGCCGGGCCGCGACCCAGGCGTCCTCGCAGATCTCGAAGCCGATCCGGACGCCGCCGACCTCGAAGCGAAGATCGCCCACCGGCACGCGCTCGGCCCCGATTCCGCCTTCGCCCTCGACCTCGACGGCGTCCAGGACTCCGGCCGGCCACGGCTTGAACCAGCGCGGTTCGTAGTGGATGCCATCGCCGGCGAGGTGCTGTTTGCCGACGAACCCGAGCAGGCGCCCATCCACGACGAGGGCCGCGACATTGAAGAGAGCGTTGTTCACTCGGAGCGGCAGCCCCAGGGCCACGCAGATTCCGCGGGTTTCCGGGAGCACTTCCCTGAGGACCCGGAGGGATTGCCGGAGCGTGTTGGGCGACGGAAAGGTGTCCTCGCAGCCGTAGCCGCTGATGCAGAGCTCCGGCAGGCACAACACCGTCACGTTGCGCCGCCGCGCCTCGGCGATGGCCGCCAGGATGTTCGCCTGATTCCCCCGCCAGTCGAGCGGGGTCTGGTTGAGCGCCGCCGCGGCGACCCGGATGAGATTCATACTCCGCCCCCACCCTATCCGACTCCCCGGCCCACGCAAAGCGCGCGGGCCGGCCCGCTGCTCCCGCCCGTGCCCGGCCCTGGGAGCAAGGTGTCGTACCCTTCGCGAAAACCGGGGTAGCGCGGTTCCCAACCCAATTCCGTTCGCAACCGGCGCGCGACGATCCGCTTGTTCGTTTCCCGCCGCCCGCGCCCTGCCGGGGCTGGCTCCCGTCCGCCCTCCCCGGACGGCTCGGGCAAGCCCAGCCGCGTTCGAAGCCACGCCAGGAAGTCCCGCTCCAGGACCGGCATCCCGTCCGCCGCGTTGTAGACGCGCCCGGCCCGGCCCCGGTCCAGGACTCTCGCGACCGCCGTCACCAGGTCATCCCGGTGAATCAGGTTCATGAACCGATCCCCCGCCCCGCGCCCGCGCAATTCACCCCGCTGCAAGGCGGCGATGCGGTTCCGGTCCGGCCCGTAGATCCCCGCCGCCCGCAACCGCATCACGGGCAATCCCTGCGCCGCGGCCTCCACCAGGAGACATTCCGCCTCCACCAGGAGACGCCCCGTCACGCTCGCCGGTTCCGTGGGAGAATCCTCGTCCACTTCCGAGCCATCGGACTGCCCGTACACGCCGGTGCTGCCCACGTAGACCCAGGCTGCGGGCGGCTTCTCCCCCAGCCAGTCCCGCAGTCGGAGCGTGATTTCCCGATAGGTCCGGACATATCCCTCGTGGCCTCCGCCACCCGGGGCGGCGCATTGCACCACCCAGTCCCAATCCCGCGGCAGCCGCTTCAAATCCTCGCCGCGCGACAGGTCCGCGAACAACGGTTCGATGCCCGAAGCCCGCAACCCGTCCGGCACGCCGCCCGGACGACGCACGCCGTACACGCGATGCCCCTCGGCCACCAACCGCCGGCCCAGCGCCGTTCCCACGTAGCCACATCCCGCGATCAACACGCGCCGCTGCACGGCCCCGACCGTGCCCGGCGGCGCCGCCACCCGCAATCCCCGCCCCGCACCGAAGTCGTGCCGCGTTCCCTGGGCGATGGCGATGGGTGCCGAACGGGATGCTCGCCGGCTCCGCATCGCGGGCCGGCACCGGATGATCTCGTGGGCCCCGAACTTTCCGTTGGGCATTCGCGAGCCGATCCCCATGCTCTTCTCCGGATGGCCTCGTTCACGGCCCAACTCGACGACGCCCTCGCGACCCGCGCGCTTCTCCCCCCCGGCGCCACCTGCCTTGTCGCCGTTTCGGGCGGTCGCGATTCCATGCTCCTTCTGCGCGCCCTTGCCGAATGGAATCGGCGCCCGGCCTCCGGCGCTCCGGCCCGGCGCCTGATCGTGGGCCACTTCCATCACCAACTCCGCGGCGCCGAAGCCGACGCCGACCGGAACCTCGTCGCGGCGGCCACCGCCGATTGGGGGTTTCCATTCGTCGAGGACACCTCCGACGTTCGTGCCTGCACCCGTCCGGGTGAATCCCTCGAAACCGCGGCGCGCCGTCTTCGCCATGCGTTTCTGGCGCGGGCCGCCCGCGACCACGGTGCTTCCCGCATCGCGACGGGCCATCACGCGGACGACCAGGCCGAACTGGTGCTGATGCGCCTCCTCCGCGGTGCCGGAGGACGGGGCTTGGGCGGCATGGGGTGGATTGATCCCTCCCCCGCCGATCCGTCCTTGCACCTGGTTCGTCCGCTGCTGGGATTCTCGTCCCGTCAACTCGAGCAGGCCGCCCGCGAATGGAGGGTTTGCTGGCGCCACGACGCCTCCAACGACGATCCCGGCTTCCTCCGCAACCGGGTCCGGCACGAACTGCTTCCCCTGCTCGACTCCCACTATCATGCGGGGGTGGCCCGCATCCTGGTCCGGGAAGGCGCCCTGCTCCGCGACCAGGCCGAGGCCATCGAACTCGCCGCCCGCCGCTGGCTCGACGCCCGAAGCCGCGAGCCCTTCGAGGACCTCCCCGTCGCGGTGGGCCGCGAGATCGTCCGGCGCCAGCTCGACGGCTGGGAACTGCCCACGCGTTTCGACCTCGTCGAAAGCCTGCGGCTGCACCCGGAGGCTCCGGTCCAGATCGACCCGGAACACCGGCTCGTCCGGCGGGCCGACGGACGGCTCGAGCAGCTCCCCCCGCGGTCGGAGCCCGCCTTCCAGTTCGCGGAGCAGTGGGTCCGGCTCGAACCCGGCGGGCCCTGGCAACGAGCGGAGTTCGCCGGACGCGCCTTCGCGTGGCAAACCGACAGGGAGGACTCATCGCTCCCAACCGCCGCCGCCGGCTGGAACCGGGAATCGTTCGACGCCGAGGCCGTGGGCCCCACGTTTCGCCTTCGCCATTGGCGCCCCGGCGACCGGTTCGAACCCATCGGACTCGGACAGGCCGCGCGCCTCCAGGACCTTTTTACCAACGCCCGCATCCCTCCCGCCGAACGCCGGGTCCGGGTGGTGGCCGAAACGGCGGATGGACGCATCTTTTGGGTCGAGGGCCTCCGCATCGGGGAACTCGCCCGCCTCCGACCCGCCACGCGGCGCCAACTCGCCTGGTGCTGGCGTCCGCCCGAGCCATGACTCTGTTCCCCCCGTGCCCCCGGATCGAAATTTGAACCGGGCCCCGGCACCTACGGTCTCACCATGGCATCCACACTCCTCTCCACCCACCGCGCCTTCCCGCTTCGCGGGGGGCTCGACACCATCGCCTCCCGGAGGACGCCCGACGGAAAGTTTTCGCAACCCTCCGCCCCCCGGCATCCTTCTAGCTTCACACAGGTCAAGGCCAACCCCATGAACGCCGCTCCTCCACCCACCGCCCACCGCCCCGACCCCGGGGCCATGGCCCCATCCGCACCGGCCCACCCCGTGCCGCAGCCTCTTTTGGGGATGCCTTCCCATCCCGGCACCCCCGCCGCGCCCGTGTTGACTACGGACGCGAAGAGACAGGGCGCGACGGGACGGGCGCGGGGATTGCCTAGCCCGAGCCGGAGGGCCGCGTTCACCCTCATCGAACTCCTCACGGTCATCGGCATCATCGGCATCCTGGCCTCCATGCTTCTGCCCTCCCTCGGACGCGCCAAGGAATCGGCGCGCCGGATTTCCTGCGTCAGCCAAGAGCGGCAGATGGCCATGGCCCTCCAGATGTACTCCGGCGAAAACAACGGCTACTTCCCGCCGCGCATTTTCACCAACCGCTGGCCCACCACCCTGCTTCCCCATTATCAGGACATCCGGCTGCTGAAATGCCCCTCCGACACCTGGGCCCGCCCCACCACCAGCCCGGCCGCCGGCGGCGGATCGCGCCCCGCCGAGTCCTGCGCCCGGACGTATGTTTTCAACGGTTTCAATGATTACTACCGCAGCCTGCTCGGTCGCGAGGGCATGCCCGGCTTCCGGCAGAGCGGCAACGGCGAGGTCATCATCAAGGAAAGCAACATCCCCGAGCCGTCCGGCACCGTCGCCTTCGGCGAACGGGACAATCGCCCCGGGTCCCTGCCCCAATACCACATGGACTTCGATGCCATGGACGACCTGACCGGCCTCAACCAGTCCATCCACGCCAATGCCTCCACCACCGGACGCGGCGGCGGCTCCAACTACGCCATGGTCGATGGGCACGTTGAATTCTACCGCTACGGCAGGACGTTCAACCCCGTCAACCTCTGGGCCGTCTCGGCCGAGGAACGCAACGTTCCCGTGCCCCAACCCTGATTTCCGATCCCCTACCCCACCCTTCCATGCGCCAGCGTCCGCTCGTCCTCCTGGGTCTCCTCCTCGCCTTGGGCCTCGCCTACGCCCTGCTCTTCACCGACTGGCTCCGGCCCGAACCCATCCAGATCGTTTCCCAGGTCCGCGCCAGCATCCTCCAGCCCAACTTCCGCACCGCCACCCGCAAAATCACCCGCACCAACGCCGAAACGGGCAAGGTCGAGGTCGTTGCCCGATTGACCAACTCCATGATGGACTCCGCCACCCAGGCCCGACGCGTGCGGCTGCCCAACTGGGGCGAAATCAGCCACGCCCCCGGCGGCGTCGCCAACGTGACCTTCAGCCTCGACGCCCCCTATGCGCTCACCGCCCTGCGCGTCCAGGACGTCCCGGCCGACGGTTCCGCCCCCCGGGTCCTCTGGGATCTCACCGGGAAAAGCTCCCCCACCCGATCCCTCTTCTACGGACGCATCCCCCCCGGCATGCGCGCCGCCAAGCCCGGCAACACCAATGCCGGCGCCGCCGAACCCCTCGCCGCCGGCGTCCCCTACGTGCTGATCCTCGAAGCCGGACGCCGCCGCGGCACCAACAGCTTCCGCACCGCACCGGTCCACGTGGAATAACCCCTCCGGCTACGTTCCCTGCCCGATCGTCTCCTCCAGCGCCGCGACGTAGTTCCATGACGTCGGCCCCTGCCCGAATCGGCGGCAGGATTTCTCCACCCGGGCCAGAATGGCCTCGAACTCGGCCTGGCTCCGCGGATGTGTGCCCAGCATCAACGCCGCCGCCCGCCACATGTGGTCATGCACCCTGCCCAGACTGCGCCCGTCCGGTCGCCGGCGCAGCGCCGAGTAAATCTCCTCCATCTCCGCGTCCCGACGCGGCCCCAGCACCCGGCTGATGTCGAGCACGTGCAGGTCGAGCAGGGTGAACTCCAGCTGATACTCCTGCGGCTCGTCGCCCAAATGGGGTGGCTGCCGATTCCCCCGAAACAACCCGCGTAACGAGGGAACCTTCCAGTTCCAGGTCCGCTCCCCGGACATCAACAGCACCTCGCCGCGCTCGGTATCGGCCAACCCCGCCGTCGGGCCTTCCTCCGTGCCCAGCACGGCCAATCCGACCCGAAGCATCACGCTCGGGTCCGGCAGCTCCGGCTCCAAGGCCTGCCGCAACGTGCCTTCCAGTTCATCGAAGTTGAAAAAAGTCATCTTCGCGTCGCTCACGCCACGGAGACTGCCCTCCCACTCCCGGCGAGGAAAACGTGAATGTTCGCTGCCCCACACGCAGGGGCAGGGCCGTTGACGAAGTCCTGCGTGGCACCGCGATGTGGGGCCGGCGACTGCCAAGTCGCAGGCTTCGCCTCTCGATTCGCCTGCTTCGATCGCCCCGCGACCCGGCCC
>CAZSOV010000326.1:0-8644 GCA_964608505.1 uncultured Verrucomicrobiota bacterium
CGGCAGCACCGGGAGAAATTCGGGAGGCGTCGAAAGGACGGGGCGCGGCGGATGAGGGGCGTGGAGGCGGGGGAGTTGTTCACGTTGCGAGATCTGCAGAAGAACGTGTTTGGTTTGGGCGCGCGCGAAGGGTGAGATCGAGTGGCGGAGCCCGCCCGGAAGTCATTTAACGGTGTGCGGCGGATGGGGGAGGGCGTGTGCGCTGCCTTCGGGGTCTGCGCGTGGGGGCGAGGAAGTTCGTCGCCACGGGCATGGGATGGGGGGTAGGCTGCGTCAAAATCCAAGCCAATCCAAATCCGAGGTGTCATCCCGGCCGTAAACATTGCGGGGTGGCCAATTCCCTCGATACGCACATGACGGAAGAACAGTTGGACGAGCAGTTGACCCGACCGGGTGGGGCGTTGGTGGAGGCCGCCTCGCGTTGGAGCGGTCCGCTCGTGGTGTTGGGCGCGGGCGGGAAGATGGGACCGACGTTGTCGGTGTTGGCGCGGCGGGCCGCGGAGGCGGCGGGGCGCCGGGTGCGGGTGATCGCGGTGAGCCGGTTCGGCGGGCCGCAGGCCCGGCAGTGGATCGAATCCCGGGGCGTGGAGACGGTGGCTTGCGATCTCTTCGACCGGTCCGCGGTGGCGGGATTGCCGGAGGCTCCGGATGTTCTCTACCTCGTGGGACAGAAGTTCGGGACGCAGCGGGACCCGGTGCCGACGTGGGGTGCGAACGTCGTTCCCCCGGGGCACGTGTTGGAACGCTATCCGGAGTCCCGGATCGTGGCGTTGTCGACGGGCAACGTTTATCCCCTGGTGCCGGTGGACCGCGGCGGGGCGACGGAGGACACGCCCATGGGGCCGGAAGGCGAGTACCCGAACGCGGCGGTGGCGCGGGAGCGGATCTTCGAGTTCCACGGGCGCCGGCGGGGAACGCGGATGGTGTTCGTCCGGCTCAATTACGCGATCGATCTGCGGTACGGGGTGCTGCACGATCTCGCCCGGCGGGTGTGGCAGGGGGAGGAGATTCCGTTGTCGAACGGCTGGTTCAACTGCATCTGGCAGGGGGATGCGAACGACCGGATCCTGCGGCTTCTGGAGCAGGCGACGCATCCGCCGTCGGTGTACAATCTGACCGGGCCGGTCGTATCGGTCCGTGAGTGCGCGACGCGACTGGGCCGGTTGCTGGACCGCCCGGTGCGGTTGGCGGGAACCGAGTCTCCGACCGCGCTGCTGAGCTCCGCGGGGCGACTGAACGGATTGTACGGGGCGCCGCCGACGGCGCTGGATGACATGCTGGCCTGGACCGCCGAGTGGGTAAGGGCCGGTGGCAGGACCCTGGACAAACCGACGGGATTCGAGGTGCGCGATGGGCGGTTCTGACTATCCGGAGGTTCCCGGGTGGGTGGGGCGGGCGTTGCGTCGCGGGCTCGTGATTCCGGCCCATCCCCTGGCGCTCACGCGGGCGCATCGGTTCGACGAGCGGCGCCAGCGGGCGTTGACGCGGTATTATCTGGCCGCCGGAGCGGGCGGGTTGGCGGTGGGGGTGCACACGACCCAGTTCGCGATTCGGGATCCGCGCCATGGCCTGTTTCAGCCCGTCTTGGAACTGGCGGCGACGACGGCCAGGACCGGCGTTCGGGGGGGAAATGGTCCGGTCCTGATCGCCGGGGTCTGCGGACGGACGCCGCAGGCGACCGGGGAGGCGGGGGTGGCGCGGGAGCTGGGTTACCACGCGGGATTGTTGTCACTCGCGGCTCTAGCGGACGAGGACGACGAGGCGGTTCTGGCGCACTGCCGGGCGGTGGCCCGGGAGATTCCGTTGTTCGGCTTCTACCTCCAGCCGGCGGTGGGCGGGAGGCCGTTGTCGCACCGGTTCTGGCGTCGCTTCGCGGAGATCCCGAACGTGATCGGGATCAAGATCGCGCCGTTCAACCGTTACCAGACGCTCGACGTGGTCCGGGCCGTTGCGTGGTCGGGTCGGGCGGACGAGATCGCGCTCTACACGGGGAACGACGACCACTTCGTGCTGGACCTGCTGACCGAGTACGCGGTTGGGATTGGGGAAGGCGAGCGGAGGCTGCGGATCGTGGGGGGATTGCTGGGGCAGTGGGCGTGCTGGACGCGACGCGCGGTGGAATTGCTGGAGCGGTGCCGGGCGGCACGGCGTCGGGCCACGCTGGCGTCGGGGTGGCTGACGGAGGCGGAGCAGTGGACGGACGCGAACGCGGCCGTGTTCGACGCGGCGAACGGATTCGCCGGCTGCGTGCCGGGCATCCACGAGGTGCTGCGCCGGCAGGGGTTGCTCGGGTACGCGGGGTGTCTGGACGCGCGCGAGCGATTGTCGCCGGGCCAGGCCGCGGAGATCTCGCGGGTGGCCGCCGAGCATCCGCACCTGACCGACGACGAGTTCGTCCGGGAGCACCTCGACGCGTGGTTGACGTGACGGGCGAATCCCGGGGCGGGGCGGGGGTCAGTTGGCGAGGGGCTGGCTGCTGCGGAGGTAGGCGAAAAAGTCGCGGATCTGCTGGGGGTCGAGGGTGTCGAGCAGGGCCTCGGGCATGAGCGACAACCCCGCGGGACGCAGTTCGGAGATCTCCCCGCGGGGCAGGGCAACGTCCTGTCCGTCGAGGCCGCGGAGGACGACGAGTTGCGGGTCCTGCCGGACGATGAAGCCGCCGAGGGAACGTTCATCCCTGGTTTCGACGAGGTATTGTTCGTAGCCCTCCCGGATCTCGGCGCTGGGATTGACGATGTTGAGGAGGAGGGTGTCGAGGTCGTCGCGCCGGTAGGGGGTGAGATCGGGGCCGATGGAGCCGCCGACATGGAACAATTTGTGGCAGCTGGCACAGGCGGACGTGAACAGTTTCTTCCCGTTGTACGGGTCGCCATGGCCATCGCGGACGATGGCCGCGAGGCGCGTGATGGAGGCTTCCATCTCGGCGGAGGAGGGTTGTCCCGACTTCGGCCAGACCTTCGCCACCCGCGCGTCGAGTCCGGCCCCGGCGTGGCGCTTCAGTTGGCGGGCGATGTCGGGCCCGACGAGGTCCGGCGGCAGCGCCTGGTTCTCGACGGCGTCGACGAGGGCGACGGCCCAGGCGGCGCGACCCGCGAGGAGGTTGAGGGCAGCGGTGCGGACGGCGGCGGGGGCGGCGGGGATCGAGGCGAGGACCCGCGGGGCGATGTTGGCCTGGGGAAACGTCTGGAGGGCGGCCAGGGCGGCGATGCGGGTGGCGTCGGGCCCGGATTCGGTGGCGGCGAGCAGGGCGGGGACAGCGGTGGCGAGCTTGAGCTCCCCGAGCGTCTGGAGGACCTGGACCTTCTCGCCGGCCTTGGCCTTGGCGTCCTGAAGCAGGGCGAGCGCACGGTCCAGGGCGCCATCGCGCCCGGTGCGGAGCTGAAGGGCGAGGGAGCCGCCGCCGGCGTTGGCGAGCGCGGCGAGCAGGGGAGCCGGGAGGCCGGCCAGAGTTCGACCTTCGAAACCCTTCTCGAAGCCGGCGAGCAGGGGTGCGGCGGCGGTGGGATTGGGGGCACGGGCGAGCAGGGCGGCGCATTGATCCAGGTCGGACGGGGTGCCGGCGAGGGCGTAGCGGCGCATCAGGCGCTCGAGGAGATGGTCGCGCACGAGCGGGCGGTCGACGAGCCCGGGTTGATCGAGCCAGTCGAGGATTCGGGGCCGGTCGTCGGCCTTGGCCTCGACGGCCCACCAGAGCATGAGTGGCTGGCGGGGGTCGCGGGTGTCGGCGTCGTGCGCGAGCAAGGCGGAGACCAGGCGCAGCGTCTGGTCGGCGGGCAGGCGTCGGGCGGACGCGGCGAGTTGCTGGCGGACGGCGAGATCGGGTTCGCGGGCGGCGAGTTCGAGCAGTTGTTGGAACTGCGGACCGCGGACGCTTCCGGAATCTCCGAGGAGTCGGACCGCCCATTCCCGGACGACGGGGGTGCGGTGGGAGAGGGCGGTGCGGACCGTCGATTCGTCGAAGCCGCCGCTGAGGTGAAGTCCCCACAGGGCCTCGAGCGCGATCTGGCCGGAGCCGTCCCCGAGCAGGGGTCGGAGGGCGGGGATGGCCGTGGGATCGCGGCGGTCACCGAGGAGGCGAAGGGCGGTCTGGCGGATCCAGCGATTGGGGTTCGCCAGCAGGTCGACGAGCCGGGAGGTCGGGACCCGGCCGAGATCCTCGGGTCGGGTGGATTTCGAGCCCTTTGCCTTGAGCCGATAGACGCGTCCGTTGCCGGCGTCCATGTTGCCCTGGTAATTGCGCCAGTGATTGACCTGAAAATCGTACCAGTCGGCGATGTAGATGGCGCCGTCCGGGCCGTGTTTGAGGTCGACGGGTTTAAACCAGGGATCCGCGGAGGTGACGGCGTAGCCGAGGTCGCGGGTACGGAAGGTGGAGGCGTCGGGGCTGAGCTCGCTCAGGACGACGCGGCCCTGGAGGGGTTCGATGCCGAAGAGGCGACCGTCGAACTGCGCGCTCAGCGCACCGCCACCGTAGACGAGGAACGTGTGGGTGAAGCGTTCGACGTCCTGGTGGGCCATCTGGGGGAAGTAACCAAAGGCATACGGATTGGAGAGCTGGCCGTGTTTCTCGAAACCTTTCTGGAGGTACCCGCCCTGGACGTAGTGGAATCCCCGCGTGTTACCGCCGTTGTGGCCCGAGAAGATGCGGCCGGCGTCGTCGATCTCGACGCCGAACGCATTGCCGCCGCCCTCGGAGAAGATCTCGAACCGGCGTCGCTCGGGGTGATAGCGCCAGATGTTCTGACCGAGGATGTGGACGGGGGCGTTGGTCGAGCCCGGGTGCCGCACGCGTCCGGAGACGGTGCTGCCCTGGGCGGCGTACAGCCAGCCGTCGGGTCCCCAGCGCAGGCTGTTGACGACGGAGTGGGTGTCTTCCAGGCCGAACCCTTCGAGGTGCACCTCCGGGTCGCCATCGGGGACGTCGTCGTGGTTTCGGTCGGGGTAGAAGAGGAGATAGGGCGGGTTCAGGATCCAGACACCGCCTCGGCCCGGGGCGGAGGCGGTGGCGATGTTGAGGCCGTCGACGAACACCGAATGGCGGTCGTAGGAGCCGTCCCCGTCGGAGTCCTCATGGATGGAGATGCGGTCGCGTCCGGGGAAATGGCGGGGCGGCGGCGGCGGGACCCTGTCGTAGACGGCGCGCCAGAACTGGTCGTGACTGACCAGGGTGAGGCCGGCGGGAGCGGGGTATTGGCGATACTCGGCGAGCCAGAGACGACCGCGTTCGTCGAACGTGATGTGCAGGGGTTGGGCGATGTCGGGTTCGGCGAGGACCAGTTCGAGCTCGAGTCCGTCGATCACGGTGAAGCGTCGGGCGCTCTCGGCGGGGGACAGGGGTGGAACGGCGGCCGGGATCGGCCGGTTCATGGCCCAGAACATGCCGTTGAGGAGGAGGCGCCGGAAGGCGGGCTCCTTGAAGTCGTCCGGGTGGCCCAGGGAGGTGTAGAAGACGCGGGCCTTGGCGGGCCCGGACGCGTGGGTCCAGGCGACCGGTTCGGCGGGTTTGCCGGGGATGCGCCCGATCAGGAGCGGCACGGCGGCGGATTCGAGTGGGCTGACGACATAGAGGGATCCCGCGCTCTTGAAGGCACGGGGATCGATGCCGGCGAGGATCGGATGGGTGGCGGCGCCGGGGGCGGTTTCGAACTCCACGCGGGGGCCGGAGCCGTGGTGTCCGTGGTAATGGCCACCGAGCACCTCGGGATCGAAGGAGACCCAGGAATCACCGAGCCCGGCGTCCTGGGCGCGGGGTGCGAAGGCGTGGGACGCGGTGCGGATGCCGACCAGGGGCCGGCCCGCGGCGACGTGGGCTCGGATGGCGTCGAGGTCGGGTTTGGGCAGGGCCCGGCGGCGGACGCTGACGAGGAGGAGGTCGGCATCCCGAAGCGCCTCGCGAAGGCCGGGAAAGCGGTGTTTCTCGGCGGGATCCTGTTGGATCACGCGGACGTCAAGGCCGCGGGGTTCGGCGTCGCTGCGGGCGAATTCCGGGAGTGTTTCCCAGGTGCGGTACTCGTCCTCGCCGATGAGAAAGACGACCCGGTCTTTGGCCGGCAGGCGAAGGGTGGCCAGCAGGAGCAGGGCAAGGAGCAGGGTGGGGCGCATGGGGAAGGGGCGGTGTGGGGAGAGGAGTAATGGGAAGGTCCGGGGAAGGGAAGCGCGCAGGTGGACCGGGCGCGTCCGAAGGTCGCGTGGCCGCGCATCGGGCGCCCGGGTCGCGTGTCCCGCGGTAGGCTTGAAAGGCGGCCGGTGACATGGCGAGATGTGGCCGTGGACCCCGGGAGGCATTCGGCGTGTCGGGCATCCCGCGTGGGCGGACGCATTCTCGGGCCATGTCTGCGGGGTTGGCTGCTGATTCTCGGACTGGGCTGGGCCACGGCGACACGCGGGGCTTCGGAGGCGGCGGCCCCGGTCGAAACGCTGCGGACGATCCGGGAGGTTCGGGAGCTGTCGCCGGCGCGGGCGCTGGAAAGCCCGCCGGTGGAGGTCGAGGCCATCGTGACTTTCGTGGACGCGCGGCGGCACATGCTGTTCATGCAGGACGTGACCGGGGGCATCTTCGTGGAGCCGAGCCGACCGCACGAGCTGACGGCGGGAACCCGGGTGCTGGCGACGGGGAGGGCGCGGGCCGGGCGGTTCACGCCGTTTGTTCTGGCGTCGGAGATCCGGGCACGGGGAACCGATCGGCTGCCGGCGGCGCCGGTGGTGGACGTGCCGGAGTTGAAGGCCGGATTTCGGGAATGCGAACGCGTGTCGGTGGAGGGGCGGGTGATGGCGGCGAGCTGGGACGGGGACCGGGTGCGCCTGAAGCTCGCGGCAGGCGGCGAGGTGGTGCTGGCGTGGGTGTACCGGGTGGAGGGACTGGAGTGGCAGGGTTGGCGGGACGCGCGGGTGCGTCTGGCGGGGGTGTGCACCGGCGAATTCACCGAGCAGGGGGAGATCATCGACTTCACGGTGCATGTGGCGGGCGGGGGCGAGGTGGAGGTGCTGGTCCCGGCGCCGATCCCCGCGGGTGCCGGCGGGCCCCGTCCGATCCGGGAACTGGCTTCGGCCTGGGGGGAATCCCAACCGACCCGGGTGAAGTGCCGGGGCCGGGTGACGCTGCACTGGCCGGGGCGCTATCTGTTCATGGAGGACGGGACGGGATCCATCGAGTTGCGAACCGAGGAGAAGCCGGTGTTGAAGTCGGGCGACGAGATCGAGGTGACGGGGGTCCGGTCGGTGGCGCATCGGCGGATGATCCTGACCGATTGCGACGTGCGCCGCATCGGACCCGGGAAGCCGGTGGAGCCGCGGCGCGCGGATCTGGTGGAGATCCATGCCCGGCACAGCCACGGGGAATGGGTGTCGCTGGAGGGCGAGGTGGTGGCGACGGGCGACGCGACCAAGGCCGGGGAGGAAGGCGGGGCGGCGGAAGCCGAGCCGACGGGCGCCCAGCTGGTGGTGCGGCAGAACGATTGGTTCCTCCGGGGCGAACTGCCTCCGACCGTCGAGGCGTCCTCCCTCCGGCACCTGACGCCGGGGAGCCGGGTGAGGATGACGGGGGTGCTGGCCGCGCGCCCGGCGGCAGCCGGGGAGCGGTTGACGTATCAGATGCTGTTGCCGGGGCCGGAGGCGATCCAGGTGCTGCGGCTGGCGCCGTGGTGGACGATGCGGCACCTGGCGCTGGTCGGAGGCGGGGCCGGGGCGGTGGTTGTGTCGCTGCTGGGTTGGGGAATGGGCCTGAGCGAGCGTCGCCGGCGCAAGGCCGAGGAAGCCATCCGCGATCGACGCGAACGGGCGGAACGCCAGCGCGAAGCGCTGCTGGAGTTGACGCGGCTGGTGCTGACAACGAACGGGGAACGGCGCCTGCCGCCGATCACGGAACTGGTGGCGCGGACGCTGGGGGTCGGGCGGGTGGGCGTCTGGCGACTGGAGGAGGACGGCGCGGCGCTGGTGTGCCTGGACCGGTTCGACGGCACGACCCACCTCTCTGGTGAACGCCTGGAGGCCGGTTCGGCGCCGGCCTATTTCGAGGCGTTGGGCCGGGATCGCCTCATCGTGGCGGAGGACGTGCGGCGGGATGCGCGCACGCGGGAATTCGGGATGGGCTATCTGGAGACCCACGGGATCGGGGCGATGCTGGACGTGCCGCTGCGGTTCCGAGGCAGGCCTTCGGGCGTGTTGTGCCTCGAGCACATCGGCGGGCCGCGGGCATGGGACGACGACGAATTGAGTTTCGCGGCGGCGGTGGGGGACCAGTTGACGATCCTGCGGGAGGCCCGGGAACGGCAACGCGCGGAGCGGGAGCTGCGGGAAGCCCACGCGGAGCTCGAGGTGCGGGTGGCGCTGCGCACGACGGAACTCGCGGAGGCGCGGGACCGGGCGGAGGCGGCGGACCGGTTGAAGAGCGCGTTCCTGGCGACGATGTCCCACGAACTGCGCACGCCCCTGAACTCGATCATCGGGTTCACGGGGATCCTCCTCCAGGGGATGGTGGGCCCGTTGAGCGGCGAACAAAAGAAGCAGCTGGGCATGGTGCAGAACAGCGCCCGGCACCTGCTGAGCCTCATCAACGACGTGCTGGACATCTCGAAGATCGAGGCCGGCCAGTTCGAGCTGGCCCGGGCCGAATTCGACGTTCGGGAGGTCGTGACGCGGGTCGCCG
>CAZSOV010000327.1:0-4565 GCA_964608505.1 uncultured Verrucomicrobiota bacterium
TAATCGGCGGCGGTGCGGTTGGCGTGGACGAGGAGTTGGGAGCGTTCGTCGGGCGGGAGGAGGTCGGCGCGGAAGACGGAGCGGTCGGGGTCGGCGAGGAGGGAATCGAGGAGGACGAGGAAATGGCCGGCGAATCGTTCGACGGTGGCGGAATCGAAGAGGGCGGTGGCGTAGAAGAGCTGGCCGGTCCAGCGGTCGGCGACGAAGCGG
Organism: uncultured Verrucomicrobiota bacterium; assembly: GCA_964608505.1. GTDB lineage: Bacteria > Verrucomicrobiota > Verrucomicrobiia > Limisphaerales > CAIMTB01 > CAIMTB01. The sequence goes on from CAZSOV010000327.1 coordinate 211, forward strand.
AGCTGGAATTCGAGATCGAAGCGGGTGGTGGCGACGGGCCTGGGGAAGGCGGCGACCTCAAGGTCGGGGAAGGACAGCGGATGGGCGGGGGCGTTCTGGAGGGAGAAGAGGATCTGGAAGAGGGGATGGCGGCTGGGTTCGCGGGGCGGGTTGAGTTCCTCGACGAGTTTCTCGAACGGCAGTTCCTGGTGTTCGAAGGCGCGCAGGGCGGAGGCGCGGACGCGGGCGAGGAGCTGGCGGAAGGAGGGATCGCCGCCGAGATCGGCGCGCAGGGCGAGGGTGTTGACGAAGAAGCCGACGAGCGGTTCGAGGTCGGCGTGGCGCCGGTTGGCGATGGGGGTGCCGAGGAGAAAATCGGTCTGACCGGAGTACCGGGCGAGGAGGATCTCGAAGGCGGCCAGGAACGCCATGAAGGGCGTCACCTTCTCGGCACGGCATACCACGGCGAGACGCGCGGCGAGGTCCGGCGGGATTTCGAAATCCACGACCGCTCCCGCATACGAAACCGTGGCTGGTCGGGGGCGGTCGGAGGGGAGTTCGAGGACGGGGGCATCCCGGAGTTCGGCGCGCCAGAACTCGAGTTGCCGCCGGACCTCGGGGCCCCGAAGCCAGTGGTGCTGCCAGCGGGCGTAATTCGGATACTGGACGGGGAGCGGGGGCAGGCGGTCGGGCCGGGAACGAAGCTGGGCGGCGTAAAGCGCAGAGAGCTCGCGATGAAACACGCCGGTGGACCAACCGTCGGCGATGATGTGATGGAAGGACCGGCAAAACAGGTGGTGATCGGGGCCGAGCCGCAGCAGGGCGACCCGGAGCAGCGGGGCGGCGGCGAGGTCGAACGGGCGGGCGAAATCGCCGACCAGAAAGTCGTGAATGGCCCGGGCCTGGGCGTCCGGCGGCAGCGGGGCGAGGTCGTGGAGGGGCAGCGCCAGCGCGACGGCGGGTTCGACCACCTGGGAGGGTTGGCCGTCGGCCTCCACGAAACGGGTGCGGAGGGACTCGTGGCGGTCGACGATGGATTGCAGCGCGCGTTGGAGGGCGGGGAGGTGGAGCGGACCGCGCAGCCGGAACACCGACGCGATGTGGTAGGCGGCGGAATCGCCCTCGAGCCGGTCGAGGAACCAGAGGCGTTGCTGGGGCGACGCCAGCGGCAGCGGGCTGGGGTTGGCGGCGTCGGGTTCCTCGTGAAAACGGCGGCCCGGTCCCGTCGGCGCGGGGGTGTCACGGGTGGACGCCGCCAGCAGCCCCGCGATGGTGGGATGCTCGAAGAGCGCACGGACGGTGACTTCGAGACCGAGCCGGGAACGGAGTTGGGCGACCGCCCGGGCCGCGAGCAGGGAATGGCCGCCCGCCTGGAAGAAATCGTGATGGATGCCTAGGTCGTCGCGGTGCAGCAGCTCGCGCCAGATCCGGAGCACCTGCTCGTCCCGCTCGTCACGCGCGGGTCCGGGCGGCACGACCGCGCCCAATTCCCGGCCCGCGAGCAACCGGAGCGCCGCCCGGTCCACCTTGCCGTTGGGCGTCAAGGGGAGTTGGTCGACGCCCACAAACCGGGCCGGGATCATGTACTCCGGAACGTGCCGCCGCAGGTGCACCCGGAGCACTTCGGGATCCGGGTCCGTGCCGGGCGCCGAGGCGACGAGGTAGGCGACGAGACGGACGTCGCCGGAGGCAACGGATTCGGGAAGGACCACGGCGCGGCGCACCGCGGGATGCCGTTCCAGCGCGGCGGCGATCTCGGCGGGTTCCACCCGCGCGCCGCGCACCTTGCACTGGTCATCGATGCGACCCCGGATGTGCAGGATCCCCGCGCGGTCGAGGTAGCCGAGGTCGCCGGTGAGATAAAGGGTGTCGGCGTCGGGACCGGAATCGGGCGCGGGTCGAAAGGGGTTCGGGATGAACCGGGCGCGCGCGAGTTCGGGGTCGGCGACGTATCCCAGCGCGCGGTACGGGGTGCGGATCGCGATCTCGCCGGGCTCGAACGGGGCGCAGAGCTGGCGATCCGGGCGGAGGACGAGGGCCTGCGTGGAGGGAAGGGGGCGGCCCAGGGGTTGGATGCCCGGAAGGGGTGTCGCGGGGATCCGGTGGAAGCACTTCGCCAGCGTGGTCTCGGTGGGGCCGTACAGGTTGAAGATCTCCCCGTCCGCCCCCACCTGGCGGCGCCAGCGGGACACGAGCGCCCCGGTCAGCGGTTCGCCGGCGAACAGCACCCGGCGCAGCGGGAATCGAACCTCCCGCCGCGCCTGCGCCTCGAGCCAGGCATCGGCCATCGAAGGTACGACATGCAGGATCGTGATGCCCTCGCGCGCGAGCCACTCCAGGACGTCCTCGCGCCCCGGGCGGAATCCCGGGTCGGGAATGCAGAGCGTCGCCCCCGCCACCAGCGGGAGAAACAGATCCCGCTGGAAGACGTCGAAGGACAGCCCCGTCAACTGGGCCACCCGATCCTCCGGCGTCACCCCGACCTCCGCGCGTTCCCAGTCGATGAAATGCGACAGCCCCTTGTTCCAGCCCAGGATGCCCTTCGGTCGTCCGGTGGTGCCGGAGGTGAAGAAGAGATAGGCGGGATCCTCGGGTCGGACCGGGTCGGACTCCCAGTCCCAGGCCGGTGCCGCGGCCTCCGTCTCCTCCGCCGGGCCCTCCACCCCGAGGCGCGTCGAGCGCAGCTCCAGAAAAACCGGGCTCCACTCCGCGGCGTCGGAGGCCTCGGACGCCTCGATGCGCAGCCAGTGCCGCGCCTGCACGTGGGCCAGGAACGCGTCGCGCCGCGCCACGGGCAGCGTGGGGTCGACCAGCAGAAACGTGCCCCGCACCGCCAGCACGCCGAGAATGGCGGAGACGAGGCCGAAGCAGGAGGGGCCCGACACGACCACGACGTCCCGGGGACCGACTCCCGCCGCGCGGAGGAGGCGGGCCACGCGGACGGTCGCGTGTTCCAGTTCCCGGTACGACCAGTCACGACCCTGTTGCCGCACCGCGACGCGCGCCGGTTGTTCCCGGGCGCGGGCGAGGAACTGGCGGACGACGGGCACGCCGTCCGGCGCGGGCAGCACCCGGGCGGGGTCGGGCAGCACGGCGCGGTCCTCCGGCAGCAACAGCGGGAACGAGTCGTGCCCGGCCTCGGGTTGCGTCGTGAATCCGTCGAGCAGCAGCAGCAGGCGATCCAGGAGGAGCCGGATCGATTCCGGCGCGAACAGGTCGGCGGCGTACTCGCATTCGAGGCGGAGGGTGTCGCCGGCCTCGGTGAACTCGAAGGAAATGTCGGCCTTGGCGGACGGGCCCATGACGTCCAGCGCTTCGACCTGCAACCCGGGCCACGGCATGGAGGGCGGCGGCAGGTTCCGATAATGCAGCCGGGCCTGGAACACCGGCTTGCGGGCGGGATCGCGCGGCCACCGCAGTTCCGCGGCGAGCCGTTCGAACGGGATCTCCTGCGTCGTCTGGGCCCGGAGCACCTCCTCGCGCACGCTCTTCAGCAACGCGCGCACCGACGTCGGGGTCCGCAGGTCCAGGCGCAGCACGATGGTCTCGATGAAACAACCGAGCAACGACTCGTCCTCCAGCCGGTGCCGCCCGGCCACGGGCACGCCGAGGAGGATGTCGTCGGAGCCCGAGAACCGACGCAGCAGGACCCCGACCGCGGCGGCGAGGGTCATGAAGAGCGTGCCCCCGCCTTCGCGCGACAGCGCGCGCGCACGGGTCACGATCCCGGACGGCAGCATCCGCACCTCCCGCGCGCCGCGACCCGTCCAGATCGACGGGCGGGGATGGTCCAGGGGCAGTTCGAGCACGCCCGAATGTCCGGCGAGATGCTGCACCGTCTCCGCCAGCCGCCGGCGCGCGGCGGGTTCCCCGAGGCGCCGGTGCTGGGCCCGGGCGTAGTCGGTATACTGCCGGGCGAGGGGCGGCAGGGGCGACGGACGGCCCGCCGCGAACGCGCCGTAGAGCGTCGCCAGTTCGTCGTGGAGCACCGTGGCCGACCAGCCGTCGAAGACCGCATGGTGGAAGGAAAAGAGCAGCGCGTGGTCCTCCGCCGCCAGACGCGCGAGGCATACCCGCCAGAGCGGCCCGGAGGCGAGGTCGAACCGGCGGTTCGCCTCCTCGCGCGCGAACGCCTCCAGCCACGCCCCGGGCTCCGCGGCTTCCGGGGGCGGGGCGACGACCGGGAGCACGAAGGACCGGAAGGGCGCGACGATCTGGAGCAGCCCGTCGGCGTCGGAGCGCAGGGTGGTGCGCAGCGCCGCGTGCCGCATCCAGCCGAGCGGGCCGAGCCGATAGTTGATGGCGACGACCACGACGTCCTCTTCCTCGGCGAGCTTGCCGCCGTCGTAGAAGCCGGCGTGTCCGACGACGTTGCC
>CAZSOV010000327.1:4575-8634 GCA_964608505.1 uncultured Verrucomicrobiota bacterium
TGCCCAATGGCCGCCTCTTCACCCTCCTCGACACCGCCTCCACCGCCGAGCCGTCGCCCCTCCCCCGCAGCCGCCAGAAGGCCGGACGATGGTACGCCGTGGCATCCGGCGCGAGCTGGTCCAGAAACCACATGGCCTGCTGGACCATCGACGCCGGCGCCGGGGCGGGCGCGGGCGCGGGCGTGACGTCGGACGACGGGGCCGGCGCGGTCTCGGGCCGCCGAGCCGCCACGCTCTGCAGCAGGCGCGCGCGTTGCCCCGCGGTGAGTCCCGCCAGGCGCTCCCGGAGCTTGGTCGCGTCGGACGCAGGGTTCATGGCTGCCCGAAGTCCGCGCGCCGGTGTTCGCCCCCATCGTTCCCGGACGCCTCGGCCAGGAGTCGTTCGCGTTCCTCCCGTGGCAGCCCGGCCAGCAGGTCGGCAAGCGCGTCGACGTCGTCCGCCGGCGCCGGGGGGCTCGTCATCCGGGTCAGTTCGGCAGCGAGTTCGGCCAGGGTCGGGTGTTGGAAGACGAGGACCAGGGAGACATCGAGGCCCAGCAGGTCGTTGACGCGGGCGGCGACGCGGGTGGCGCGGAGGGAATCGCCGCCCAGGGAGAAGAAGTGATCGTGACGACCCACGCGCGGCACGCCAAGCACCTCGCGGAACGCGGCGGCGAGGTCCGATTCCAGACCGGGCCGGGGTTCCTCGTACGGCGTCTCGAAATGCGCCGCCAGACGCTGGTGCAGGCCGATGCGCTGGACCTTGCCCGTGGGTCCCTTGGGAATCTGGTCCACCGGCAGGATCCGGGTGGGGACCTTGAAGGCCGGAAGCCGTTCCCGCAGGAAGGCGCGGAGTTCCGCCTCGGTGGGCGCGTGGTCGCCGGGGATGACGACGACGGCCGCGGCGAGATCCTCGCCCAGGGTGGGGTGGGGCACCGCGAACGCCACCGCCTGCCGGACCCCGGGATGCTGCAACAGGGCTTCGTCGATCTCGCGGGGTCCGATCTTCTCGCCCCCGCGATTCACGATCTCCTTGAGGCGCCCCGCCAGGAACAGATACCCCTCCGCGTCCAGAAACCCCTGGTCGCCCGTGCGAAACCAGCCGTCCGTGGTGAACGCCGCGGTGTTGGCGGCGGGGTTTCCCTCGTAACCCGGCGTCACGTTGGACCCGCGGATGCACACCTCCCCGCGTTCGCCCTGCGAAACCGGGCGGCCCTGCTCGTCCAGTATCGCGATCTCCGGCCCCGCCGCGGGCCCGACCGAACCCGGCTTTCGGACGCCCGGGGGAAGGCGGTTGCTGGCCATCTGGTGCGCCGCCTCGGTCATGCCGTACGATTCGATGACCGGAACGCCGAAGGCCGCCTCCAGCCGCTCCATGACCGGCGGCGGCAGCGCCGCCGAGGACGACCGGATGAACCGCAGCGGCACCCGCGGAAGCTCCCCCTCGCCCGCCCCGGGCGCCTCCAACCGCTCGAGGATCGCCTGGTGCATCGTCGGAACCGCCGAATACCACGTCGGCCGGAATTCCCGGAGCCAGTCGAAAAACCGGGCGGCCGCGAACCCGGGGGGGCACGCGACGGAGGCGCCCGCGGTGACCGAGGACAACAGCGTGCCGACGAGGCCGTGGATGTGGAACAGCGGCATCACGCACAGGCACCGGTCCTCCGGCGTCAGTCGCGTCGTCGCGGCGATGTGGCGACCGGACGCGCACAGGTTCCCGTGCGTCAACGGAACCAGCTTCGGGCGCGACGTCGTCCCCGAGGTGTGCAACAGCAAGGCCACGTGCTCCGGACGCATCGCTTCCGGATCGGATTCGGGACCGGGCTCGACCGCCGGCGGGGCGACCGGACCGGCGACGCGCAGGTCGAAGGTCCCGGATGGAGCGGCGGGGGGCACTGCCAATTCCAGTACGAGCAGCCCCCGGGCCCGGGCGGCGACCGTGGCCGGACCGGAACTCCCTTGGGGAACGACGACCGCCCGGGCCTTCAGATCCTCGAGATAGAAGTCCAGATCCTCCGCGCGATAGGCCGGATTCAAGGGGGCGACGGCGACCGACGGCGTGAGGGTCAGGAAGGCCCCCGCCATTTCGGGGCCGTCGGGCAGCACCAGCGCCACCCGGTCGGCGCGGCCCAGACCCAGCCGGGCGAGGTGCGGCTTGAGGCGCGAAGCCTGCCGCGCGAGGTCGGCATAGGTGCCGGGGACGCGTCCCGGAGCGAGCAGGGCGATGGAATCGGGATGGCTCCGGGCTTGTGCCTGAAGAAGATGACCAAGGTCTCGGGGTGGTCCGGGTACGGGCTCGTCCATAGGGGAAATGCTTGGGCTGGGCATCAGGGTGTCGACCGTAGAGCCGGGGAGGGTTCCTGAACCGCCCTACGATGCCAAGCCCGAGCCCGACAGCCCGAGCCCGACAGCCCGAGCCCGCAACCCCGTTTGCCATGTCCCGCGGACGCTCCGGATGGCTCGTGACACCAAGGTCCGGAGGGTCGGGCGTCAGAGGGATGCCGGCCTCGGTCCGTCCAACGAGCCCGTGCCGGCGCGGGCGAGCCAATAGGCCGTCCGCTCGGCGATCAGCGACGCATTGGCTTCCTGGAAGAGATGCCAGTGGTCACCGGGGACATCCTCGACGGTGAAGCAGTCGCCGACGAACTTGTCCCATCCGTTGTGGATGGCGATGGCACGGGAGACCCCGAAGGACACCTCCCGGTCTCGGGCGCGGAGGAGGACGACCCGACCTGGATACGGCGGTCCGGGCTGCAGCGTGTCGGTCGCGCGGAACGAGGCGTCGTAGACGGCCTTGCGCGCCCGATCCTCGGGCGTGGCGGGCTCCGGGGCCACGGCGAGCGCTCCGAGTTCGCGGCTGCGCAGGGCCTGGCGTTTCTGTCGCATGCGCTCGACGACGAAGCGGAGGAAGCGGACGGGTCCGAGGCGCCAGAGATGCCGTGCCGCGGCGGCGAGGGTCTGCCCGCGGGTGCGGGGACTCAGCACCCCGGGGGTGAAGGCGTCGTAGAGCAGGACCAGCGGCGGTGGTTCGCCGGCCGCGACGAGTTGGCGGGCCATTTCGAACGCCACCACCCCGCCCAGGGAGTAACCCGCGAGGGCCATCGGGCCGACGGGAAGAACCTGCCGGGCGCGCCGGATCATCTCCCGCGCCAGGTCTCCCACGGTGTCGAGCGGCGTTTCGCCGGGGCCAAGCCCGGGGAACTGCAGGCAGTCGCAGAACCGTCCCACCGCGGCCGCGCGATCCCGGACGATCTGGGGCACGAAACTCACGCCGGGGATGCCGGGCACGAAAAACAGCACCGGACCGTCGCCGGTTCCATGGATCGGATTGACCGCGGTGGGGCCCGATCCCGATCCCGGACCGGGGACGGAGCCCGGGGCGTGGTCGGGGGCCAGTCGCGCGAGGTCGGCGATGGTGGGATGCGCGACCAGGGAGGCGAGCGAAAGGCTCCAGCCGAGTCGCCGCCGGACTTCGTACATCAGGCGCACGGCGGAGAGGGAATCGCCTCCGATCTCGAAGAACGGCTCGTGAATGCCGATGGGGCGGCGGTCGAGCACCGTCTCCCAGATGCCGGCCAGTCGCCGTTCGAGCTCGGTGCGCGGAAGGTCGACGCGTTCGCCGGGTCGGGGTTCGGGCTCCGCGCTGGCCAGGCGGAGCAACTCCTGGCGGTCCAGCTTGCCCGCGGCATTGAGCGGCAACGCGCCGCGGAGAATGATTCTGGAGGGCACCATGTAGTGCGGCAGTTGCTCCAGCAGCGCCCCGCGGCAGGCCCGGGTCATATCCGCCGCGTCCCGCGTCCGGGAGGTGCCGACCAGAAAGGCGACCAGCGACCGGACGCCATCCCGGTTCTCCGGCGCGACCACGGCGGCGGCCGCGACGTCCGGCAGGGCCGCGAGGGCCGTCTCGACCTCTCCCAATTCCACCCGGTAACCACGGATTTTGACCTGGTGATCCAGGCGCCCCAGAATCTCCACGGCGCCACCCGGCAGGACGCGCGCGCGATCCCGCGTCGCGAACAGCCGGGCTTGGGGGGACGGATGGAAGGGATGCGGAACGAACTGCGCGGCGGTGGCCGCCGA
>CAZSOV010000328.1:0-8623 GCA_964608505.1 uncultured Verrucomicrobiota bacterium
GCTGGGATATGGCTTGCAGGCGTTCCTGGGCGCGGAGCGGCTCCTGGGATTCGACCTGTTCGCCGAGGCCACCGGACTCGAAGCGGCGATGGGCAAGGCGGATTGGGTGGTTTCGGGGGAGGGCGCGTTCGATCGTCAGAGCCTGATGGGCAAGGGAGTCGGACAGGTGCTGGCCCTGGCGCGGCGGCTGGGGAAACCCTGCGTGGTTCTGGCCGGTCGGGTATCGGATCTTCCGCGGCGGCTTCCGCCGCCGTTGCGGGCAGCCCGGGCGTTGGTGGAGATCACCGACCAGGACGCGGCGCTGCGGGAACCGGCGCATTGGCTCGCCCGCCTCGCGCGGGAAATAGCCGCGGACATCGAGGGAGTGGTTCCAACGAACCCGTCGGCAGCGCGGTGACCGGGAGCTAGACCGGCGCGTTTCCGAACTCGAGTTCGAACACCTGATAGGCCGTGCGGATCATCCTGCGTCGCAGGTAGACGGCCTGAGCGGTGGTGTTCTCCTCCTCCACGTACAGCCGGAGCCCGGCGGCGCCCGCCGTCCGCGCGGCCTCGCGCACATGGTCGAAGAGGGCGCCGAAGACGCCCCTGCCCCGCCAGTCGGACGCGACGTACACGCTTTGGAGCCACCAGAGGTTGCCGTTGCGCCAATCGCTCCACTCGTAGGTCACGCTGCACTGCCCGATGACCCGGTCGCCGCCGGCCACGGCGACGAAGTACTCGCCCTTGGCGCGGTCCCCGACGACCGCCGCCACCCCGGCGCGGATGATCCCGGGCGCGAGCCGCCGATGCTCGGTTTCCCACGCCAGTTGCTCGTTGTAACGGGCGATGGCGTCCACGTCTCCGGGAGTCGCGCCACGAATGAGGAAGGCATCCGACATCGCGGCAGGCTGCCCGAGCGGGCCCCTCCGGGCAATGCGGGTCCATCTCCCGCATGGGAACGCTTGCCGGTCCGGCGGGAGCGGTTTACCAACGCCGCGTGTACGTGTCCCGCCTCGCCTTGGGTCATTCCCGCCGTCCTGGCCCCGCTCGCCGCTGGCTGCCGCGGCTCCGGGGGTTCGCGCTGGTCCTCCTTTCGGCGTTGGGGCCTTCCGCGGTTCCGGCCCTCTTCGAGATTCCCGGCCACGAAAAGGAATGCGCGCAACTGGAACGGTTGTACGGGGCCCATCGCGTCGTGGGACCCGACACGACGCTTTGGGACGCCTGGGTTCCGATGTCGATCCTCTGGTGCGACACCACGAACTCCCCGTCCCTGCACCAGATTCGAAGCACGTACCGGGAGCGCCTGCTGCGGCGGCGGATCGACGCGGAGGGCTACGTGTCGACGCAACAGCACGAGGGCCTCGCGCATTCCGAGGGCTGGCCGTTTCCCCTCCACACCCAGGCGGGCGGGGTGGGCTGGCTGTTCTCGGTGACGGGCGTGCCCTACGGGAGGGAGTTCGGCGTGCGGCCCGTCGAAACGGTCACGAACTGGACCGTCGTGGGCGCCGTGACCGCCGGCCTCGATCCGAGCGTCGGCTGGACCTTGAAAGCGGAGGTTCCGGGGGTCGTCCTGACGTCGCCCGACTTCAAGGTCGACACCCTCGTCGCGCCGTTCCTCCGGATGAAATGGTCGGCGCAGGGCCTGGGGGACGGCGCCGAGGCGGTGCTGGAATGGCAGATGGAGGGCGAGACGGAGTTCCGGGCCGACCGCCGGTTCCACGTGCCTCTGCCGGCGGCGGGTGGCGGGCTCGAGGACGTGAACCTGGCCCTGTACCGCCATCCCCGCTGGACGGGGCGCGCGACCCGGCTGCGATTCGTGCTGACGGGGCTGAAGCCGGGCGCCGAACTCCGGTTCCAGCGCGTGTTCACCGCCATCGACAGCCGGCACAACGTCAACAACGCCCTTTATTTGCAGGGTTGCGACGATTACCTGCGCTGGACGGGCGACCTGGATTTCCTGCGGCGCAACGTGCAGCGCATGCGCCTGGCGCTGGCCTGGGCATTGCGCGAGTTCCAGGTGGCGGAAAAGGAGGTCGTGACGACGACCTGGATCGGGCACGACGGGCGCAGCGGGCACGTGATCCACGGCGAAACTGGCCGGCGCACGCTCCGTCCGGGAGTCGGCGTCGGCAACAACTACTGGGACCTCCTGCCCTTCGGTGGGGAGGACGCGCTCGCCACGATCTACTACTTCGACGTCCTGCGGCGCATGGCGGCGCTGGAACGCCAGATCGCGCGCAACCCGGCGTGGAACATCCCCGGGGGCCCGCTGCAATTCGATCCCGCGGAACTGGTCGAGCTCTCGGAGACCATGCAGGAAGCCGGCAACGAACGGTTCTGGAACGCGGAAACGGGACGCTTCGCGGGCTGGCGGACGGCGGACGGGTCGCTGCCGGACTACGGCTTCACGTTCGTCAACAACGAGGCCGTCTACTTCGCGTTCGCCGGCCAGGCGCAATCCCGGTCCATCCGCGAATGGCTCGATGGGCGTCGCGTCGTCGCGGGGGACACCTCGACCGGCGCCGACATCTACCATTGGCGGTTCGGTCCCCGGGCGACGACGCGGCGGAACGTGGAAACCTACTTCTGGGGTTGGTCCGATCCCGCCAGCATCGCCTGGGGCGGGCAGGTCCAGGACGGCGGGGCGGTCCTCGGGTTTTCGTTCCATGACCTCATGGCGCGGATCGAGGTCAACGGCCCCGAGAACGCCTGGCAACGGCTCCAGGAGATCCTCGCGTGGTACGGGGAAGTCGAGGCGGCGGGTGGATACCGCAAGTATTACTCCGACAAGTCGCGGGGCACGTTGCAGGGCGGCGGCACGGCCGGCGGGCTCGGGCTGGACGCGGAGTTTTTCGAGAGCGTCCTCGTGCCCCAGGTGGTTCTCCAGGGTTTCCTTGGTTTCCGACCGCGGTTGGATGGGTGCCTGATCGCCCCGCGCCTGCCGGCCTCCTGGCCGTCGCTTACCGTGCGCGACATCCGTCTCCACGACGTCACGGTGGACGTGACCGCCGAACGCGGGAAGCTGCGGGTGGTCACCCGGGGCACGGCCGCGCGCCCGCTGCAGCTGTTCACGCCCGGCAACGAGGGCTCGCGGGTCGAGTTGCGCGACGGCGTGATCGAGGTCACGTCCCGACCCTGAGGCGACGCCATGCGTGCGAACCTCGCGGGTTTCCTCGGTTTGGGCGCGGCCCTGGCGTGTCTGTTCGCCGATGACCGGTTTCCCGAGCGTCCCACCGATCCTCCCCCCCGCCGTCTCTCGACGCTGGAACGGCTCACGCTGCCCCGCCTGGCCGCCACCCGGGCCGACGTGGAGAAACTCGCCCGCCAGCGCCGTGCCCTGCCCGAGTCGCCCGGCCTCCGCGATTTCCGGGTCATCTTTCATGCGCACGCGGAGGACTCGACGCACACGGGCGGCACCCGGCCCGAGATGCTGGCCGACGCGATCCGGGCCGGCGTCCACGCCGTCTTTCTGTCGGACCACTTCCGTCCGCCGCGGGACTTCATGGATTCCTGGCGCGGCCTGCGGGAGGGCGTGTTGTTCGTCCCCGGATCGGAGGCGCGCGGGTTCCTGATCTACCCGGTGAACTCGGTGATGCCGGTCATGAACCGGGAGGCGGGGCCGCTGCTGGACGCCGTGCGGACGAACGGCGGGCTGGCGTTTCTGTCGCACATCGAGGAACGGCCGGACCATGCGATGGAGCGGTTGGACGGACTCGAGATCTACAACCGGCATTGGGACGCGAAGCGGGACCGCAGCACGCTCCTGGCCCTGGCGCTGAAGCTGACGAGCCCGCCCGAGATCCAGCGCCTGAGCGAGGCCGTCGCGCGGTTCCCGGTGGAGGCGTTGGCCGCCCAGATCGACTATCCCGCCGATTACCTGGGGAAATGGGACGCCCACACGCCGGTTCAGCGCCTGACCGGCGTCGCGGCCAACGACGCCCACCACAACCAGGTGTTCGTCGTCAAAATGGTCGACGAATCCAACGTGCTTCTCGGCACCATCGTCGATCCCGACGACAAGATGCAGCAGGTCTCCGCCCTGGTCCGCCCCGGCATTCGGGAACTGACCCGGGGCCACCGCGCGGGCGACGTCCTGGTCCGGATCGATTTCGACCCCTACGTCCATTCGTTCCGGAGTGTCTCGACCCACCTGTGGGCGGCGGAGCTCGGGGAACCGGCGCTGCGCGAGGCGATCCGGGCCGGGCGCGCGTACGTGGCACATGACTGGATGGGCGACCCGACCGGGTTCCGATACGTGGCCTGGCCGGACCGGTCCACGACGGTTCCCCTGTCCTCGGGCAGCGAACTGACCTATCGGGCGGGGATCCGTCTCGACGCCGCGTTTCCCCTGCCGTGCAGCCGGATCCGGCTCCTGCGGAATGGAGTTCAGGTGGCCCTCGGGAAGGGGTACGACCTGCGTCACGACGTCCGGGAACCGGGGGCGTACCGGGTCGAGGGCTGGCTGTCGCTGGACGCCGAGGAGCGTTGCTGGATTCTGAGCAACCCGATCTACGTCCGGCCCGGGGGGGCCGGGGCGGACTGAGCGCGCGCCCGGGGATCCGGGGCGGAGCGGCGTCCGGGAAATGGGCGTTCGGTCGTGGGTCCACGCCCAGGAATGAGATGGACGGCGGGCGCCGGTCGTGAATGGGGTCCGGGCGCCGGCCCGTTTTTGTCGTTTCGGGAACGCGGGCCCCGGGGTATACCCGTCGAGCCGTTGGCGGGCGCCGAGCGCCGACCAGCGTCAACCGAAGCCGAACTATGCCACTGACCACCACGAAGGAGCTTTTCGCGAAGGCACTGAAGGGCAAATACGCCATTGGAGCCTTCAACGTGAACAACATGGAGCTCATCCAGGCGATCATCGAAGCCTGCGAGGAGGAAAAGGCCCCCGTCATTCTCCAGATTTCGCGAGGCGCCCGCTCCTATGCCAATCCGGTCTACCTCAAAAAACTGATCGAGGCCGCCGTCAGCGTCGCCACGATTCCCATTGCCGTGCATCTCGACCATGGCGACACGTTCGAGCTGTGCAAGGAGTGCATCGACGAAGGGTTTACCAGCGTGATGATCGATGCCTCGCACGAGCCCTTCGAGAAGAACGTCGACATCTGCCGCAAGGTCGTGGAGTACGCCCACAAGCACGGGGCGGTGGTCGAGGGCGAGCTCGGCCACCTGGTCGGCGCCCAGTTCGACGAGGGCGAGGAAGGCGGCAACTACAGCGCGGGCGGGCATTACACCCATCCCGAGGAGGCCGTGAAGTTCGTCCATGACTCCGGCGTGGACTCGCTGGCCATCGCGATTGGCAACAGCCATGGCGCCTACAAGTTCAAGGGCGAGCAGCACCTCGACATCGAACGCCTCAAGGCGATCAAGAAGGCGCTCATGGACGCGGGTCTGGGGGATTACCCGCTCGTGCTGCACGGCGCCTCGAGCGTTCCGAAGAACCTCGCGCAGGAGATCAACAAGTACGGCGGCGCCATGGGCGAGGATACCGCCGGCGTTCCCGAGGCCGACATCGAGATCGCGCGCCGCACCGGTTGTACCAAGGTCAACATCGACACCGACCTGCGCATGGCCCTCACCGCGGGCATCCGCAAGGCCCTGATGGAAAACCCCAAGGAGTTCGATCCCCGCAAGTACCTCGGCCCCGCCCGCAAACTGGTCAAGGAACTCGTCCGCCACAAACTCAAGAACGTCCTCTGCTGCGCCGGTCACGCCTTCGACTGATCCGCCGCGAACCCGCGCCGATTCACGTCCCACGTCCGGTTTTACCCGACTCCCGCCCGGCCCATGAGCCCGGCGGGAGTTTTCGTTCCCGGGTTCCCCCTACGGCGGCAGGCGATCCCGGTGCGGCTCGTGATCCTTGTTCCACCGGCTCAACGCCCGGTCATCCCGGTCGAAATAGAGGCGGGCCAGTTTCGGGCCCTCGACGTGACCATCGCAAAACACCGCGTTCACGATCCCGCGATGCCGCTCCCAGGCCAGGCGGGTCCCTGTGTCGGGCATTCCCGTCGCGGGCGGTGGCGACGGCAGATCCCGTCCGATGCTCGCGAACGTCCCCCGCAGGCGGCGATCCACGGTTCCCTCGAACCCGTCCGCCATGGCGATCATCTCGCTGGGTGCCACGACCTCGCTCTCGCGAGTGGCGGCGGGCGGCAGGCCGAACTGCCCGAGCGTCCCCCCCAGCCCGAGGGGCGCCGACTGCCCGTCCGAGGCGGGGCCGCCGCCGATCCAGCGCAGGCCGGTATGATTGTAACCGTAGCTGGGATTGTGGGCCTCCACGCTCGACATCCGCACCCGGGGATCGGTGGGACACCGGAAGAGGTGGTTCCGGTCGAAGAGCGTTTCCGGGGCGTTCCGTCCTTCTCCCCGCAATTGCACCTGGAGCCGCACGAACCAGTAGTCCTTGTGCCACAGCTCCGATGCCCAGTGGGGCGTCTCGAGTTCGGCGATGTATCCGGCCCCGATCCACATGGGATAGGCCGCGTGATCCTGCAGATACAGGTTCAGCGCCAACCCGAGTTGCCGCTGGTTGTTCCTGCACCGGGTCGCATGCGCCGTGCCCTTCGCACGTGACAGGGCCGGCAGGAGCAGGCTCGCCAAAATGGCGATGATGGCGACGACGACCAGCAGTTCGATCAGCGTGAACCCCGCGCCCCGGGAGGGTCGGATGGCAGTGGGTGCTTGGGGACGAAGCATCGCGGAGGTTGACCCCATTCCTACCCATCCCCCGCCCCCACCGCCAGTGGTTGTCCCACTGCCCATCGCCGGATACGGAGGCCGGAGGCCGGGCGAATTCGCGGGTCCGACGCCGGCACTCGGGTCTCCGGGGGGAGTCGTGTCGCGGTCATCCCGGGCCCGGCGACGTCCCCCCTTCCGGCGACGCGATGCGGATGGGTTGGACCAGCGGATGCCGGTAGGTATCGGAGAGGTCCAGGGGCTCCGGGGAGAACTCTACCGCCTGCCCTGCCGTGATGGGCAGGACGGCATGGGCCACGCCGGGCGCCAGCGTCAGGAGTTCCCCCGGCAGGAGGGTGAATTCGGCGCGCTCCCCCGTTTCGCGGTCGGCCACCACCCAGGTCACCTCTCCCGAGATCTGATAGTGATGCTCCTCCTTGCGCAGGTGGTAGTGGTTGCCGCGCGGTTGCCCCGGTCGCAACTCCACCCAGGCCAGGTACCGGGCACCCGGCCCGCCCTGGATGATCTGGACCAGATCCCCCTGGGGCAGCCTCACGCGCTTCAGCGCCGGGGCCTCGTTGCCGGAGGCCCGGTCCCAGTCGGGAATCGTCCGCGCCACCACCCGACCGCCCAGGAAGCGCCGCTCACCGGCTTCCGCATGCAAGTGAAGGTTCATGATTCGTCGCGAATGGGCCTACCGGCGCCGGGCCGATCTCAATTTGTGATTTTCCGAATCCCCGATCCACACGGTGCCGTCCGGGTCCACGAAGACGCCGTGCGGACGCGCCAGGCGGCACGCGTCCCCGGGCCCGTCCGGTCCGTCCCCCCGGACGCCGTCCCCGACGACCCGCTCGATGGTGCCCCGGCGGACGTCGATCATCCGGATGGAATGACTTTCGGTGTCGGCGATATAGACATTTCCATCCGGCCCCACCGCCAGCCCCTTGGGCCCCGACAACTGACATTCCCGGGCGGGTCCGCCGTGGCCCTGGAATCCCTTGGCACCCGTGCCGGCGACGTGATGGAGGGTGCCCGTCGCGGGCTCCAGCCGGAACACCTGATTGCCTTCGCGCAGCGCCAGCCACAAGCGGCCTTCCGCGTCGAAATCCAGCGTGCGCGGCCCGTTCAACGGCGCTGCCGCGTACCTCGCCCCGTCGGGGGTCGGTTCGCGCCGTCCCGTTCCAGCATGGGTTGTGACGAGGCCCGTCGCCGGATCGAACCGTCGAATCCGATGGTTTCCGATGTCGCAGACGTACAGGTGCCCCTGGCGGTCGAACTGGAGGCTGTGCGGTTGTCGCAGCAGCGCCGCCGATCCGGCCCCGCCGTCGCCGTCGAAACCCGCCTGCCCCGTGCCCGCGACCGTCGTGACGAGGCCCGTCTTCGCATCCACGCGGCGGATCCGATGGTTGGCCATGTCCGCCACGTGGAGGTTGCCCGCCGCGTCGAACCGGATCTCGTGCGGTTGGTTGAACTCGGCTTCCAACGCCGGCCCGCCATCGCCGCCCCCGCCCTTCCGTCCACAGCCCGCCACGACGCGAACCCATCCGTCCGCGTCGAGTCGCCGCACCCGCTGCCCATCGTATTCGCAGAAATAGAGCGCCCCATTCGGGCCGCGGACGACTCCGAACGGATTGTCGATGGACACCGACCGGGCCGGGCCTTCCGTCGCACCACCGTCCCGGCGCCCGGTGCCGACCCGGGTTTCGACGATCCATTCCCCGCCGGCCCAACAGGCGAGGAAGGGGGCCAGGGTTGCCCAAAGCAGGAGCAGGTTTCGGGAGTGCGTGGGCATGGAGGCCACTTTAGGCTGGGAGCACCCGGCGTGGCACTTCGTTTCCACCTCGGCCCGGCGGCTTGGGCAGGGCGATTGACAAAGTCGATTGGAGCCCGCGACCGCCGGGTCGCGGGGCGATCGAAGCAGGCGAATCGAGAGGCGAAGCCTGCGACTCGGCCCGCCGTCGCGCGGACG
>CAZSOV010000329.1:0-4239 GCA_964608505.1 uncultured Verrucomicrobiota bacterium
GTGCTCGTCGATGGTGTTGACCGTGAAGGGGCGGGTCGGGTTGGTGGAGCTGGGCAGGACGTGGGGCTCGCCGCAGACGCGGATGATGTCGGGCGCGTGCCCGCCACCGGCGCCCTCGGAGTGGTAGGTGTGGATCGTGCGTCCGCCGATGGCGGCGAGGGTGGCCTCGACGAACCCGGACTCGTTGAGGGTATCGGTATGGATGGTGACCTGGACGTCGTGCTCGTCGGCGACGCGGAGGCAGCAGTCGATGGCGGCGGGGGAGGTGCCCCAGTCCTCGTGGAGCTTGAGGCCGATGGCGCCGGCGCGGATCTGCTCGGGCAACCCCGCGGGCAGGGAGGTGTTGCCCTTGCCGGTGAACCCGAAGTTGAGGGGCAGGGCATCGGTGGCCCGGAGCATGGCCTCGATGTGGAAGGCCCCGGGCGTGCACGTGGTCGCGCACGTCCCCGTGGCGGGGCCGGTGCCTCCGCCGATCATCGTGGTCAGGCCGGCGGCGATGGCCTCGTACGCCTGTTGGGGGCAGATGAAATGGATGTGGGTGTCGAGCCCGCCGGCGGTGACGATCATCCCCTCGCCGGCGATGACCTCGGTGGTGACGCCCACGATCATGCCGGGGGTCACGCGGTCCATGATGTCGGGATTGCCCGCCTTGCCGAGGGCGCGGATGAGGCCGTCCTTGATGCCGATGTCGGCCTTGAGGATGCCCGAGGGATCGACGACGAGCGCGTTGGTGATGACGCAATCGAGGGCGTCGGCGGGCGCGACGCCCGTGGCCTGGCCCATGCCCTCGCGGATGGTCTTGCCGCCGCCGAACTTGCATTCGTCGCCGTAGACCGTGAGATCACGCTCGACCTCGAGCACGAGGCAGGTGTCGCCGAGGCGGACCTTGTCGCCGACGGTCGGACCGAACATGCCGGCGTAATGCCGGCGGGACATGCGATGGGCCATGGGGATCGGGGTCAGGACTGCGTTTCGTGGGCGAAGCCGCGGGATTTCACGCGCTTCATGGCGGCCTTCAGGCCGGCGGCGCTCACCTTGCCGTTCACCAGGTTGTTCCCGCCCCGGATGACACGGCTTCCCGCCAGATCCACGAGCGTGACGGTCTTGGTGTCGCCGGGCTCGAACCGGACGGCGGTCCCGGCGGGGATGTCCAACCGGCGCCCGTAGGCCTTGGCGCGGTCGAAGCGGAGGGACGCGTTCGTCTCGATGAAGGGATAGTGGCTTCCCACCTGGACCGGGCGATCGCCGAGGTTCGTCACGGTGATCGTGACGGTCTCCCGTCCGGCGTTGAGCTCGATCTCGCCATCCGCAATGTCATACGCGCCCGGCTCGAAGTCGGCGTCGCCGTCCAACGCCGGAAACCGCTCGACGTCGGGCACGGGCAGGAAGCTCCCGTGGAGGGCGAGGGACAAGTCGCCGTGTTCCCGTGCGACGGGATGGTGCACGGTGACGAGTTTGGTGCCGTCGGGAAAGGTGCCTTCCACCTGCACCTCGCCGATCAGGGCGGGGACGCCGGACATGACCTGACGGCGCCCGAGCAGGCGACGTCCAAGGTCCATGAGTTCGGAGACCGAGCGTCCGTCGCGGATGAACTCGAGGAGCTGGGTGGCGATGAGGGCCACCGACTCGGGGTGGTTGAGGCGCAGGCCCCGGGCGAGGCGCTTTTGGGCCAGGAATCCCGCCTGGTGCAGGACGAGCTTGTCGAGTTCACGAGGGGAGAGGTGCATGGGAAAAAGGCTACCAACGGCGTTGCCAGGGATCGTCGCCCAGAAGATCCGTCAGGGCGCGCAGGCGGTCGCGGATCCAGTGCAGCGCGTCCTCGGGGCGTTCGGCGGCGATCCGCACCACGACGCCGTCACCCACGGGTCCCCCGCTGACGACGAGGGACTCGCGTCGTCCGACGGATCGCGCGCCCAGAAACGACGCCAGTTCCGAGGAAACCCGGGACAAAGGCGGCCCGAACAGCGCCAGCAGCCCCACGTAGTTGAACCGTCCGAGTCGGAACGTCGCCGGAAGGGGTCCGTAGTCGGGATCGAGCACGAGCGCATCCAGGAACCGCAGCGTGCCATCGACGAACACCTCGTTCCGGGTCTCGAGCCGCCGGAACTCCCAGCGTTCGCCCCGGGCCACGCGCCCGGAGGTGAAGCCATCGAGAAGGACCAGTCCGGCCCCGGGCGCGAGGCGGAACTCCTGCCGCTGGTGGTAGCGGGCACCCGCGAAGGCCTGGATCGGGTCGGGCAGGAAGGCGAGCACCGCGTCGGCGCCGATTTCGGCATGGGTGCGGTGACCGCAGGGGCGCGCCTCGGGATTGCGATAGACCTTGCCGACGGCCTGGCTGCCGAGGAGGCAGCGCGCGGCGGGATCGACGCGGACGTCGATCCGGGTTTCGTCGCCGGCGACGAGGCCGCCGCCGAAGCTGCTGGTGAAGGCCCAGACGCAGGGACCGCGGGAAACGGGGGCCAGGAGACGGAGGGGATTCGAGGATCGCAGGGAAGCGACGAAGCTCGTGCCGTTACCGGAACCGACCTCGAGCAGCCCGGAGCCGGAGGGGAAGGCCGCGGGGGGCGGTGCGGTAGGACCGTTCTGCCGCGAAGAGAGCGGGATGTCCTCGGCCCCGGTCCGGCACGGAGCGGTCATACGACGAGATGTTTTTTGACCGTGGCGTCGTCGAGCTGGGCCATCGGACCGGAGACGACCACGGCGCCGCGGTCCATGAGGTAGAACCGGTCGCCGACCTCGAGGCAGAAATCGAGGTACTGCTCGACGAGCAGGATGCCGATGCGGCGTTCGGCACGGAGCGCACGGATGGCGTCGCCGATTTCGGCGGCGTAATCGCGGCGGAGCGTTTCGTCGCGGAGCTTGCGGATGGTGTCGCCGATCTGGTCGATGATGTTGGGCTGGATGCCCTCGGTGGGTTCGTCGAGCAGGAGGAAGCTGGGCTGGGTCAGCAGCGCGCGGCCGATGGCCAGCTGCTGCTGCTGCCCGCCACTCAGCACCCCCCCCTTGCGCGAAAGCATGTCACGGAGGACCGGGAACAACGCGAAGACCCGGTCGAGTTCGCCGTCGAGCCGCCGCCCCTGGGCCACCGCGCCGATGCGGAGGTTCTCGGCCACGGTCAGATTGGGAAAGATGTCGCGACCCTGGGGCACGTAGCCGAGCCCGGCCCTGGCCCGGTGCTCGGGCGAACGTCCGGCCAGTTCGCGCCCGTCGAGCCGGATCGAGCCGGCGTCCGTCTTCACGAGGCCGACGATGGACTTGAGGGTGGTCGTCTTGCCCACGCCGTTGCGGCCCATGAGACAGACCACCTGCCCGGGTTCGACGGTGAGATCGACCCCGCGCAGGATGCGGGAGCCGTCGTAGGAGACGGTGATCTGCCGGATCTCGAGCATCAGTGATCCCCCCGCTTCTTGCGTCCGAGATAGACCTCGACCACGCGTTCGTCGCTTTGCACCTCGTCGACGGGCCCCTCGCAGAGCACGGAGCCCTGGTGGAGCACGGTGACCTTGCGGGCGATCTGGCGGACGAAGACCATGTCGTGCTCGATGACCACGATGCTGTGGCGTCCGGCCAGGCTCATCAGCAACTCGCCGGTCTTGGCGGTCTCCTCGTCGGTCATGCCGGCGGCCGGCTCGTCGACGAGGAGGACGCGAGGATTCTGGGCGAGCAGCATGCCGATCTCGAGCCACTGTTTCTGTCCGTGGGCGAGGGTTCCCGCCTTGCGGGGAGCGTGATCGGCGAGCCCGACGGTCTTGAGGACCTCGTGGATGCGGTCCCGTTGCGCGGGTTTCACGCGGCTGCGGAGGGCGTTCCAGATGGACCGCGAGCCTTCGAGCGAGAGCCAGATGTTCTCGAAGACCGTGTGATCGCCGTAGACCGAGGGGGTCTGGAACTTCCGGCCGATGCCGAGCCGGTTGATCTGGTATTCGTTGAGGGCAGTGAGGTCGGTGTGGAAGCCGAACTCGATGATGCCGCGGTCGGGCCGGGCGCGGCCGGTGATGAGATCGAGCATGGTGCTCTTGCCGGCGCCGTTGGGGCCGATGATCACGCGCAACTCCCCCTCATCGAGGTAGAAGTTGAGGCCGCGGATGGCCTGGAAGCCGTCGTACGACTTGTCGACGCCCTCGAGGGTGAGGATGAAACGGGGCAGCGTCATTCGCGGGGTGCGGCCGCGGCGGGCGCGGCCGCGGCATTGGGGGGGGAGGCAGGGGGCGAGTAGGCGGCGGCGGCCCGGCGGGAGGA
>CAZSOV010000329.1:4249-8599 GCA_964608505.1 uncultured Verrucomicrobiota bacterium
GGGGCTGCGTCTTGCGGGGGGGGGGGCCGGGGCGGGCGGGCCGGGGGATTGGGGGGGGGGCGGGGGCGGGGGTGTCGGCGGCGGCGGCGCGGCGGGAGGAGAACTTCCGGCGCCAGCCCTGGATCCGGGCGGGGATGCCGACGAGTCCTTCGGGGAGGAACAGGGTGACGAGAATGAACATGCCGCCCAGGAGATAGAGCCACTGTTCGGCGAAGGCGCGGGTGGCGTAGCTCTTGAGGGCATTGACCGAGATGGCGCCGAGGATGGGGCCGACGAGGCTGCCGCGTCCGCCGACGGCGCACCAGACGACGGCCTCGAGGGATTTCTCGGGGGCCATCTCGCTGGGGTTGATGATGCCGACCTGGGGCACGTAGAGGGCACCGCCGAGGCCGCAGATCACGGCGGAGAGGACGAAGACGAAGAGCTTGTAGTGAGCGGTGGCGTAGCCGGAGAAGAGCACCCGGTTCTCGCTGTCGCGGATGGCGCGCTGGATGAGGCCGAACTGGGTGCCGGCCAGCCAGCGACAGAGCAGATAGACGCCGAGCAGGAGGCATCCGGAGGCCACGTAGAGCAAGCGTTTCGTCGCGGGCGAATTGATGTCGGCGCCGAGGATGAACTTGAAGTCCGTGAGCCCGTTGTTCCCGCCGAAGGTGAAGTCGTTGCGAAAGAACATCAGGGTGGCGGCGTAGGTGAGCGCCTGGCTGAGGATCGAGAAGTAGACGCCCTTGATGCGGGAACGGAAGGCGAGCCAGCCGAAGACGAACGCCACGATGGCCGGGACCCAGATCACGGCGGCGGCGGCGAAGCCGAGGTGATGAAACGGAATCCAATGGGGCGGGAGGCCGCCGGTCTCGGGGAAACGCTTCGGAAACTCGAGGAACACCATGAAATCGGGAATGTCGGCCTTGTACTGGCCGAGCTTCCCGATTTTGAGCATGAGGTGCATGCCGAGGGCATAGCCGCCGAGGGAGAAGAAGAGGGCCTGACCGAGGCTGAGGAGGCCGGTGTAACCCCAGAGCAGGTTCACTCCGAGAGCCAGCACGGCGTAGCACAGATACTTCCCGTAGAGCGTGATCGCGAAGTTGCTGACATGGAACGGACTCTCGACCGGCACGAACGCGTTCAGCGCGGGCAGGACGACGAGGCCGAAAAAGGCCACGACCAGCAGGACCACCGATTCGCGTCGGGACAGAAGGGGAGCGTTCATCAGCCCTCGAGACTGCGGCTGCGGGTGACGAAGAGCCCCGCGGGACGCCATTGCAGGAACAGGATGATCGCCGCCAGTACGGTGATCTTGCCCATCACGGCCCCGAGCCACGGTTGCAGGATCTGGTCGGTGACCCCGATGCCAAACGCGGCCGACACGGTGCCGATGACGTTGCCGACGCCCCCGAGCACCACGACCATGAAGCAATCGACGATGTAGTTCTGGCCGAGGCTGGGTCCGACGTTGCCGATCTGGGAGAGGCAGGCGCCGGCGACGCCGGCCAGGCCGGAGCCGAACGCGAAGGTGAGCATGTTGACCCGGGTGGTGCGCACGCCGAGCGCGGAGGCCATCGGGCGGTTCTGCATCACCGCGCGGATCTGGAGGCCGAGCGAGGTGCGGTTCAGGAGGAGGAACGTGCCGAGCACGATGAAGACCGCGAAACCGATGACGAAGATCCGGTTGTAGGCGAGGAGCACGTCGTTCACGACGAAGCTGCCGCTGAGCCAGCTGGGCGACGACACCTGGACGTTGGCCGCACCGAAAATGTGCCGGAACACCTGCTGGAGGACCAGCGACACGCCCCAGGTGGCGAGCAGGGACTCGAGGGGACGGCGGTAGAGGAACCGGATCACACCCCGCTCCAGGCCAAGACCGACGAGGCCCGCGGAGACGAAGGCCACCGGCAGGGCGGCGAGGAAGTAGAGATCGAAGCCAAGGCCCCCCGGCCCGAACCACGCCTGGAACTGGTTCTGGGTCACGTAGGCCGCGTAGGCCCCCACCATGATGAGTTCCCCGTGCGCCATGTTGATCACCCCCATCAGGCCGAACGTGATCGCCAGCCCCAGGGCCGCCACAAGCAGCACCGCGGCGAGGCTCACTCCCCGGAAGGCCGTTCCGAACAGGTTGCCCCACGCGATGTGAGTCTCGATGTCCCGGACCGCGGACCGCGCCGCCGCCAGCGTCGCCGCGCCGTACCGGGCCGGCTCCTTCTCCGCCGCGGCCTTCAACTGAACCAGGAAATTCAGGCTGGTCACCGACCGCAACTCCGCCAGCCGCCGGATCGCCGCCTCCCGCGCCGGCGCGTCCTCCCCGGCGATCCGCGTCAGCGCGACGGCCTCCTCCAGAGCCCGCCGCACCTCGGCCTCCTTTTCGCCCGAAAGACGGGCTTCGAACTGCGGCAGGTAATCCGCGTTCTGTTCCTGCCCCAGCTTCACCACCGCATCCCGGCGCATGTTCGGATTCGGATGGGCCAGGGCGAACAGGTCGAGGGCGGTCTTGATCGCCTTGCGGAGCTTCGAGCTCGCGTCGGCGGTCGCGAGGTCCGTCGTGGCGAACATCCGCGGGCGGCCTTCGGGGTCGGTGGGCACGCCGCCGTCCAGAATCCTCGTCGCCTTCGCGTTGCCATCGGCATCGGTCTGGGCGTCGAGCAGAAGCGGCACCTTCGTGTCGCCTTCCTCGAGGACATACACGGCCCCGCCCCGCCAGGCCTCGAGCGCCTGGGCCACCAGCGGATCGTCCCCGGCTCCGATCAGGCCCTGCAACAGGCGCTGCTGCTCCGCCAGATCCTCCGAGAGGATGGCCTGCACCAATTGCGTGCGGGCCGCGGCATTTGCCGTCGGTGCCGTGGCGGCCTCCGGTGCGGCCGCGAGAACGACCCCACTGGCCAGCAGCAGGCACGCCCAGCACCAAAGCTGTCTCATAGTGACCATGCGAAGGACGATTGCATCGGACGTTCCTCTCAAGCAGGCCCCGTGCCGGTGCCCGCAAGCATCCTACCCTTCACCCTCGCTGCGCGTCGGTGGCGGAGTCGGAAGCAGCCGTGCCCGCGTCTCCCTTCGCGTGCTGCGTGCCCGTCGCGACGCAGCCGGACCTTGGGGCGCCCACCACCTGGGCACCCGTGCTCCGTGCATGCCCACCCGTCCGTTCGCTGAGTCGCCATGGCTGGCCAGAAATGCCCAAGGCGATCGGGAGACCGCACTTGCCCTCCAGTCCGCGGAATCCCACGCCCCGAGGCGGCGGATAGGGCGTCGCTGCGCGACGCCGTCAAAAGCAAGAGGCCCAACCGGGGCCTCGAGGCCAGGCAACCCCCGGTCGTCGCTGCGCGACTTCGGACACCGCACCCTGCCTTCCCTGTTCCCTTCCTCCTTCCCTTGTCCCTGTCCCGATTCCGGCGGCCGCTCCCCTGGAAAAGCATATGGAGGCGGACCTTGCGGCCCGCCTCCACGGAGGAACACCCGGTCAAGAACCACCAAGACCAGGCGGATCCCGGCCTCGTCACACGGCCAGGACCAAACCCTTCAGCAACGTTTCCTCACTTTCCGAGGAACTTCTCGGAAAAGGGTTCGCCGGCGACGCCGGTGAAGCTCTTGATGATCTTGAACTGGCCACTCGCGAGGGTCTCGCCGATGAACACGTTGTTCACCAGGTGATGATTCTCCTGCATCGTGACCTCGCCCGCGGGGCCCTTGAACTTCTGGCCGATGAGCGCCGGACGAACCTTGTCGACGTCGAAGGTGCCGGCCTTCTCGACGGCCTGCTTCCAGAGGTAGACGCCCATGCGGGAGAGGTTCATGGGGCTGCACGTGACGCGGCCCTTGGCGTCGATGCCCGAGACCTCGCTCATGACCCCGGTGACCTTCGGTTTCTTGAGCCAGGACTGGAAGTTCTTCACGAACGCCGTGTTCTCGGGGGACTTGATGGACATGAAGTAAGTCCAGCAGCCGAGGTGCCCCACGAGAGCCTTGGCGGGCAGACCGCGGAACTCATCCTCCGAGATCGAGAACGACACGACCGGGCAGTTTTCGGAGGTGAGGCCGGCGTTGGCGAATTCCTTGAAGAACGGAACGTTGGTATCGCCGTTGAGCGTGCTGATGACCGTGGCCTTGCCGCCCGCGGCGAACTGTTTGATGGCGGCGACGATGGTCTGGTAGTCGGTGTGCCCGAAGGGCGTGTAGATTTCTGCGATGTCGGAGTCGGGAATGCCCTTCGACCGCAGATACTCCTTGAGGATCTTGTTGGTGGTGCGCGGATAGACGTAGTCCGAGCCCAGCAGGTAGAACTTCTTCTTGCCCTCGCCCAGCATGTATTCCACGGCGGGAATGGCCTGCTGGTTCACCGCCTCGGCGGTGTAGAAGATGTTCTGC
>CAZSOV010000330.1:0-8587 GCA_964608505.1 uncultured Verrucomicrobiota bacterium
CGCAGCTCGAGGACATCTCGCAGCTCTTCATCGGGCAGCGGCTCCAGTGCGCCCAGTGCCATCATCACCCCTACGAGCGCTGGAGCCAGGCGGACTACTGGAGTTTCGGCGCGTTCTTCTCCCAGGTCTCGTACAAACCCGGTGCCCAACCCGGCGAGGACATCATCGTCCATCGCCGCGGCGCCGCTCAGGCCACCAACAAAAAGAACGGCCAGGCCGTCCAACCCGCCGGCCTCGCGCAACCCGCCATCCGCGCCAGCGCCGACGAGGATCCGCGCCAGTTTCTGGCCGACTGGCTGACCAGCCCCGAGAACCCCTGGTTCGCCAAGTCCCTCGCCAATCGCTACTGGAAACACTTCTTCGGTCGCGGGCTGGTCGATCCCGAGGACGACCTGCGCGACACGAATCCCCCCACGAACCCCGAACTGCTCGACGCGCTCACCGCCCATTTCGTCCGGAGCGGGTTCGATCTCAAGGAACTCGTCCGCACCCTGGCGCGCAGCACGACCTACCAGCTCTCCGCCGAGCCCAACGCCCACAACGCAAGGGACCGGCATCATTTCGCGCGCTTCTATCCCCGCCGGCTGCCGGCCGAGACGCTCTTCGATTCAGTCAACGAACTCACCGGGAACCGGAGCCAGTTCGACGGCCTCCCGCCCGGCACCCGGGCCGTCTGTCTGCCCGACAATTCCTTCAACGCCAGCACCTATTTCCTCACCGTCTTCGGCCGCCCCGAGAGCAGCAGTGCCTGCGAATGCGAACGCAGCATGGACGCCTCCCTCTCGCAAAGCCTGCACCTCCTCAATTCCAAGGACATTCAAACCAAGCTCGCTTCCGACTCCGCCCGCGCCGCCCGTCTGGCCTCGGACGCCACCCGGGACGATGCCGCCAAGCTGAGGGAACTCTATCACCTCGCCTTCGCCCGGGACCCGCTCCCCGCCGAGATCCAACTTGCCCGCGACCACCTCGCCCGCCGCGTGAACGCCGCCCAACCCGGCAAGGATGCCGCCGAAACCGCCGCCCACCAGCAGCGCGCCCGCCGCGAGGCCTGGGAGGACACCGTCTGGGCCCTGCTCAATACCAAGGAGTTCCTCTTCAATCACTGAGTCCGAATGACCTACCCCCATCCCCGCCGGGCCGGGTTCGCGCGTGGTCTCCGGGTCCTGCCCGCCCTCCTGCCCCTGCTCCTGCTCTCCGGCGCCGCCCAGGCCCAACTCCCGCTCGCGCGTCTCCACACCGTCTTCCCGCCCGGCGCCCCGTCCGGTTCCACCCTCGACGTCACCGTCACGGGCGCGGATCTCGACGAACCGACCGGACTGATCTTCTCGGACCCGCGCCTGGTCGCGACGCCGAAGCCCGGCGCCCCGAACACCTTTTCCGTCGCCGTTCCCCCCGAACTCGTGCCGGGCCTCTACGAGGTCCGATTCGCCGGACGCTTCGGGACCTCGAACCCGCGCATCTTCGCCGTCGGCACGGAACCGGAATTCACGCTGAACCCAACCAACACCGCCCCGGGTTCCGCCACCGACCTGCCCCTCGACACCGTCGTCCACGGACGAACCCCCGCCAACAACGTCCTGTGGTTCGCGCTCCACGCCCGGGCCGGGCAACGCCTGATCGCGCACCTCGACGCCCGCGAGATCGATTCACGGCTCCTGCCCGACCTTACCCTCATCGATCCGCAGGGCCGCTCCACCGTCCTTGCCCGGCGCGGCGCGGGTTCCGATTTCACCGCCGCCGCCGACGGGCGTCACCTGCTTCGCCTCCATGACCTCACCTACCGCGGCGGGGACGAGTTCTTCTTCCGGCTCGCCGTTCGTACGACGCCGCACGTCGACTTCGCCCTGCCCCACGTCCTGCGCCGCGACCTCGACACCCCTCAACGCATCACCCTCTTCGGTCGCCTGCTCCCCGGCGGAACGCCTTCCCCGCTCCAGGGCCTCGATGGACGCCCCCTCGATCAACTCGACGTCGAGATTCCGGCCCATGCCCTCCTGACCGATCCCGTCGAGGTGCTTCGCAAGCCGTCCGCCGCGCCGCTCGCCATCGACAACGCGGCATGGCGCTGGAAATCCCCGACCGGGATGGCCAACCCCATCCTCCTGGCGCGCACCGCCCAGGCGGTCTTCGTCACGGCTCTTCCGCCCTCCTCGCTCCTCGTCACGTCCGTGCCCCCGTGCGACGTGGTCGGTCTCTTCCCCCGCCGCGGCGAACTCAGCGGGGCGTTGTTCGCCGCAAAGAAGGGCGATGCCTATTGGGTCGAAATCTTCGCGGATCGCCTCGGACCCAACACCGACCCCGCCGTCGTGGTGCAACGCATCCTGCGCGATGCCCGGGGCACCGAGTCCTACGCCGATGTCCTCGACCTCGCCGATACCGATGTCCCCGCCGGCGGCCGCGAATTCGAAGCCTCCCATCGCGACGCCGCCGCCCGGTTCCAGGCGCCCGAGGACGGCACCTATCGCGTGCTCGTCCGCGATCTGTTTCGCGGCTCCCCCGACGCTCCCCGACTGCCGTACCGCCTCCAGATTCGCCGCGAGACGCCCGGCTACACGCTGGCGGCATTTCCCCAGCCGCCACCGCGTCGCGATGACAACGACCGCCTGATCCACCTCTGGACCACCGCCCTGCGTCGTCATGAGACCCTGCCCGTCCGGGTCGTCGCGTTTCGTCAGGATGGCTTCAACGGCGACATCGAGATCGAAGCGCGAAACCTGCCCCCGGGTCTCGCCGCCCTCCCGGCCCGCATTCCCGCCGGACAGAACGCCGCCACCCTCCTCCTCACCGCCTCCTCCAACGCCCCGCCCGCCGCCGCCAGCCTCTCCCTGGTCGGGCGCTCCGCCGTCGCCGGCTCGGATCTGGTCCGGACCGCGGTCGTCGCCACGGTCCGCTGGCCCGTCCCCAACTGGGACCAGGAACGCGGGGATTCCCGGCTATCGTCCTCCCTCGTCGTCTCCGTCGTCGGCGTCGAACCGGCACCCGTCGAAGTCGCCGTCACCCAGACCAACCGGCTCCAGGTCGTGGCCGGCGGCAAGCTGTCCGTCCCCCTCGCCGTCCATCGGCGCTTCGAGTACCCCGCCGCGTTCAACCTCAAGCCCTCCGGACATCCCGAACTCGACAAGGCCAAGGAGCTGGCCATCCCGGAAAAGGCCACCAACGTCACCTGGGAACTCAACCTCGCCGAAACCAAACTCCCCGAAGGCGAGCACCTCGTGTGCCTCCAGGGATTCATCACCGGCAAGTACCGAAACAACCCGCAGGCCGCCGAGGCCGCGGATCGCGACGCCCAAGCCGCCGCCAAGGCCGCCACCGACGCAGCCGAACGGGTCAGGAAATCCACCGCCCGCCTCGCCGAACTCGACAAGGAGCTTCCCGCCCTGGAAACCCGCCTCAAGGAGGCGCAGGCGAAATCCGTCACCGGCACCGATCCGGCCCTGCAACAGGCCGTGACCCTGTCCGAGGCCGCCCTCGCCAAGGCCCGCGAATCCCGCGAGTCGGCGCTGGCCGAAAAGAAGCAGGACGAATCCCGCGCCGCCGCCGCGGAGAAGGCCAAAACCGAAACCGCCGCGTCCGCCAAGGCCGCCACCGAACGCGCCGCTCCCCGCGACGTGCCGGTTCGCGTCTATTCCACCCCCTTCCTCGTTCGCGTCACGCCCGCACCCAAGGCCTCCTGAACCTGGAGATCTCACGCCGTCGTCGGCTCCCGCCCGCCCGCCCACCCGCCCGGATTTCCGCCCGACCTCCCATGCGCTTCCTCCTCCCTTCCCCGTCCGCACGTTCCGCGGGGCCGGCGACTGCCGGCTCGCCGGCTTCGCCCGTGGCCTCGGGTCCCTCGGTGGTCGCCCCCTGCCACGCCTCTCCTCCTGCCGGGAGTCAACGCGCCCGTTCCCGTCGCGCGCCGGCGCCCTGGCGCGGCACCGCGCTCTCCCTGCTCCTCGCGCTCGCCGCCCTTCCGCTCCGCGCCGCCACCCCGCTGCCGGTCGCCGAGCTCAAACGCGATGCCCCCGTCGATTTCGAACGCGAGATCCTCCCCTTCCTCCGCGACAACTGCCTCGCCTGCCACAACCAGACCAAAGCCAAGGGCGACCTCAACCTCGAGACCCCGCAGTTCATCCTCAAGGGCGGCTCCTCCGGTCCCGGCCTCGTCCCGGGCAAGGGCGCCGAAAGCCTCCTCTTCAAGTCCGCCGCCCATCTCGACGACGACCTCGTCATGCCGCCCGTCGGCAACAAGTCCAATGCCCGCGATCTCAACGCCGCCCAACTGGCCCTGCTCCGGCTCTGGATCGACCAGGGCGGACGCGGCGAGGTCACCCAGGCCACGAAGATTCAGTGGGCCGCCATGCCGACCTCCTGGTCGCCCGTCCTGGCTGTCGCCCTCTCCCCCGACGGCCAGTTCGCCTACGCCAGTCGTGCCAACCAGATCCACGTCTATCGCATCCCCACCCGCCAACTCGTCGCCCGCCTCGAGGATCCCGGCGCCGGACCCGGCGTGGCCCACCGGGATCTCGTGAACGCCCTCGCCGTCAGTCCCGACGGCGCCCTGCTCGCCTCCGCCGCCTATCGCGAAGCCAAGCTCTGGCGTCTCGCCCAGCCCCAGCCCCGGCCCTCCACCCCGGACACGGCCCCCGCCGCCACCGACCCCGTCCGCGCCTGGAAGCTCGAACCCAGCGGCAAACTCCAACTCGCCGCCGCCAGGGACCTGCCCGCCCTCGAACTTGATCCCGGCGGCCCGATCATCGCCATCGCCGTTTCCCCCTCCGGCAAGCTGCTCGCCGCCGCCCTCACCAACGGTTCCGTCCGGATCTGGAAGACCGAGTCCAAGGCCGAACTCCTCGCCGACCTTCGCGGTGACCGAGTCCGCGACGACTCGTTGACCCGCGCCGAACACGACCTCGTGATCGCCAGGGCCGATGCCGAGTTCCATGCCGCCGCGGCGAAAAAGGCCGAGGAGGAAGTCAAAAAAACCGCCGAGGCCCTCACGAAATCCAACGAACGCCACGCCGCCAACCGCAAGGACCTCGACGACAAACGCGCCGGCCTCAAGACGCAGTCCGATACCCGGGATGCCGCCACCAAGGAAAAGGCCGAGCTCGCGTCCGCCCTCGAGAAATCCAAACAGGACCTCGAAGCCGCGACCAAGGCCGCCGACGCCGCCAAGGCGGCCGGCAAGGAATCCCTCCGCGCCGCCACCGCCGCCCGACTGGCCGCCGATCAGGCCGCCCGCGCCAAATCCGATCTCGAACGCCTCACCGCCACCCTCGGCGACAAGTCCGAGGAACCCGCCGCCCGCAGCGCCCGCGACCTCGCCCAACTCACGGCCCGGGACGCCGCGGCCAAGGGCAAGGCCTCCGACGAGGCCGCCGCCGCCGTCGAACGCGCCTTGGAAGACGTCGCGGCCAGGGCCTTTGCCGCCGGCCAGGCCAAGGCCCTGGCGGATCGCGCCCTGGCCGACATCCCGGCTCGCCAGAAGGTTGTCGAGGAACGCCTCGCCGCCGCGGTCAAGGCCCTCGGCGAACTCGAGAGCCAGATCAAGAAGTCGGAAATCGCCTTCGGCGCCAGCGAGTTCGATTCCGGCCTCTCCCGGACCAATGCCGATCTCGCCACCCGCTCGCTGGCAGAAACCAGGATCGTCCTCGCCGCCGCCCAAACCGCCCTGCCCCCGCTCGAAACCACCCTGGCGGAGGCACGTCGCCTCGCCGGGGCCGCCGCCGCCAGCCCCGTCCACTCCCTGGCGTTCTCCCCCGACGACCGCCTGCTCGCCACGCTGGCCGACGACGGACGCTGGAACCTCTGGAGCACCGCCACCGGCCAGTCCCTGGATCTGGGCCGCGACCCATCCCTCCGCGGCGCGCAACTTCGCTTCGCCGCCCCCGACCAACTCCTCCTCGTCCAGACCAACGCCGCCCACGCGCTTCACCTGACCACCCGTTGGTCCCTCGACCGCACCCTGGGCACCGGGGACGAGAAGTCCCCGCTCCTCGACCGCGTCAACGCCCTCGCCTTTTCGCCCGACGGCACCCTGCTCGCCACGGGAGCCGGCGAACCGTCGCGATCCGGCGAAATCAAACTCTGGAACGTCGCCGACGGCACCCTGGCCCGCGACCTTGGATTCCCCCACAGTGATACCGTTCTTGCCCTGGCCTTTTCCCCGCGCGGCGACCTGCTCCTGAGCGGCGGTGCGGATCGTTTCATGCGCCTGCACGATCCCGCCACCGGCCACATCCTGCGCAACTTCGAGGGCCACACCCACCACGTCCTCGCCGTGGCCTGGCGCCGCGACGGACGCACCGTCGCCAGCGGCTCCGCCGACACCGTCGTCAAGACCTGGAACCGACTCACCGGCGACCGCCTCAAGAACGTCGACACCTTCGGCAAGGAAGTCACCGGCCTCGTTCCCCTCGGGATCTCCGAACAATTCCTCGCCGTCGCCGGCAGCGGGCAGGTCCGTGTCTTCAAGGAAACCGGGGAACAGATCCGCACCCTCCCCGCCGGCAACGCCTTCCTCCAATGCGCCGCCGTCACCCCCGACGGACGCCTCGCCGCCGCCGGGGCCGACGACGGCACCCTGCGCCTCTGGACCGTTGCCGACGGCAAGCTCCTCGCCGAATTCCCCGCCCCCGACGCCGCTCCCAAGGCCCTCCCCATCGGCCCCTCCCTCTCCACGCGCTGACAATGGGGTCAAACATCGACATTTGACATTTTGGATGCGGGGAAGCCGTCCGCGCCCTCGAACTCCGACCGGAAGGCGGGTAGTTCGGGGCTCTCTCGGCCTTCGAACGTCCCGTGCGTCCCTTCAGGACGCCCCGTGTATTGGTGCGATTCCCAGGGTTCCACCCCGGGACGGGGCGGAACCCTGGGCTATCACCGCCGGCCCCGTTGGGGCCGCGCTCATGGCCGCGTCCATCGTCGCGTCGCCCGGCGTTCCCCTCCGTCCTTCCCACGCGTGCAACGCCCACGCCCGGGCCATACCGACCATTCTCCCCCGGATGAAAAAAGGCGATCGCTTCGGCACGCTGGCGAGCGTCGCCTTGGCCCGCACCCCAAGCGCCCGGCCCCATGCCCCATGCCAACGGCATGGCCGGCGACAGCCCAGGGTCGCGCGGTCGCGCCCCGCGGGCGTGGCCGCGTGACCCTGGGTACCTCCACCCATCATGATAGATCCGCCCCAACGGGGCGGACGATGCTCCAGGATTTCCCCTGTGCGATCCGTGTCCGGTCGGGAATCCTCGCACCGGAATCCAGATCTCCGCGGCCACCTCCGGTCCGGCGAAACCGGGGCCCGCCCAGGACAGGAGAACCTGCCATGCCCCAATCCCTCGCCAACATCCTCGTTCATCTCGTCTTCAGCACCAAGGACCGATGCCCCCTGCTGGCTGACGCCTGGCGCGACAATCTTCACGGCTACGTCGGAGGCATCCTCCGACAACGCGGCAGCCCCCTCCTCGCGGGAAACTCGGTGGCGGACCATATCCATCTGTTCTTCCCCCTGCCTCGCACGATCCCCGTAGCCGACCTCGTGAAGGAGATCAAGGCCGGCTCGAACCACTGGATTCGCGGCAATGCCCCCGGTCTGACCGGGTTCC
Organism: uncultured Verrucomicrobiota bacterium; assembly: GCA_964608505.1. Lineage (GTDB taxonomy): Bacteria > Verrucomicrobiota > Verrucomicrobiia > Limisphaerales > CAIMTB01 > CAIMTB01. The sequence continues at coordinate 7,584 of CAZSOV010000330.1, forward strand.
AGTGGCAGTCCGGTTACGGTGTCTTCTCCGTCAGTCCCGGCCACAAGGACGCCGTCGTTCGCTACATCGCCCGCCAGCAGGAACATCATCGGACCGTCCCGTTTCAGGACGAGTACCGACGCCTGTTGGCGAAGTACGCCATTCCCTACGACGAACGCTACGTTTGGGACTGACCGGCGAAGATGAAAACCCCGATCCCCGGCTGAAACCCAAGCCATCTGCGTTCGGCCCTTGGGGACCAACCTTCGTCACGTCGCATGGCATCCTCCGCCCCGGATCGTGACGCACGCGCGATCCCACCCCAACCGGATGGCGTTGTGGCTCCCGGGACCCTCCGACGTTCGAACGTCCCGTGCGCCCCTTCAGGACGCCCCGTGTATTGGTGCGATTCCCAGGGTTCCACCCCGGGACGGGGCGGAACCCTGGGCTATCGCCGTCGGCCCCCTTGGGGCCGCCCCCATAGCCGCATGCCGGACCGCATCCTTGGCCGTACCCATGGCCGCACCGCCCGGCGTTTCCCTCCGTCCATCGCACGCGTGAAACGCCCACGCCTGGGCCATGCCAACGATTCTCCGCCTGATAAGGACACTCGTTATTGCATCCATCGTTTCTGCACACTGGCCCGTGTCGCCAAGGCCCCGACTCCGGGCGCCCTGCTCCATGCCAACGGCATGGCCGGCGACAGCCCAGGGTCGCGCGGTCGCGCCCCGCGGGCGTGGCCGCGTGACCCTGGGTACCTCCACCCATCATGATAGATCCGCCCCAACGGGGCGGACGGTGATCCAGGATTTCGCGTGTGCGATCCGCGTCCCGTCCGGAATCCTCGTATCGGAATCAAAACCTGCGCGGCCACCTCCGGTCCGGCGAAACCGGGGCCCGCCCAGGACAGGGGAGGAGGACAATGGGTGGTGGGTTCACGACATCCGCGTTGGCGGAACCCGTGGCCGGAGCTAGCAGGCTGTCGGACTTAGGAACCAGACGGAACAGCCCGAGTAATAAATGCA
>CAZSOV010000331.1:0-8578 GCA_964608505.1 uncultured Verrucomicrobiota bacterium
TTGAATGGATGGGTTTGGGAGAAGTGGGTTCAGCCGGTGTTCGAACCAGCCGATAGGAAGGACGGCATGAAGCCGAAGGGCACACCCGCGTCGCTGATCTCCCTCTTCAAACGCGGTCGATACTACCGGCCTTACCCTGGTCTGGAGGGAGGAGAGGGTGACGGGAGCCAGGGCCGGAGAGAGAAGGAGCGGTTCGCTGCGGCAGCGGTGGCATTCCTCGCGAAGCTCGATCCGGCGGGAGTTGGACTGGCCTTGAGGGAGGCCGTTTCTGAGCGTGGGACCTCACGAGATGGCGGCGGTCATCCAGAGGTTGCCATCGAGACCGAGGTGCGTATTGGAGGCAGGTCCTTGGATCTCGTGCTGCGCCCTGAGTCGGAGGATTTCGATGCCCCGATCTGCGCGGTGGAGTTCAAGATCGATGCCGGCCTCGCAGTCCATCAGAACCCCTCCACGACGGCATTTCAGACTGGGTCAGGCTACGGCCAACTTCTGGCCTCCGGCTTTCGTGGCCATCGTATCCGCTACGTGGTTCTGGGGGCTGCCGATTGCCCACTCCCCGAGGACGACGAAATCGAGGTGGATGGATCCCGGATTCAGCGTGCCTGGCGCAGCTGGGCCGATCTTGAGGCGCGCCTTCGGAATAGGGGGCCATTCTGCTCCGAGCTGGTGGAGCTTTTCGCGTTCCTGGAGATCCCTGCCTTTCAGCTTATGTTTACAAACGACGTGAAGATCCAGGCGTCGACGCTTGGCGAGGCGGCAAGAGCGCACATGGTGCTGCGGCATGCAGTAAAGGAGCTGAATCTGCCTCCCACCATTGGAAAGCCATACCTCCATAACGAGGGGCAGTCGCACTGGTACTACGGCGTAGACCTGATGGCAGTTGAAGGGGATGCCCGCGGGAAAGTTCGATCTATTCCAGCCAAGCTCGCCAGAACTGTACGACCGCACCCGGGGCAATCGGCGTGTTGGTTTGGGTACACTGACATGCCGGACTTTGAGCACGGCGTCAGCGTCTGGTTCTATTGCGGCACAAAGGAATGCCGTTCCAGACTTGAGAATTGGCTCAGGGCCAAGTTCTCCACGTCAGTGGGGCGTGTACAGCAATCGGATGGAACGTCCTTTCATCTTTGGGTGGCGAAAGAGGAGAATAACCCGACTCCTGATCGCGACTGGTTTGTCGAAGTGATCAGAACAGCGGCTCAAATGCCGGAGTAGACGACGGGAAGGCGGGAAATGCCCCGGAGCCCAGGGAATGAGCGCGGGGCAATGGGTTTGCGCTACAAGCGGCGATTCCGGTCCTTCGAGTCGGTGGCGAGCTTGTAGAGCTGGATGGCACCGGCACCAACGAGGGCGAGGACGAGGTATTCCCGCATCGTGTAGACCACGATCAGGACTACCACCCCACCGACCACGAAGGTGACGATCTGGTTGTTGTTGTTCACGGGATGCGAGGTAGCGACATGACAAAGGGCTCACCTGACCAAATCCGATGAGCCCTTGGCGGTGGTGTAGTGGTGGAATCAGAACCGCACGCATTGCAGGGCACGCAGCTTTTCCCGGATGACCTCGACCTCGCGGTCGGAGGTTCGTCGTTCCTTGTCGATTTGACGCAGCGCCTCAACCACTTCGCCGAACTGGCGAACGTTGGAGCGCAGGGAATCCCGCAGGACATCGATCTGGTCCAGTACGGCACGAATCGAGGGCTTTGATGGGGGTGGCATGTCGGCGGGAGTCTCAGACATGCGGTTCACCGGCATCGTCGGAGGGTGTTCGGCTTCAGGGGCGTCGGTGGTGGCAGGAATGCGGTTCTTCATCGTGGGTTCAGTTTCGGGGTTGGGTTGTGGTTCTGGTTCAGTGCCGGCATCCGGTTCAGGGGAGGCCGTGGACTCCACGGGTGCCGATGCTTCAGGAGCCGGCGCTACCGCAGGTCCTTCCATCCGCATTGGCATCGCGATGAGGCGACGACCGCCATTCGAGAACACCAACGGCGTGCAGGAGTCGGTGAGCGACAGGTGGTTCAGTTCCCACTTCACGGCCTTGATCACGAACTCGCGATTGACCGTGATCGAGAGGTCCGTGCCTCGGATATCGACGTCGTCCACCGGGAGCGTCGTGTAGTGTCCGGTACGAGGGTCACAGCCGGTGACCGTCAGTGAACCTGCCGCAACGTCGAGACGAACGGGATGGTTCCCCTGATCGTGGCCAGGAAGTGCAGGCAGGGCGTCCAAAAGGAACGCCATGGCCTTGTCGCCGAGGATAACCGTGGTGGCGCCGTTCTCCGGTACCACGAGACGCCATTTCGGGATCTCCGAGTTTTCCCGGCGAATGGCGAAGGTCCAACGGTTGGAGGCCAACTGGATCCAATTGTCTTCCTGGTTGTCCTTGGGCGACTGAAGGCGCAACCGCCAGCTGCCGTCATTCCGGAATCCGTTCCACTCCAAGAAGCGGTGGCTGGGAATCAGGACGGATTTATCCAGGCCGAGGCGAAAAGAGTTGGCGCTGAACAGATGCTTCCCATCGGTGCCCATGACGTAGTGGGCATCGCGGGAAGTGACGTCCAACCAGGCGCCTGCCAGTGCGAATCTGGAGGGATCGTCTGAAGAACACGCCAAGGCCTGGGCGATAGCGGTCTTCAGGTGTTCGTCGAGCCCTTCGCCGTCGTCCGGGAATGCGGGAAAAGCCGGCCATTCCGCCGGCTTACCGGAGTCGACCGGTTGTTCGACCGGGCGACCGGCCAGCAGGTAACGAAGGACAAATCCCGGGCCTTTGCGTGCGACCGTGAGGCCGTCGGTTGGGCTGCACCCTTTGACCGTGCGGACGAGAACGTCGAACGGGACCAACACTTCTCCCGGTTCACCCGATTGATCGGGGAATCGGAAGGTGCCGAAGGTGTCCAGGCAGGTGCCTTGAATGTCGACGACGCCATCTGGTGATCGGCGAACGCGTACTTGAGCCAGGATTGGCAGGGTAGGCTGACGAGAAATGATCTTCGACAGGCCGGCGATTGCAGTCTTCAGATCGGATACGGGCAGACGGATTTCCATGAGGTTTCCTTTCGTGGTGGTTCGGTTGTTGTGGTGAGGGTGAAAGCAGAAGAGCCAGCCCCACGACGTGCGCAGGACTGGCTCCCAAGTTGAGGTTGTTGGTGGATCAGGCGTCCTCGTCGGTGTCCGAGGGCTTGAACTTCAACTGACCGGTGCCGCACTCGGCAGCCGTGACGTCGGTGCGGATTCCGAGGCAAACCGGTTGGAACAGGACACCGCTCTCCGGGAAGGCGTAGAGGTAACGCACTTCCACCACGTCACCGGACTGAGGCAACGGTTGGTTGGCTGGAATGGTGACGTTGCCGGCGGTTTGCCATCCCCGCATTCCCCTGAGCTTCAGGGCGACACTGCGCTGGGCGTTGAGGCGATCCACGACGGCCGAGAGGGTCGCCGTGAACTTGTGCTTCAGGGCGTTACCGCCGCTGTTGGGTCGACCTGGCGTGTAGGGTGCATCGATCCGCTTGAACACGACGCCTTCCCGTTGGCCCTGCCGGATCTCCTCGAACAGCCAGGTCTTGTCCTTCGTGGAGCACGTGGTGTGGATCATCGATAGGCTGGGGCATTGGGCCGAGGCCAGCACGTTGAACAGTTCCACGAGCCGCCGTTGCAGCGGCAGCGGACGCAGATCTTCACCGTCGAGTTCCAGCAGGTCGAAAACGTGGAACGTGTCGCCCACGCTTTCCCCGTCGAACACGAGGTCGCGTTGAATCCGCGCAACATCGCGCAGGAATGGGAACGGCAGGCTGACGGCCAGTCCCCGGCGATTGGAGCCGACGATCTTCTCCCCGGCCTTCTGGATCAGCACGCGACGACCATCGAATTTTTCCTGCATGCACCAATCCTTGCTTGTGAGGAGCGGTTCGAGTTCCTCGGCGTCGATAGGGTTCAGCAGCATGGGGACGAGACCGGTGGATCGTCCGGCATGCTCGGTGTGCTGGTAGGGTGTACCGGATTCACCCGGCGTGTAGCCCTTGGCGGTCTTTTCCCGGACGAGCTTATCGAAAATCGTGCGAGCACGTTCGAGATCGACCGGGACATTGGTTTTGGTGCCGGTGCTCAACGTGGAGCCACGACGACCGTAGGCGAAGTTGACCACGAAGCCGCTGCCGGCAGGCTCGATGGCGGCTTGGTAAACCTTGTCGGAGGTTCCTTCACGGAAGAACAGGGTGATGCGGGTGGGAGTTTCAGAGGTAGAGTTCATCATGTTGGGGTTGAGGTCGTTGGAAACGGAGCAGGCCAGCCCATGCCGAAGCACGAGCTGGCCCTTGCAGTTGAGGTTGGGAGGGGAGGAAGAGGGAGGTTCTGACCGACGGTTTCGGGCGGGCTTGATGGTGTCGGAGCTTTAGGCGACGATCAGAACGTGGATGCGGTAAAGGTCGATGCCGAGGGGCGGATTCTGCCGACGGCCCTGAAGCCGGGAGATTACTACGAACCCGCGTTCGTTGGACCGGACGTCATCACGCTCCTGAAGGTGGCATCCCCGCCAGGGAGAGAGCCTTTCAGTGCGGACGACATGAGGCAGGCCGAGGACCGGGGTAGGCGCTGTCGGAAGGCCCGGGCAGAGCTACGTCCAGCCTGCCCGGGCCTTCCGACAGGCTAGAATCGCTTCAGGCGCACGTTTCGGCATAGGATGTGGGAAACTCCCGTCATCCCCTGATCGAAGGCTTCTGCGCCGGCCGCAAAGCTACCGACCGCCGTCGCCCTGACGGTGGTGCGAGCGACGCGTCTACGTTGATGAGACCTCGCCGATGCTGGGCTGTTTGGCGTTCCGACTCCTCCCCTGGGTCCGCCCGGTCATGGGGAGGACTTCGCCAACAAAGCCATCCGAGAGATCGCCATCCGGTGCGCCGTCTGAAGCGCCAGCATCCACACCGGTACAAACCGCGCCCGCTGGGCCGTCGCCGAGGACCGTTCTCCGAACGACGGTTGGTCAGTGGGCACTCCGCAACGTGGCCGGGCGGTATCAGTGCCTGTGCCGGTGGTGAAGATCGGGGTAATGCGGGTGCGAGTGAATCATGGGCTCGTGCCGATGAGGGTGGGCGTGGGGGTCAGCAACCGGGTCTCCAGAGCGGTGCTCATGGATGTGATGCTCGTCGTGCGAGTGCCGGTGTGCGTGTTCGATGACCTCGTGGGAATGCACATGCTCATGCCGCTCGGTCAGGTGGAGCCAAAGTCCCCAACCCATCAGACCAGCGCCGAGGAAGAGACCAAGGCCAGCAGGTTCCCCCAGGGCGACGATTGACACCGTTGCACCAACGAAGGGTGCCAGCGAGAAGTAGGCTCCCGTCCTGGCGGTTCCCAGGTCCCGAAGCGCGAGCACGAAGAGCGCGAGGCTCACGCCATACCCGATCAGGCCGACAAGTCCTGCAATCAGCAACAACCCGGGCGGTGGTAGTTGAGAACCCAGCGACAGACCGAGCACGGTATTCATGGCACCGGCAGTGAGCCCCTTGATTTGTGAGATCTGCACTGGATCGGAAGCCGAGACTTTCCGCGTCAGGTTATTGTCCAGTGCCCATGCCAAACATGCACCGACGATAGCGATGGTCCCCCAGGGTACGCCCACCACCGGCCGACCCTGCCAGGACAGGATGAGCGCAGCTCCCGAGATGAGGGCCATGCCCCAGGCGATACGGGTATCGAAGTTTTCACGGAAAACAAACCAAGCGAGAATGGCGGTGAACACCCCTTCCAGATTCAAAAGCAGGGATGCCGAAGATGCCGGAGAGATCCGCAGACCGACCATGAGTAGAGTCGGGCCGATGACCCCACCAAACAGAATGGCACCAGCCAGCCATGGCGCGTCCTTACGATTGAGCGGGATCTCGGCCCGCGCCGATCGGGCCACGCATGACATGGTAAAGCGAAAGAGTGTCAGCCCAAGCCCGGAGCCGAGGTAGAGCAGCCCTGCCAACAGCCATGGGCCAATGTCCGGCAGCAATCGTTTGGCCAGCGGAGTGCTCAGTCCGAAGAAGACAGCCGCGCCGAGGGCGCAGAGGACCCCCTTGCTTGGACCATGGACTCGGACCGAGAGCATTGTCATCCGGTGGCCGTGACGACCCTATGATTTCAGGAAGGGCCGGAGTTGTGCCCAAGCCAGCATCGTGTCCCTGAGCGCCTCCAGATATCGCAGACGAACGCCGGCATCATCCCGGCGCACCGACAGCACCTCGCCCAGGTTGAGGTCACCCGCCGCATAGCGGGCCTCGGTGCCTTCCCGCACCAGTTTCATTCTCGGCAGGACCTCGGTCTCCAGGGTTCGGGCATCGGCAAGTGCAGCCATCAGCAGGGTGTGGGCCTCCCGGAGCCTCACGTGAAGCTGGGTTCGCGTGGAACGGAATCGCGCCTCCGCAGCATCGCGCTGCGCCTCGGCTTCCCGCAATCGGCCGCGACCGCGATCAAACAGGGGGAGCGGAAGGCTGACACCCACATCAAAAGCGTCCCGCTGACTCGATTCGATGCGGTGGTAGAGCAGTTCGGCCTTGAGGTCGGGAATGCGCTGGACCTTCGACAACGACACGCCGGCCTCGCGGGCGGAGAGATCGGCGCCTGCGGCCGCCAGCGCTGGGTGCGTCGCCAGTTCGGCCGCGAGTTCCTCCAACGCGGGGATCTCAAGGGTGGTACCCAGGGAGCCCTGCACCCCTCGGACATCGTCCGCGGGAAGGCCGATCGTCGCGGATAACGAGGCCAAGGCTTGTCGACGCATCAGATCGCTTCGCCGCCATTCGGCCTGAGCTGTCGCCAGCTCAGCCTCCACACGGGCTAGGTCCGTCGGAACCGCATCGCCCGCGTCGAGTCGTGCGCGGGTGACGTGCACACCTTGCTCGGCCGAGGCTACCAATTCGCGGCGCAGGTGACGCGCCTGCTCCTGGTAGAGCGCGATTCCAAACTCGCCCTGCACCCGGCGATGGAGTTCGAGTCGCTTGCCGCCGGCTTCGAAGCCGAGCCGCTGGCGGTTGAGGTTCTCGACCCGGGTCGCCTGCTCGCGCCGATTCCCCAGAGGTATGGTGATCCCGACGCCCGCCAGGTAGTCGGCGTTGCCCGTCGTGTTTCCCTTGAAGGGGGCATTCTCCATCCGGGCGATGGCCTCCGGATTCGGACGGACACCCGCCTGTTGGACTCGACCTTCGGCAGCCCGGACCAACGCGCCCGCCTCGACGAGATCGGGATGGCTCCGCTCGGCAAGGGTGAGCGCTTGTTCCAGGGTCAAGGCGTCCACCGGAGCGCTGGTCTGCGCTTGGGTGGCGGCGGTGGCAAGCAGGCTGCTCAACCACAAGGCCAAATACCGTTTGGATGCTCTCATAGTGTTGCGAGGACGTTTGGGGTTCAAGCGATGGAACCATTGGCCGCGTTGGCCACCGGCCGGCCGAATCGGAGGTAAAGCGCCGGGACGACGATCATGTTGAGTACCATCGACGTCAGGAGCCCGAACAGGATGACGATGGCCATGGGTGTCTGGATTTCATTGCCGGGCTTCCCGCCTCCGAGAGCCAGCGGGATGAGCGCCAACCCGGCGGCGAGCGCCGTCATCAGGATGGGCACGAGTCGCTCCATGGCCCCGCGACGAATCGCCTCCCGAAGATCCAGCACGCCTTCGCGCTCCTGGAGATACCGAATGTGGGAGACGAGCATGATGCCGTTGCGCGTGGCGATGCCGAACACCGTGATGAAGCCGATGAGGGACGCCACGCTGAGAACTCCGCCGCTGACGAACACGCCCGCCACACCTCCGATGAGGGCGAGCGGCAGGTTGAGCATGATCAGAATGGCATCCCGTGCGGACCGAAAAGCCAGGTGCAGCAGGAAGCCAATACCAATGACCACCCCAACGCCGACAAGCGCCAGCGTTTGACCGGCCTCGGCGGCGCTCTCGAACTGCCCTGCGTACTCTACCCGGAAATCCCGGGTTGCGGCGAGCAGCGGATTGACGAGCCTCTGGATGTCGCGGACGACGCCCGTCACGTCACGCCCGGAGACGTTGCATTGCACCACGATCTTTCGCTCGACCTGCTCCCGCAGGATCTGGTTCGGGCCCGTTTCCCGCTGGATACGGGCCAGCGTGCCTAGCGGGACCCGGGCTCCGGAGGGGGTGTCCACGAGAAGGCTCCCGAGGGTTTCGAGCCGCCAGTTGCCGGCGTCCGCCAGACGCACGACCAGATCGTAGGAACTCTGGCCCTCCAGAACCCTCGATACCTTCACGCCCTGCAGCGCCGCCTCCAGCGTCCGCGCCACTTCCCGAATCGAGAGGGCGTGGCGGGCGATCGCCGCCCGGTCAAAGCGAACCTTCAGCACGGGAACCTCCGTCTGTTGCTCCACGGAAAGATCCACCACCCCGATGACCCCCTGCATGACCTGTCGTGCTTGTTCGGCGAGCGTTCGAAGCCGATACAAGTCCGGCCCGAAGATTTTCACCGCGATGTTGGCGCGGGTGCCGGACAGCATGTGATCGATGCGGTGGGAAATGGGCTGCCCGATCGTGATGTTCATCCCGGGAATCTGGCTGAACGCGGCGCGCAGATCCTCCAGGAAGGCGG
>CAZSOV010000332.1:0-8546 GCA_964608505.1 uncultured Verrucomicrobiota bacterium
ATGGTCGGCGAGATCCGCGATTCCGAGACGGCGGAGATCGCGATCCGCGCGGCGCTTACCGGGCATCAGGTCTTCAGCACCCTGCATACCAACGATGCCACCGGAGCCGTCACCCGGTTGGTCGACATGGGGGTCGAGGCCTTCCTGATCTCGTCGTCGCTCGAAGGCGTGCTGGCCCAGCGACTCGTCCGCCGGATCTGCCCCGCCTGCCGGACCGAGGTTCATCCCAGCGACGCCGTCCGGGAACGGCTCGCGATCCTGAGCGGGCGCCCCCTCGGCGGCGTGTTCCACGCGGGTCGCGGTTGCGAGGAATGCCGGGGGACCGGGTACCGGGGCCGGATCGGCATCTTCGAACTGCTGGCCATCGGCCCGGAACTGCGGGAATTGATCCTGCACAAGAGCTCGAACGCGGAGCTCAAATCGGTGGCGCAGCGCACGATGATGACCATGCATCAGGACGCCCTGGCCAAGGCCTCGGCGGGCATCACGACCCTGGAGGAAATCGTCCGGGTTTCCTCGGGCGACCAACTGGAATGATTTCCTTTCGCTATCGGGCCGTACAGGCCAACGGCGTCGCCGTCGAAGGGGTCGTCGAAGCCGACGATCGCCGGGCTGCCTTGCAGGCCCTCGGCCGGAAGGGCCTGTTTCCCTCCCAATTGTCGGCGACGACGCCGACGGGTGCCCCGGGCGGGGCGGCGGCAACGACGACGCAGGCCGGGGCCGCGACCCCCGAGGCGCGTGCAGGCGCCGGTCCGGCGCCGGAAGGGGCCGGGGGGCGGGTCCGCCGGAAGGACGTGTCGGCCTTCACGCGGGAGTTGAGCGCGCTGCTCGAGGCCGCGATCCCGATCCCGCAGGCGCTGGACGGTCTGGGAGAGGAGGAGGACAACCCGGCGATGCGCCACGTCGTCCTCGGCCTGTCCGAGGCGGTGCGGAAAGGCGTGTCCTTGTCGTCCGCGATGGAACAGCACCCGCGACTGTTCACGCCGCTGTACGTGAGCATGGTGCGGGTGGGCGAGGAGGCCGGGGCGCTGCCGAAGGTGCTGGACGACCTCGCGAACCTGCTGGAGCACGAGGACGAGGTGCGCGGCGAGGTCCTCAGTGCCGTGGCCTATCCGGCCTTCGTTCTCGGTTTCGGCATCCTGACCGTCGTCGTGCTCCTCACGCTCGTCCTGCCGCGGTTGTTCGGGATGCTCCAGGAGATGCTGCCCACGCTGCCCCTGCCGACGTTGATCCTGCTCCGGACGAGCCGGTTTCTGAGCGAGGACTGGCCCTGGGCGATTCTGGGGACGGCCGGTGCGATTTTCGGCATCCGCCGTTTTCTCGCGTCGGAACGCGGGGCCGAGGCGTGGGACGGCGTGCGGTTGAAGCTGCCCGTTCTGGGCCCCGTGTTTCGCGCGGCGGCGCTGGGACGGTTCGCCCGGACGCTGGGCACGCTCGCCCGCGCGGGCGTCTCGCTGCTGCCGGCCCTGCGCATCGTGGAGGATACCATCGGGAACCGCGTCCTGGCCCGGCAGGTCGCCCGCGTGGCGGAGGAGACCCGGGGGGGCGATTCGCTCGCGGCCCCCCTGCGCAAGCTGGCCCTGTTTCCGAAGGGCGTGATCCAGATGATCGAGGTCGGCGAGGAAACGGGGCGGCTCGACGAGATGCTGCTCAAGATCGCCGTCATCGAGGAGCGTCACATGCGGGCACGGACCAAGACGCTGGTGTCGCTGCTCGCGCCGGCCCTCATCCTGGTGGTGGGACTGTTGGTCGGGTTCATGGTCATCGCGATCCTCGTGCCGATTTTCAAGATGAGCCGCGCCATCCACTGATGGATCCGACCCGGCACCTCCTGTCATTCTCCCGTTGCCAGCCCCGCCCCCCGTATCCGCATCCGTCCCCATGAAACGCGCACTGCCATCGCACCGCCCGGTCAGGTCACCGGGTCGACACGGTGCCGGCCGCGTGCCCCCACGCGGCGACGTGCCGTCCGCGGTGGATTCATCGTCATCGTCCCGACGCGTGTCCGAAACCCGGAATTCCCGACTCCCCATGAACCTACGTGCATCCCCCGACTCCCAGCGCAACCGTCGCCGCGGCTTCACCATGCTCGAGTTGATGGTGGTCGTTGCCATCCTCGGCATCCTTGCGGCCACCATCGTTCCCCAGTTCCTCGGCACCACCCAGGAGGCCAAGGTCAGTGCCGCCAAGGCCAACATGGCCGAAATCGAATCCGCCCTCGAACGGCTCAACATCCATCTCGACCGCTATCCCACCAGCGACGAGGGCCTGAAGCTGCTCGTCGAGGCCCCCCCGGGCGACGACAAGAAGTGGCGCGGCCCGTATCTCACCAAGGTGATCGTCGATCCCTGGGGCCAGCCCTACCAATACCGCGCTCCCGGCGTCCATAACCCGACCCGGTTCGACCTCTGGACCCGCGGCGCCGACAACGCCGAAGGCGGAGAGGGACCGAACGCGGACCTCGGCAACTGGTGATCGCGCGCCACCGCCCGAGCCGTGAGGACCACCCGGAATCCCGTGCGCCAGGCCGGCGGCTTCACGCTGCTGGAACTGACCGTCGTCGTGGCCCTCCTCGGCATCCTCACCGCGGTGATCCTGCCCGAAATGCGCGGTTCCTACGCCGACGCCGTCCTGCGCGCGGGCGGACGCGACCTCGCCAACGTCTGTGCCATCGCCTCGAGCCGGGCCGTCAGCTTCAACCGGCTCCACCGGGTCCTCGTGGACCCCGCGACCGGACGGTTCCGGGTGGAGCGCAAAGGCCGGGGGCGGGACGGAGCGTCCGGGTATGTGCCCGTGCGCGAGGTGGCGGGCACGGAGGGGGTGCTGGACCGGCGGGTGCACGTGCGGCTTCAACCGGCCGGGCAACCGCTCGAACTTCCCGCCGAATCGCCGGGCATGCCGGCCGGTGACGAGGGTGTTTCCGAGTCCCTGGCCGGTGCCTCGCCCGCGCCGGAGGGATCCGAGGTCACCGGCTCCCAGCCCCGGGCGGTCTCTTTCTACCCCGATGGCACCGCGGATGCGGTGGCCATCGTGCTGCGCGACGAGGACGGTTTCGGGCTCGCCCTCCGCATCAACCCCGTGACCGGACGGGTCCGGATTCAGGAACTGAGGCATCAATGAGGATCGCTCCCGGCAATTCCGGCGGAGGGCAGGGTTCGTCCCGAACCGAACGGGTGCGGGCGGGGGCCTGGGTCGGACGGAACCGGGCGAGGTCGGGTTTCTCGTTGGTGGAGGTGCTCTGCGCCATCCTGATTCTCGGCGTGGGGCTGGCAGGATTGACGGAAGGGATTGTCGAGGCGCTGCGTTCGACCAAGGAGGCGCAGTTGCAGACCGCGGCGGTTCTCTTCGCGGAGGCACAGGTGGAACTGTTGCGGGCGGAAGGGTATCTCGCCGAGGGCTCCACGGAGGGCGAGTGCGGGGCGCCGCTTCCCAACTGCCGCTGGCGGCGTTCCGTGGCCAACGCTGATCTGGACGGCCTGTTCGAGGTCGAGGTCGTCGTCTCCGAACAGTCCGGCAAATCGGTGTGCGAACTGAAGACGCTGGTCTTCGAATCCCCGACGAGCAGCCCGCCGAAGCGCGAAGGCGAGACCAGCCCCTCGCGCGAACGCGAGACGCAGCGCCGCGAACGGCAGCGCGAGCGTGGAGGGAACCGGGGATGACATTTCCGGTCACCCACGTCGGATCGATCCCGCGACCGGGGAGGGGCGGCGTGCCTCCGCTCCGCAGGCGGGAGCGCCGGGCCGAACGCGGCTTCACGCTCATCGAATTGACGATCAGCGCCGCCCTGATGGCCGTGATCCTCGGTGCGGCCTACGCCTGCCTCAACGCCGGCGTGGCGGCCCAGCGCCTCATCGACCCCCGCGTCGACGCCGTCCAGAGCGCCCGCGTGGCCCTGGCGCTCATGACCGCCGACCTGCGCGCGGCGTGTCCGCTGGACCGCACGACCGAGTTCGTCGGCATCGACCGCCGGATCGGGGACCAGGAGGCGGACAACATCGATTTCGGAACCCTGAATCACACGCCGGCCCGGGTGGGGGAGGGGGACTTCTGCCAGACGAGTTACTTCCTCGAGAAGGACCCGGACCCGGACGTGGACACGCTGGTCCTGTGGCGCCGGCGAAATCCGCGGATCGGCGTGGACCCGTTCGTGGGCGGGGAGCGTCAGGAAATCGCCCGCGGGGTGCGGATGCTGCAATTCGAGTTCTACGACGGTTTCGACTGGTACGAGTCCTGGGGCGATCCCGAGCGGCGCGAGAAGCGCGAGGCGTCGAACCGGATCGAGCCCAACCTGTCGGGCTTCCCCACCGCGATCCGGATCACGCTGGCCATCGCGGCCGAACGGCGGCGGGCACGGGCGTCGACGGACGATCCCTACGCGACGCCCGCGGAACGCGGGAACCCCGAACCGCCGTTGGTGTTCCAGACGGTGGCGCGGCCGAGCATGCCCGCCTCGGCGTTCCAGCGCGTTGGCTCCGGGAGTCCGGGAACCGCGCCCGGCGGGACGCCGGGCTCCAATCCGGGACAACCCGGCGCCGGCGGACCCGGGATGCCGGCGGGGTTCACTCCCAACTGACCATGGACAGCCCCCCGCTCCCCACGCCCCGCCGAACCCGGAAGATCCGCCGGGAGTCGGGTTCCATCGTGGTCGGTCTGCTGTGGTGCCTGGCGTTGTTGTCCCTGCTGGTGATCGGGCTGCTCCACACGGCCCGGATGGATCTTCAGCTGGCCCGGAACTACACCGACCGCATCCAGGCCCGTTACCTGGCCGCGGCGGGGATCGAGCGGGCGAAGGCCATGCTTTTCCAGGACGCCCGGGAGCGCCGGGGCGCCTCCGTCAGTCACACGGGCTCGCTCTTCAACGACCCCCAACGGTTTCGCGACATCCGGTTCGGTCGCGGCTCGTACCGGGTCTTCCGCGGGGGGCGCCCCGACGAGGGCGGCGGCGTGGTCTTCGGCGTCAGCGACGAGGAAAGCCGGCTGCACCTCAATACGCTCGGGGAGGACGATCTGAAGCGGCTCGAAGGCATGACCGCGGACTTCCTCCCGGCCTTCCTGGATTGGCGGGACAACGACAACCTCGCGTCGCCCGGCGGCGCCGAGGAGGAGCAGTACCTCTCCCAGCCCCCGCCCTCCCTGCCGCGCAACGGACCGCTCCTCAGCGTGCGGGAGTTCCTCATGATTCGCGGGGCTCCGGCGCCGTTGTTCTTCGGGGACGACCCGCACGGCACCGGGCTGGTCGAGGAGGATGACGAACCCCTCGGTGGCGGCGGGGAGCCCGGCGCGGTGGCCTCCGCCCGTCCCGGCTGGAACTCCCTCTTCACCGTGCACTCCGGCGTCGAGAACGTCAGTGCCTCGGGACAGGATCGCGTGGACATCCAGTCCGGCGACGAGGCGACCCTGACCGGGGTGCGGGGCATCACGAGCGACATCGCCAAGGCCATCATCGCCCATCGGGGCCGGAACCAGTTCAACAGCATCGCCGACCTGCTGGATGTCGTCCGGGCACCGCCCCCGGGGCAGGAGGGCGGCGGGCAGCGACCCCCGGGGGTTCCGGGCGGACCCGGCGGTCCCGGCGGTCCCGGTGGCAGCGGGCCGAAGGTGATCGACCAGACCCTGTTGCTCGACATCGCGGACCAGATTTACGTGGGTGGGAGCGGCGGCGGGGCGGCGCAGGAAGGCGTGGTCAACGTCAACAGCGCCGGGCTCGAGGTCCTGGCCTGCCTGCCCGGCATGACCCGCGAGCTGGCCCAGGCGATCATCGCCTTTCGCTCCTCCAACGGATTCCTCGCCAACATCGCCTGGCTGCTCCGGGTGCCCGGCGTCTCCCCGGAATTGTTCAAGCAACTCGCCCCCCGCGTCACGGTCCGCTCCGAGACCTTCCGCATCCTGGCCGAAGGCCGCATCCAATCCTCCGGCGTCCGGCAGCGGATCATGGCCATCGTGCGCGTTGGAACGTCCGACGTGGAAACCCTCGGCTACCGGGAAGACGATCTATGAACCCCCTGTCCTGGCTGAATCCGGGCGCGGTCCTGGTGGAAATCACCCCGCGCCGCCTCCGCGTCGCGCATCATGACAGCGTGCGCGAATGGACCCTGACCCGGACCGGAGACGGACGGCTCGCCGAGGCGGAGACCGTACGAACGGAATTGGCTGCGTTTCTGGACCGCCGACCGTGGCAGCCGCACTGGGATGCCCTGTGCGCCCTGCCAGCCTCCGGCGTCACCCTCCGCACCGTCCGCATCCCCCGGGCGGGGGGCGTCGATCTCGAGTCCGTCCTGCGCCTGCAAATCGAGAGCGGTTGGCCGCTGGCCCCCGACGATCTGGCCTGGGGCTGGCGCGAGTCCCGGCTCCGGTCCAACCCGCCCGAGGTGCTCCTTGCCGCGGTCAGGCGCGAGATCGTCGCCGAGTACCAGAGCCTGCTCGAGTCCGTCGGCCTCCGCCCCACGTTCACCCTGGGCGCCGTGGCCCGGACACTTCTGGCGCCGGAGGGCGAAAGCGACGGGTCCCATCTCCATTTCGGCGGGGAACAT
Organism: uncultured Verrucomicrobiota bacterium; assembly: GCA_964608505.1. Classification (GTDB taxonomy): domain Bacteria; phylum Verrucomicrobiota; class Verrucomicrobiia; order Limisphaerales; family CAIMTB01; genus CAIMTB01. The sequence continues at coordinate 6,531 of CAZSOV010000332.1, forward strand.
ACCGAATGGCTGCAGTGCGACGCGCACGGCCCCCAACGGCTCCGCGTCTTGCCCTGGGGCGAGCAATCCCTCCTCCGCGACCTCGTCGTCCAGGCCGAACTCACCCCCGAGGCCGCCGCCGCGCTGGTGGCCGCTCCCGGACGCAGGGACGCGGAGGGGCCGATGGTATCCCCGTCCGTCCAGGCGGTGCTCGAAGCGTCCGCGGCGACCCTGGTCAGGTTGTTGCCCCGGCACGGACTGGGCCCGCGCGTCTACCTCTCCGGGCCCCTCGGCGAATCGCCCCTCTTCCTGTCTGCGCTCGCGCGCCGACTCGGCGCCGCCACGGAGTGCCGGCGGCTGGAATCGGACGCCGGCAGCGGACGTTCCACCACGTTCCGCGGCCTGCGCCGCCTCGCGGGCGCCGGCCACGCGGACGCGCTGCTCCAACTCCGCCATCGCCCGCCCGAGGGCGCGACCGTCCTGACTCGCCCGGCTCCGCGCCGTTGGGCGGTCCTGGCCGCGGTGACCCTGCTCGCGGCCTTCGCGTTGCCCTACGCCGAGGCTCTCCTCCTCCAACCAGGACTCGCTTCCCGCGTGGCCGCGATCCGCAAGCGCAAGCCCGACCTCGATCTCATTGACCGGCAGTCGGATTTCCTCCGGTACCTGAAGCAGAACCAGACGCCCTACCTCGATGTCCTGTTGGTCCTCGGCAAGTGCACGCTGCCGGGCCTGAAGGTCGACGGGTTCAACCTGAACCGGAAAGGCGAGTTGTCCCTCCGCGTCACCCTCCGCCAACCCCAGGAAGCCGCCACCTTCCGGACCAAGCTCAACGACTCCGGTCTCTTCTCGTCCCTGGTCGTCGAGGAGCAGGCGCCCGGCCCGAACCGGCAGGGCCTGATTCTCCGGTTGTCCGGACAGGTCAAACCCCTCCCGGAACGCGCCGCCCTCAAGATCCTGGCTCCCGACCCCGTTCCCGGGGCGTCCACCAACAATCCCGGGGCATCCACCAACAAATCCGCGGGCACCCCTCCATCCCCGGGTGCGAAGTCCACCAACACGCCTTCCCTCTCCGGTCCCACGAACCCACCCGCCGTTCCCAAGTCTCCCCCGGCCCCCGCCCCAGCCCCGGCGCCCGCAACGGCGACGAATCCACCGGGGGTAACCCCGCCCGTTCCCGCCGTCCCGGTTCCCGCCCGGTAGCCCAGCCGCCCTCGATATTCCCATGCGCCCGATTTCTTCCAGTGAACGTCGAACCCTGCGCCTCGCCGGCATCGGCATTGCCCTCTACCTCGTCGTCTTCTTCGGATTCCAGGCCTGGAAGAAAGGGGAGCGCCGACGCACCGAGTACCGGAAGCTCGTCGCCGAGGCCTCGACCTGGAACAGCCGCCTGACGGTCTATGACGACAAGGTCGAGGCCACCCGCAAGCTGATGGAGTTTTACCGCATGGACCCGGCCAAGCTGTCACGAACCTCCCTCGTCGCGGAAGCCAGCGCGGCCATCCAGCAGGCCGCCCAGCGCGGCGCCATCCAGCTCGGGTCCGTCCGCGAAACCCCGTCCCGCACCACGACCGGGCGCGATCTCAGCGCCATCCAGATCGAGGGCATGGGGCAGCCGCCGGCCATCCTGCGGTTCCTCGCTTCCCTGGAAACGCTCGGCTTCCCGCTCGTTGCCGACACCGTCCAACTCACGCCGGCCCCCGGCGGGCCCGGCATGCTGAAACTCAACCTCACTCTCGTGATCCCCGACTTCGAGAAGTGGAAACCCGCGGAGGGCAAACCCGATGCTTGAGCGTGCCGAACCCGTCCTTAAAATCGTCTTTGCCGGGTTGGCCGTGCTGCTCGTGGTGCAGGCCGCCGGCGCCGCCCGGCGGTGGCATCCCTTGAAGCGCACGAGCGTGCCCGCCCCCCCGACCTGGTCTCCGCCGACCAACGCCCCGCCCGCGGGCGGACCGGGACGGCCCATGGGCGGTCCGCCCGGAATGCCGCCCGGAATGCCGCCCGGAATGCCGCCCGGAATGCCGCCCGGAATGCCGCCCG
>CAZSOV010000333.1:0-8483 GCA_964608505.1 uncultured Verrucomicrobiota bacterium
GCTTCTCTTCTTGATCCGCCCGCTCCGTCCGCCGGCATTGTGCGCCTCGCGACCCAGCGGTCGCGGGCCCCGCATCCAAGACCGGCCCACCTCCAACGCGGGGCTGGCGACTGCCAAGTCGCCAGCTTCTCCTTTTTTCGTCCGCGCGCTCCGTTGGCGTCGCGGTGCGCTACTCCCCCGCCGCGCGGACCCCCGGTCGGTACCACAACGATTCCCAGTAGCGCCGTTCCACGGCGTAGACGCTTTCGGAGTCCCGGGCCCCCCACGCCGACGCCAGCGCGTCGGGGGGCAGCACGCCGTACCGCCGCATTTCGCGCACCCACTCGGGGCGGGGCTGGAATCCCGCCATGTCGAAGCGTTTCCACTCGCGCAAGGCTTCCCGCCCCGCGGTGACCATCGCCAGAAGGACTGAGTAGTCCGAATCGTTTCGCCCTCCGGGTAGAGGAGGCGCGATGGCGGGTGCGTTCGTGGCGCCCGCACACAGCCCCAGCCCACCCTGCTCCACCGTCAGCGGCGCGAGGAGCAGGAGCGAGAGCTCGGGTCGGTCGAGATTGAAGACCTTGTGCCGACTGAACTGGAGCCGGGGTTCCTTGAGGTCGAAGCGCCAGAAGGACACGTCGTTTTCGTGGGACAGCGCCTTGGGCAACTGTCGCGGGCCGTGATGACACGCGGCACAGCGCCGTTCCATCACCGCGGCTCCGGCGCGGGTCGTGGGCCAGTCGAAGTCGGCGCGCACCTGGGCGTTCTGGGCATATCCACCGATCATGCCGCTGCCCAGCGCCGCGTAGGTGCCCGGATACGGCGCCCCCGTCTCGATCCACAGCCGGACCGTCTCCAACTCCTTCCGGGTGGCCCGGACGTGGTAGTGCCCGCCCGAGAGGAGGGCCATGATGCGACTGGCGGAACTGCCCACGGCGCGCGGCTTGAGGTTGCTCTTGGCTTCGTTCCGACCGTCCTCGAACAGCCGCTTCACCGTCATCTCGAAGTAGGCGTGGGAGAACATCGGCCCGTGATCGCCCGTGAGCAGGATTCGGCCCGCGTAGGGCCCGCCAAGGTCGGTTTTCTCCGGGCCATGGCAGGCGATGCAGTGCCGGTCGAGGATGGGCTGGATATCGCGCGGGAAATCGAAGACGTCCGGCTGGTCCGCGATGGGTTCGATGCGGCTGGCCGGGCGTCGCACCGCGAGCGTCGGGAGGATCCCGAACGGCAGGGCCTGGGTGCGTTGCTCGTGGCACCCCACGCAGCCGGTCACCTCGCCGGGCTGCACGGTCACGAAGCTTTGCATGCGTTTCACCGAGCGCTCCTCGGCGTCGAGCGCCACGAAGAACACGCTGCGCAAGGCGGGCACCTCGAAGTACGCCGAGCCGTCCGGTTCCACCGGCACCGTGCCGAGCACGCGTTCGAGCGTGAACGTCCCTCCGTAGCTCAGCGGGTCCATCCCGCCCGTGAAATTGATCGGCTTCGGCAACGATTCCAGCACCAGCAGCTTCCTGATCTCGCCCCGCCGCACGCCCTCCATGTTCCGTCCCTCGTGCACGTCCGCCAGCAGCAGGCGCCCGACGGATTCCTCGGGTCGCGAACGCGGCTGCAGGACCGTCTCCCGGGGCCGCGCGGCCACGGGACGGGGCTCGTGCACGAGCATTCCCGCCGCCCGATCCGCCGCGCTCAACGCGTGAATCACCTCCGTCCGTCCGGTCCCGTCCACGAGCGCCAGACCCGCACCCTGCGCCGCGAGGATGCAGTCCTCCGAGAACGCCCAGGGGTCGCGGAAGTTCCCGCTCTTCCCCAGCAGACGCGCGGATTCCTTCCGGTCCGGGCCTGCCGAGGGATCGACGAGGGCGATGGGCCCCTCGTGTTCGGTCTGGCCATGACCGGGCGAGAAAACGGCAACGACGCGGCGCGAATTCGGGACGGGCTTCGCGTCGATCATGACGGTGCCGGGATGGAGGTTGCCGTAGTAGGTCATCTGCCCCGTGCCGTCCGGGTTCACGACCCAGAGGTGATGATAGTCGACCTGGCTGCGGTCCACGTATTCCCAGCGGGTGTAAAGGATGCGCCCGTCGGGAAGCGGCCACGGCGTGTTGTCGTGCTCGTTGTTGCTGGAGATGGGGTGGACGTTGCCGCCATCGGCGTCGCACCGGTACAGCACCGCCACCTGCGTGAGCCAGCAGTTGACCCAGCGGTTGCAGCGGCTCGACCCGAACACGATCCCGCCGTCCGGCAGATAGGCCGGCTCGAAATCGTCATGGTGACCCGAGGTCAGCCGGCGCAGGCCGCTCCCGTCGACGCGCATCTCGTGAAGCAGGTAGTTCGGGGTCCCGCCCTTGCGGTAGGCAAAGACGATCCGCTCGCCGTCGTGGCTCACCTGCGGGTCGCGGATGCCCCCGGACGGATCCTCGAGCAGGACCGTCACCCGGCCCGTGGCGAGATCGAACCGCTCGAGCCGGGCTCCATCGCGATACAGCCGGTTGCTTCCCTGGAAGTAGTCGGGACCCGTGTCCGCGGCGTAATAGCCGAAATTGGCGTACCAATGCTCGGGAATGACCTTGCGCACGGCATAGACGACTTCCCTCACGTCGCGCAACTCGCCGCTCGCACGAAACCGGGCCAGGAGCGGGCCCTCCGGCGCCGCAGCGACGTCGAGGACCGGGCCGGGCACCAGTCCGAGCAGGAGGGCTGCGACCCAATGCCGTTTCATTGCGAGAGCACGTAGGCCACGAGGTCGTCGATTTGGGCCGGGTTCAAGTGCGATGTTTTCCCGTGATCGTCGTGGTTGTTCCGTGTGGTCAGGACCTCGCGGATCGTCAGGGCGGAACCGTCGTGCAAATAGGGTCCGGTCCGCCAGAGCTCGACGAGGGTCGGCGTATCGAACCGCGAAGACCGGTCAAAGCGGCCCTGGGTGCCGACATCGTGGCGTTTCAGGGAGGTAAAGAGACCCGGCGGATGGCAGTCGGCACACCCGACCACGGCGTCGTTGAAGATCCGCTCGCCGTGGCGGGCCGATTCGGTCAACTGGCCATTGACCCGGTAGGGGCTGGGCATCGGCTCCAGCGCCTTCAGGTAGGCGTCGATGGCCTCGGCAACCTCGGGCGGCTGAACCGTGAAGAGGGCGTGACGGATGCCGCCACGCACCGCCTCCTCCGCCGTTTCCCGAACGCCCTCGCTCATGGCGGGCGGGGTCCGGTGGGACCATAGCAGGCTCTTGTTGTTCTTTGGATTGCCAATGCCGTCGTTCAACTGGTCCCAGTTCAATCCATCGACCCGCGCGTCGAAGGAATGGCAGGAAGCGCAATTCTGCCAGTGCTGGAAGCAAAGAGTGGCGTCATTGAAGTAGAACTCCCCGCGCCGCACCAAGGACATCGCCCGCTCCGGTCCCAGCCGGTGGGCGCCTGGGCGAATCGGCTTGCCCTCCAAGTCCACCCGGTCGAGGGAGTCCGAGAAGTGGTTCGCCACCCAGATCCGCGGCGCGCCCGAGGCAGTCGTCGCGACCGCCAGATCGCGGGGTCCGCGGCCGGGCAGCGGAATGCGGTCCCGGATGCCGACGAGGAACGCGAGATCGCTGGGCACGTCGGAGGCGACGTGGGAACTCCGGGCGATGTCGCGCGTCTGGCCGGGGGCCAATTCCGTGGGCAGGGCGGCGAGGCGGGCGAGGAGCTCGGGGGCATCGATGACGCTGAGTTCGTGCGTCCCGGCGTGCGTCACCAGCAGGCTCCGTCCGTCGCGTGTCCACGCCACGCCCCAGGGATTCGCGGCACCGAGGTCCACGCTGTCGAGCAACACCGTGTTGATCAGCCGGGCTTCCCGGGCGTCGATCAGGCTCAGGGCGGCGGTGTTGATCCAACCGCGGTCGACCTGGGTGGCAGGCAGGTTTGGTCGGCCCAGGTTGTGGGTCACCGCGACGTGCCGGCCATCGGGCGAAACCGCGACGCCGAGCAGGAGTCCGCTCCCGTGGGGCAGCGGGATCGACTTCCGCACCCGTCGTTCCGCGGTGTCGATGACGCTGACCTCGGCCGCCACGATCCCCTCGTCGGCGCGACCCGCATGCAGATGGTTCGCGACAAACAGCAGGCGACCGTCCGGGGTGATGGCCGCTGCCACCGGTTCGCGGGGGACCGCAATGCGTGCCACCTCGCGGCGCCCGGGCACGTCATAGACCGCGACCTCGTTCCGATACCGGTTGCAGATGTACAACTCCCGCCCGTCCGGACGCTCCACCGGCGCCAGGGCCGTGTGTCCCGCCGGCAGGGTGAACTCCACGGACCGGGTCCCGACGCGCACCAGACAGACCTGGCTTTCGGCCCCGGCGCAGGTCACCCAGAAGGAACCCGGGGAGGACGTCGACCAGGCCATGCCGCTGGGGGCACCCGGCAGGGCAATGCGTGCCGCCACGGTGCCCGGTTCGGGCTGCCATTCGAGAATCTCCCGGGAGTTGGCGCAGGCCACCCACACGGGCGCCCCGGGTTGGGCGGAGGCCAGAATCGCCGCGGGACCCAGGCCGTCCATGCCACCTCCCGGGGGAGCCGCCGCCCGAGCGCCCCATGGGGCGAAGACGAGGATTGCGGAGAACAGCTGCACTACCCGGATCCGTCGCGAGACCCGGTTCGGTTTTCCCGGCGGGAACATGGCCTCGACACTGGAAGCCGGTCTGGGCGTGTCAACGATCCGGTTGCCAGTTGGCGTCCGCGCCTCGTGGAGGCACGCGGACGAACGCGTGCGAGCCCGGTGCCACCATCCGGCGGCGCGGTGGCAGAGGGCGGTTCATGGAGAGCCGGATTTTCCACGAATTGGACACGTATTGGGACCATGAACCCGATCGATGGAAGGATTAAGATTAGGAGTAAGATTAGGAGTAAGATTAGGATTAGGATTGGGAGTAAAAGGAGGAGGAACAGGAGGAGGAGGATCCGGGATGGGAGTCTGGGCTCGGTTCATGGGTGGTCGTAACGGGGTGTCCGTCCGTGGCCTCCTGGTCGCGGAGCGACCCTGCGAAGGTAGCCGGGGGTTTGAACCCCCGGAACGGGTGCATTCCAGAATCTTCCTCGTCGCGGAGCGACGTCCGAAGCCTTCGGCATCCATGCCCCTCCCAAGCCATCCGTATCGAACGTCGCTCCGCGACGGGGAAAGAAGAGAGGGTGCGACCGGGGCCTGAAGGCCCCGGCGACCTTCGGTCGTCGCTCCGCGACACGCGGCCTGGGCGGACCGGTACGGGCCGCGGCGAAGGGTGAGACCTCGCGTTCGTTGGCAGGGCGCGTCGCGGGTTTCGGGAAACGAATCCGCGGACCGCACGTCGCCGCGTGAGGGCACGCGGCCTACAGCCTGTAGGCCCGGTGCCCTCACCGGGCGGAGCGATTGCAGACCGGACGTCGCCGCGTGGGGGCACGCGGCCTACACCGTGCAGGCCCGGTGCCCTCACCGGGCAGCGCGGTGGCAGGGTGGGGTTCATGGCGAGGGTCAGGCCGGGGCCTGAAGGCCCCGGCAACCCTCGGTCGTCGCTCCGCGACTTCGCGGCCCGGGCCGGGCCGGCTACGGCAACCGCGGCGTGACGATGCGGTAGAACCGCCCCTCGTCCGCGGTGCCTGCCGGATCCGGGACGTCGATCTCGCAATCGCAAGCCGCCGCGTCCACGTGCCGGAGCGTCTCCCACGCGCCGGAGGCGGCTTGGGACCGATACTGGACCGTGTAGGAGCGCCCCGTGATCACGGAGGCGGTCAGCCTCGCCTGGCCGGCGCCCGTCCGGGCAGCGCGCAAGGCCAGGACGCTCGTGGCCAGCCGCGGATGGGTTCCACTCAGGAACTCGTTGCGGTTCGACTGGCCATCCAGGTCGGGGTCGGCGAGGTCGCCGCTGATCGTGGGATTGGCCGCCTCCTCGGCGGTGAAATGAAGAGCGCGCCAGGCGGCGTAGGGATCCTCGCCGGTCACGGTCACGAGCATTTCGTCCGACGCGCTCAACGCGCCGTCGTTCACCGTCAGGCGCACGGCGTGCACGCCCGCGCTGGAGAACGTCACGTCGGTCGACAACGCGGTCGGGGCGTCGAACACCGCCGTGCCCGGACCGGTCTCGCGCGTCCATTGGAAACGGGCAACCCCGGGCGGGCTGGGCAGGCCGTCGTCGCGGAAGCTGCCCACCAGCCGCAGCGATTCGCCCACCGCGATCCGGCGATCGGCGCCGGCATCGGCCACAGGCGCGCGATTGCCGGCGGCGATGGCGGCCTCGAGCCGCAGGATGAAGCTGATATCGGAGCTGCCGGCATTGACCTGGTGCACCTCCACGGCCAGCACGTTCGCGCCCGCGACCAACCGGGTCGGGTCCACGTTCTGGCTGAAGAAGGCCGATTCGTCGGCATCGCCCACCACCTCGCTGGCGAACGTCGCGGCATTCACGTCGCCTTCGGGCATGTTCGAGCGCATGACCAGGGCCCCGTTCAGGTAGACCAGCGCCCCGTCGTCCCGAACGAGATGGAGGGTCAGCCCCAGGATCGACGCGGGATCGGCCACGGTGAACCGGTGCCGAAAATAGAAGGTCGTCGTCTGCTGGCCGCCGGTCGTGCGGTTCAGGGTCGTCTGTTCGCCGCCGTCCCCGAAGCCGAGCTCCGCCGCACCGCGTTTCCAGCCCGAATCGTCGAAGCCGGGCTCGCGCCACGCGGTGCCCAGGTCCACCCCGTCGTCGCGATACCGCCACTCGGCCCCGCCCGCCACGAGCGTCCCGGCCTCGGCCGGGCGCCTGGAAACCAGGGTCATCTCGTCGGCCCGGGTCCGTTCGCCGTCGTCCGCCGTCAATCGCAGCACGAAGGTTCCCGTCCCCGGCAGACGCACCGTCGTGTTGGTCCGGCCCGCGTCGGCGAAGTCCACCACGCCCGGCCCGCTCACCTGCGACCAGCGGAACGCGAGCCGTCCGGGCGCCACCGGCAGGCCGTCGTCCGCCCCGCTTCCCGCCAGCGCCACGTTCGACGGGAACACCGTGTCCTCGATCTCCGCGTCCGGACCGGCATTCACCTGCGGCGCGCGATTCGAATCGGAGGCGGCCCCCGGCGACGCCTCGCCGAAGCTGGCCCGCCAGGACACCGGGTCGTCGCCGTACCCGACCGGATCGCGACGCTCCAGCGAGGACCCGCCGCCTGCGGCGGCGACGGGCCACGGCGCGCGGTCGTTGTACCGGACGGCATCCACCACGTAATACGGCACGAACACCGAACCGTCGGTCAGCACGTCGGGCTTGTCGGGTCGCTCCAACGTCACGAGTTCGCCGGAGTCCTGCAATACGCCCGCGGCCGGTCCCACCACCGGGACGGAGGCCGGAATGCCGAACCGGGTCCGAAACTGCGCGGGGTCCGCGGTGGTCACCACCGCGAGCCCGCCCGGCGGGAGGGTGAGGCCGGGGGGAAACGCATAGCCCAGCCCGCCGATCCGCCACGTGTTCGTCGGCGCCGCCGGATCGAAGAGGGGGACCGGATCGACCGTGAGGTTCCGCAATTCCACGAATTCCGCCTCGCCCGCGACCGGATGGTAGTGAATCTCGCCGAGGACGACCGGTCCCAACCGCGGCCCGGCGTTGGGCGCGTCGAAGGAAGTCCGGATCTGGGCGGGAAAACTCAGCTCGCCCAGGGAGTTCGTGTGCCGCCCGAAGCTGGCCCCGTTCGCCGAGGCCCCGAACGGGAATCCGTCGCTGAACCCGGTCAGATTGCCCGCCGCGTCGGCGCTGAAGATCCAGACCTCGTCCCCGTAGGAGCTGAACGAGAAACTCGTCGGCCCATCGGCCGGACGGTTGAAGTCCTCCTCGCTCAGGGTCAGGTAGCCGCGGGCCGGGATCGAGCGTCCCGCCGGGAGCCGGTACTTCTTCGGCTGCGTCCGGTCGTCCGTGAGCCACCAACCGCCGACGCTGGCCGCCACGTCGTTCGGGTTGTGCAGTTCCACCGCGTCCAGCAGCGGCGGATCGGTGTGCGCGAGCACCTCGTTCACCACCACCGGCAGGACGCCCGCGACCGGGTCATCCACGCCCGGCGACCCGCCGACCGCCGAACTCGCCCGCCATTGGGCCGGGTCGTCCGGAGACGGATTCGCGTTGGCCTGAACGGGCACCAGCGAGAACCCCTGTCCATCCGCCAGTTGCGGCCAGGGCGGGCGGGTGTCGTAGCTGACGGAGAAGATCGCGCCGCCCGCGGCATGGACCAGGGTCAGGCGTTCCCCCGAGTTCGACAGCCCGCCCACGTAGGTTCCGTCGACGCGGGCCGCGGGGTAGCGCGCCCGGAAGGCGTCGGGATTCCGCACCAGCACCTGGAATCCGCCAGGCGCGAGGCGGCTGCCGTTCGGGAACCGGAAACTGATCCCGTTCGTGAACCGCACCCCGCTCAGGTCCAGGGTCTCGCGGCCCACGTTCTTCAACTCGATGAACTCGAAGTCGTCCCCGTCGCGATCCGGGCTGGGCGCCGGATGGTAATGGATCTCGGTGACCAGAAGTTCGGTGAAGGTGCGGGCCACGATGAACT
>CAZSOV010000334.1:0-8417 GCA_964608505.1 uncultured Verrucomicrobiota bacterium
GAGAACTTCGATCCCATGGGCCGCTGGCGGGATCGACTCGGCGAGGTCGACATCGACGCCTCCGGCCAGTTCAACACCGGCGAGCAATTCCGGGGCCCCGGCGAACTCAAGCAACTCCTCGTCGCCCGCTCCGACGAATTCCTCCGCAACCTCGCCGAGAAGATGCTCGGCTACGCGCTGGGTCGCGGCCTCGAGTATTACGACGTCCCCACCGTCCGCGACATCGTCGAAGCACTCCGTCGAAACGACGCCCGCGCCCCGGTCCTCGTCGAGGCCATCGCCACCAGCTTTCCCTTCCAACACCGCCGCCCTTCCGGCACCCCCTGACCCGCCGCCCTCCCCTACCGGAAATCGAATCGTTCGTTCATCAGCCCGCACTGCGGACAGCGCGACAGATCCACGTCGGGATCGTCCGTGTACACGCACGAACACCGCGAGCATCGGAAGACCCGGTCCTCGGCCGGGCCCGGACGGAATCGTCGCCGGCTGAACGCGTGCAGCATCCAGACCGCCACCAACCCCAGGAGCGGCAGCAGGAGGAAGAGGAAAAGTTGGACGTCCGGACGCATGCAGGGAGCGGCGCCGTTACCCGCCGGTTCTTCCACCCCATTCGAACACCACCAGCGCCCAGACCCGCTCCGCGGTGCCGGACTCGGCTTCGGCTCCGCGGACCGCCGCCTCGTCCCGCACCCACTTCAAGCGCCTCGTCCAGTCCAGCGCGGACGCATCCACCGCCGGATTGCCGCTGCCTTCCCAGACCAGCGGGGGCGCCACCAACCCGCCCCGGGCGTCCAGCACCACCCGCACCGCCACCGAAATCGTCGTCGCGGGGTCCGCCGGGAACGCTCCGGCGGCCACCCCCGGCGCCAGGCGCCAGCCCGCCGCTCCGTCCGCCACGCGCACCCGCACCGCCGGATCGATTCGCACGGGTTCGAGCCGGGGAAAGACGGCGTCCGTCCACGAACCCGGGCTGGCGCGCAGGGGCGGTTCGACCCGTTGCCCCAGGCTCCGGGAATCCCCTTCCGCGGTGTCCGGCGCCCGACCCGACAGGAATGGCAGGGCATGGCGGGAAATGGGGAACGCCTCGACCGGCACCGTCGTCGTCTCCGGTTTCATCCAGGCTTCCGCCGAAAAGTCATCCCGCCCGCTCGACAACGACAGGGAGGGGGTCCAGAGCCAGATCAATTCCGAGAAATCGGAGGCCCCCGCTCGCGCGGACGGGGCGGAGGGCTTTCCGGGGGGACGCCCCCGCCAGCGTTCCCCGACCTCGGGCGAGATCAGCCAGAAGCCGACGTATTGGAGTCCCACGGCCACCCAGGCACCCCAGAACCATCCCTGGCGCAGCCAGCCCCGCATTGTCCGTCCTGGATGAAACCCCTTCATCGCGTTCCGGACGTCGGGTTCCCCGGGCTGCCCGCCGCCGGCAGGCCGGGACTGGTCGCCAGCACCACGTCCGGCACCCCCGCCGCCCGCGCCAACCGCATCAGGCGGGAGATCGTCTCCAGCGGGACCATCCGGTCCGCGATCAGCAGCAACGTCGCGTTCGTCCCGCGGGGCCGCGCCCGATCCGCCAGACGCGACACGAGGTTCGACTCGGGCAGGACCTGTTGCTCGAACAACAACCGGCCCGCCCCGTCCACGGCCAGCGTCAGATCCGGCAGCACGTCGATCCAGCCCGCCTCCGCCTCCGGCAGGCGCAACCGCATGCCGGCCGGCAGGACGAGGGAGGAATGCAGCAGCACCACCGTCCACAAGAGCAGCATGGTCCCCGCCAGGGCCGATGAATCCATCGGTCCCCGCAGCATCTTCACGTTGCGCGGCAGCCTCATGTCAGCGTCCCACGCTCGGATCCCGCCCCGACAGGAGGTTGGCGATGTCCGTCGATGCCTTCTCCATGTCCAGCAGCACCTGATTCAAACGCGACACGAGCAGATTGTGCCCGACGTACGCCGGAATGGCCACCGCGATGCCGCCCGCCAGACAGATCAGGCCCTGCCAGATGCCCGCGGCGAACTCCGGCGGTTGCATGGGCACCCCCGACTGCTGGATCCGGTAGAAGACCCGCATGAAGCCCAGCACCGCCCCGAACAGCCCCATCAACGGAGCGATCTGGGAAATCGTGGCCAGCACCCCGAGCTTTTCCTCCAACCGCGGCACCTCCACCAATCCGGCCTCGTCCAGCGCCTCCCGCATCCCCTCCCGCCCGCCATCCCGATTCAGGATCGCCACCTTCACCATGCGGGCGACGGGGCCGGGCGTGGCGTCGCAGATCGAGACCGCCTCCACGATGTTCGCGCGCTTGAGGACGTTGCGGACGCCGTTCAGGAACTCGGTCGAGTTGATCTGGGCCCGATGGTAGTGCAGCAGGCGCTCCATGAAGATCGCCGCCCCGATCCCACCGGTGACCAGGATCAGCCAGAACACCCACCCACCCTTCGCCAGCAAAAGAGGCATGCGCCTCCATACCGGCCCAACCCCGTCCCATTCAAGGGCCATTATCCCCGGCGTTCCGCGTCCGGCGCTCCTCCCCGGAGATTTCCATTGCGTTGCGCTTCGCCTCTCCCCACTAAATCGCCCCGCGCCGGCCACCCACGCATCTCCCGCTCCTGCTCCCGAATCCCAAGTGAAACCCACCGACCTCCGCGGCATTCTCCGTTACATCCCCCGCTTCCGGGAACGCACGTTCATCCTGGCCGTCGATGCCTCCGTCGTCATGGGCGAGAACTTCGCCAACCTGCTGCTCGACGTCGCGGTCCTCCGCTCCCTCAGCATCCGCATCCTCATCGTGCACGGCGCCGCCGCGATGATCCGCAAGCTCGCCGAGGAAAGCCGCCAGCCCGCGTCCAATCTCGACGGTTCCGGGATCACCGACGCTCCCACGCTCCAACTCTCCCTCACCGCCGCCAACCGCCTGACCCACGAGATCCTCGAGGGACTCTCCACCAACGATCTCCGCGCCGCCTCCACCAACGCCATCATCGCCCATCCCCTCGGCATCCTGGGCGGCGTCGATCATCTCTTCACCGGCAAGGTCGAACGCGTCGATGTCGAATTGCTCCAAACCCTGCTCGCCCAGGGCATCGTCCCCGTCGTCCCCCCGCTGGGCTTCGACGGCGAAGGCAATTCCTACCGGGTCAATTCCGACGCCATCGCCGTGGCCCTCGGCGACACGCTCAAGGCCGCCAAGATCATCTATTTCACGGCCAGCGAGGGCCTCACCTGTTCGGGGCGGCTCATCCGCCAGATTGCCGTCGGTGAACTCGAGCAACTCCTCGCCCGTCAGCGCGCGGATTTCCCCGCCGACCAGCTGCCCAAGGCCATGTACGCCGCCCAGGCGTGCCGTGCCGGAGTTCCCCGCGTCCACATCATCGACGGACGCCAGGACGAGGCGCTGCTGGCCGAGGTCTTTTCCAACGAGGGCATCGGCACCCTGGTGTATGCCAACGAATACCAGCAGATCCGCCGCGCGCTGAAGAAGGACATCCGCCAGCTGCTCCTCCTCACCCGCAAATCGGTCGACAGCAGCGAACTGGTCAAGCGCACCCGCGCCGACATCGAGCGGCAGATCGGCGACTACTTCATCTACGAGATCGACAAGAATCCCGTGGCCTGCGTCGCCGTGCACCTCTACCCGGAACAGGGCAAGGCCGAGCTCGCCTATCTCTACGTCAGCCCGGCCCACGAAAATCAGGGCATCGGCGGCAGGCTCGTCCAGTTCGCCATCGCCAAGGCCCGCGAGGCCGGGGTCCAGCAGGTGGTCGCCCTATCCACCCAGGCGTTCACCTACTTCCAGTCCAAGGGCGGCTTCACCGAGGGAACTCCCGAGGACCTGCCTCCCTCCCGCCGCGAGCGCTACGAGGCCAGCGGACGGCGCTCCAAGGTGCTCGTCAAGAAACTCGCCTGACCCCGTCCGCGCCCGGCGGAAACGCCATGAAACGCCATGGCCATGAATCCGGGCCGGCGCAGGCACCGAGTCTCGTGCATGAACCGTGGAACCCCGACATCCCGGACCGCCGATCGCCCGCTGACCGCCGCCCTGCTGGCCTGTCGACGCCTCCACGTCCGGCCCACCGCCGATCTCCTCGTGGTCTCCGTCGCGCGCCAGCGATTCACCTGGTGGCGCAGGGCGCGACGCGACCTGCCCTTCCGTATCCAGCGTGTCTTCGTGGCCTCGACCTCGAAGTTCGGCATCGGGCAGGTCCGGGACACCCAACGCACGCCGCTGGGTCTCCATCGCGTGGCCCGCAAGATCGGCGCGGGCTGGCCCGTGGGGACGGTGTTCCGCGCGCGGGTACCGGTGGGATTCACCTGGGGCGGCATTCCCGAGGCCACCATCGCCCATCGGATTCTCTGGCTGGAAGGGCTCGAGCCCGGGTTCAACCAGGGTGGCGAGGTGGACACCTTTTCCCGCTACATCTACATCCATGGCCTGGCCGACGAACCCAGCCTCGGCCGGCCCGCCTCGCACGGCTGCATCCACCTCGCCGCCACGGACCTCCTGCCGCTCTTCGACGCGGTGCCCGTCGGCACCCTCGTCTGGATCTCCGCCCGGTAACCACCCAACGCCCCGGGTCCATCGAGAATGTCGGTTCGGAAATGAGATCTGGAATCGCGCCGTGGACTTTGCCCATCGTCCGACGGAGGCCCGTCCAGAACCGGAGAGCCCGGTCGACCGGCGGATCCGTTTCGGATTCCATCCGTCGCGGTCGTCGGCCCCGGCGCGGAGTCCGAAGCGAGCCGTGCAAACGCCAGACATGCGCACCCCCGCCCATCCCCCATCCGGTCCGGATTCGCCACCCTGGCAACCGGGGCGATGGGGTGGACGCGGTCGCGGCCCGGGTCCGGTATTGCTGGCGGGGTTCGCAGCGCTGGTGCTGGTGCTGGCGCTCGGTGGCCCGTCGGCCTACGCGCCCACTCCGTCCCCGTTGGAGGAGCAGTCCCTTCGCGTCGCCTGGAGCCCGCACGCGTTTCTCAACGTCCCGCGCAACGAGGTCGAGGCCGCGTTCCGGGCCCTCGCCGAAACCGTGGGACGCCAGCGCGGCTACCTGGTGCGGACCACCAACACCATCCACGAGTCCTCCGCGGCGATCGACGAAGCGGCCGGACGGGAGGCGTTCGACCTCCTCCTGGTGGATGCCAACACCTACCTCCGGATGCGGGCGACGAACCACGTCGCGCCCCGGTTCGTCAGCACCGACCGCGGCCAGTTCGGCAAGCGCTACCTGCTCCTGACCCATGCCACGCGAGGGCCCGCCGCGCTGGCGGGGTTGCGGGGCACCGACATCGGCGTCTTCGAGCAGGCGGACACCAGCCTGGGCCGGTTCTGGCTGGACATCCTGCTCCACGAGCTGGGCGTCGAGGAACGGACGGGCTTCTTTCACGCGGTGATCAGCTGTGGCAAACCCTCCACGGCGGTGCTCCCCGTGTTCTTCGGGAAGGCCGCGGCGTGCGTCGTCGACCACGAAAGTTTTGGCGTCCTCACGGAACTCAATCCGCAGGTGGGCAAATCCCTGCGCGTCATCGCGGAGTCCGAGCGGTTGATCGACGGCTTCGTCTGCGTCCGCACGACGGCTTGGAGCTCGGAGAAATTCCGCCGCGATCTGGAGGCCACCCTGCTCGAACTGCATCTCCAGCCCGCCGGAGAGCAGTTGCTCTCCCTGATCAAGGCCCGCCGACTGGTCCCGTTCGAGGCGTCCCACCTGGAGGCCGTCCGGCGCCTGCACGCGCGCCATGCCGCGTACGAGGGTTCCCGTCCGTAAACCGTTCGCGGAGGACGCCTCCGACCCCGCCTGCGCCGGGACGGGCCCTCACTTGGCCTTCGGGCGCCACTCCACCTTGGGCGGCTCGGGCAGGCCACGCACGCGAAAGGACGTCCGGAAGTGCATCTTCGCGACCTTCCCGAGGGCGTCCGCGCCGTGTTTGGCCACGAACTCCCGGCCCGCGGTCTCCACCGCGGACGACGCCCCCTTGGGCAGTTCGAGCCCGAACTGCTCGCCCAGCCGCCGCAGGCGCTTGACGAACTCGTCGCGGGCCAGGATCGAGGCCGCGGCGACGGCGAGGTCCTCTTCCGCCTTGTGCCGCTGCACGAGCTCGAGTTCCCGGCCCATCCCCATCAGCGCACGTTCCACGGTCGATTTGTCGCTCGCGAACTGGTCGCTGATCGCCCGCACCGGCGGCGGAATCATCCGGTGCCGCTGCCCGAGCAGGTTTTCGATCACGCGCGCGTGGCCCCAGGCGAGCACCCGGTTCACCGAACCATTCTGGGCGTGCATCCGGTTGTACGCCTCGGGGCCGATGACCACGACCGTCGGCACGCAGCCCGGCGTGTCACGGACGAGATCCGCCAGCTTCCCCACCTGCGCGTCGCTCCCGATGTTCTTGGAATCCCGGATGCCGGCGTCCTTCCAGGCTGCCAGCACCGCTGCGTTCACGTAGACGCCCGCCACGCACATCGGCCCGAAGAAATCGCCCTTCCCCGATTCGTCCACCCCGATCCGCGGGGCCAGCAACTCGGGATTCAGGATCGTCTCGTAGCCCAACCGCGCCTCCCCCAGCACCTCGGGTTCGAGCACGAACTGCACGAAATCCTCCGTCCCCCTGCCCTGGACCACGAGCTTCCCGGATTCGTAGAAGGTGACGTTGAATTCCTTCTTCACCCCGCTGAAACGTGCGTACGGGACCTCCCGCAACTCGTAGGTCCCGTCCCGGACGATCTTTTCCAGGGCCCGTGCCTGCACCTCGTTCAGTTTGACCGTGTAACTCGTCCTTGGCGCCACGCCGGCATTTTCAAATTTCCAAGTTCAAAGCTCAAAGCTCAAATCGGCCCGCGCCCGACGTCGCCCTCCGAATTCCCCACCCCCACATCCAATTTCCCATGTCCGCCTTGTTCGATCCCCAGGTCAACGGCTACGCCGGTGTCGATTTCCAGCAGGACGGACTTGCCGCCGACGACCTGCTGCGGGCGGTCCGGGGCTGGCATCGCGACGGTGGCGAGGCGTTTTTCCTGACCCTGATCACCGACGCCTTCCCCCGGCTGCTGGCCCGCCTGCGCCACCTGCGCGCGGTGCGGGACGCGCATCCCGAACTGCGCGCCGCCATCCCCGGCTGGCATGTCGAGGGTCCGTTCCTCTCCGATCAACCCGGTTTCGCCGGGGCGCACGACCCCGCGTGCATGCGCGATCCCGAGCCGGGTGATTTTGCCGAACTCCGCGCGGCGCTGGGCGACGATCCCGTCCTCGTGACGCTGGCTCCGGAACGACGCGGCGCCCTGGCCGCCATTGCCGCCGCCCGGGGGAACGGCATCCACGTGAGTCTGGGCCACACCAATGCCTCCGCCGACCTCCTCCGCGACGCCGTCGCCGCGGGCGCCACGGGATTCACCCACCTCGGCAACGGTTGCCCCCAACAACTCGACCGCCACGACAACATCCTCTGGCGTGTCGTCGAGACCCCCGGGCTCCGGGTCGGACTGATCGCCGACGGCATCCATGTGTCCCCCTCCCTGTTCCGCCTGCTCCACCGCGTGCTGCCGGCGGACCGGCTTTATCTCACCACCGACGCCATGGCGGCCGCGGGCGCCCCGCCCGGCGAGTTCACCATCGGACGACTCCGCGTGCAGGTGGGGGAGGACGGGATCGTGCGGCAGCCGGGAAAGACCAACTTTGCGGGCTCCTCCGCGAGTCCGCATCAGCTGGCGGCGCGCGCCGCCGCCATGCTGGGAGAGGGCGGTGCCGCGCTGGTCGCCCGCACCACCCGCACCGCCCGCTCGTGGCTGATGCCGGGCTGAGGCTCGTGACGGCGCCTCGCCGGGGTGCGGCGAGGTGCGGAACGCGGGGGAACCGACCCTCGAGGTTCACGCCTCGAAGGCGTCCTCCCCGTCCCGGGTCACTTCATCTTGTCGAAGGTCTTTTGCAGGATCTGCCAGGGAGCCTGCCCGGCCACCTTCGCCTGCGCCTCCGCGTTCAGCCTGGCTTCCACGGCATTTTTCGAGGGACGGGCGTTCTTGTAGAGGATGCCGAAGTAGCCCGGGAACGGCTCGCCCGCCAACCGGTACGCGGCGAGTTCGTCCGTCACGTCATGGTCCTTGGGGACCTCGGCGAACTTCCCGCCCTTGCGCGGATTGGCGGCGTCGAAGGCGCCCTCGAAAAACTCGACGCACTCGCTGAGGCACTGGATGAAGCTGAACCCGTCATGGTCGAGGGCGGCCTCCATCATCTGGAGGAGGTGGTTGGGGTTCGTGTGGGTCGTGCGGGCCACGAACGTCGCGCCGGCGGCGAGCGCCTGACGGGCCGGATTGATGGGCTGATCGACGGCCCCCCAGGTGTCGGTCTTGCTCTTGAAGCCGAGCGGCGAGGTGGGCGAGGTCTGCTTCTTCGTCAGTCCGTAGACCCAGTTGTCCATCACCACCAGCGTCATCT
>CAZSOV010000335.1:0-8341 GCA_964608505.1 uncultured Verrucomicrobiota bacterium
CGGCAGTCGCCGGCCCCACATCGCCGTTCCACGCAGGACTTTGTCAACGGCCCTGTTCCATTCCGGAGGGTCGCGGCATCCTGGTTTGACTCGGTTGGGGCCCGGGTCGCAGCCTGCGGCCCGAAGGCGCACCGGCGCCGGGCAAGGAACGGGTGATGGCATGAACGCACGTATTCCGCTTCGAGTACTGATCCTGGAGGATTCCGAGTTCGACGCGCGGGTGATCGTGCAGGCGCTGCGGTCGGGCGGGTACGACGTGAGCTGGCGTCGCGTGGAGGCCGCCCTGGCGATGCAGGAGGCACTGGGGGCGCAGGCCTGGGACGTCGTCCTGGCGGATTACAACATTCCGGATTTCAACGCGCCGCAGGCGCTGCGGATCCTCCAGACGGCGGGGTTGGACATCCCGTTCATCATCGTCTCGGGTGGGATCGGGGAGGACGTCGCCGTGGCGGCGATGAAGGCCGGCGCGCACGACTACGTGATGAAGGGGAATCCGGCGCGGCTGTTGCCGGCGGTCGAACGGGAGTTGCGCGAGTCGGTGGTGCGCCGGCGGCAACGCGAGACCGAGGCACGGGTCCGGGAAAGCGAGCTGCGTTATCGTACGCTCTGGGAGACCTCACCGGACGCGGTGCTGTTCTGCGACGCCTCCGCGGTGGTGGGATTCGCCAATCCCGCGGCGGAAGCCGTCTTCGGCTGGACCGTCGGCGAGTTGGCCGGACTGTCCCTGGCTGCTCTGGAACCCGAGGGCGGAGGCGGGCTGACCAAGGCGCTGGCGTCGCTCGAATCGGACGTCGTGGCGGAGGCGGGCGGAGCGTCGAGCCGGGCGCTGGTGGAAGGGCCGGCGCGGCGCAAGGACGGACGGGAGATCGTGGTGGAGGTGGCTTCGAGCCGGATGGATCTGCCGGATCGCCGCTGGTTCGTGCTGTTCGCGCGTGACATCACCGAGAAGCGGAAGAACGAGGCGGCGCTGCGTTCCCGCGAGGAGCAGATGCGCGCGGCGCGGGAGATCCAGCAACGGTTGTTTCCCCGCCAGGCGCCGGACCTGCCGGGGTTCGACATCGCCGGCACCTCGGTTCCGGCGGACGAGACGGGTGGCGACTATTACGACTTCGTTCCGATGGTGGGGGATCAGCTGGGGTTGGTGGTGGCGGACGTGAGCGGGCACGGGCTGGGCCCGAGCCTGCTCATGGTCGAGACCCGGGCCCTGCTGCGGGTCGTGGCGCGCAACCGGATCGATCCGGGCGAAATCCTGGCGCGGGCGAACCGGGTGATCGCGGAGGACGTTCAGGGCCAGCTCTACGTGACCTTGACGCTGGTGCGGTTGGACCCGCCGACCGGGGACTTCGTCTTCGCCAATGCCGGACATCCGGCCGGGCTGTTGTTCGCGCCGGATGGCTCGGTGAAATCGCAGTTGCGGCGGACGGGTGGGCCGCTGGGGTTTACCCGCGCCAATCCCCCGGTCTCGTCGCCGGGGTCCCGGCTGGAACCCGGCGAGATCCTGGTGCTCTACACGGACGGCCTGCGCGAGGCGGCCAGTCCGGAGACGCCGTCGGGTGGAGGCCAGGAGTTCGGCCTGGACCGGATCACCGCGGTCGTGCAGGCGAACCGGGAGCGGCCCGCGGCGGAGATCATCCAGGCCTTGTGCCAGGCGGTCACCGAATACTCCGCTCCCGCGCCGTTGCAGGACGATCTGACGGTCGTGGTGGTGAAGCGCCTCCCGGTCTGAGCCGACCCGAATCGACGGGGTCGGACCGGTGTGGCGGGGGTGGCCGCGCGGGCGCGGAACCAACTGCGGGCTAATCTCGGGGCTGGACGGCGGCGTGGCGCAGGGCGTGGTCCACGAGGACCAGGGCCGTCATGGCCTCCACCATCGGCACGGCCCGGGGCAGGACGCAGGGGTCGTGACGTCCCCGGCCTTGCAGGGTGGTGTTCCGGTACTGGACGTCGACGGTGTCCTGTTCGTGCATGACGGTGGCGACGGGCTTGAAGGCGGTGCGGAAGTAAATGGTTTCGCCGTTGCTGATACCCCCCTGGATGCCTCCGGAACGATTGGACGTCGTGCGCACCTGGCCGTCGACATTGCGGAACGGGTCGTTGTGCTGGCGTCCGGTGAGGAGGACGCCGCCGAAGCCGCTCCCGATTTCGAACCCCTTGGAGGCGGGGAGGCTGAGCATGGCCTTGGCGAGGTCGGCTTCGAGGCGATCGAAGACCGGTTCGCCCCAGCCGACGGGGACGTTGCGGGCGACGCCGAGGACGACGCCGCCGACGCTGTCGCCCGCGGTGCGAACGGCTTCGATGCGTTCGATCATGGCCGTCGCCAGGGTGGGGTCGGGGCAGCGCACGATGTTGGCCTCGATGGCCTCGGCGGTGAGGGAGTCGGGATCGACCTGGGCCACGAGGTCCTGGACCTGGGTGACGCAGGCGAGGATCTCGACGCCCCAGCGCAGGCGGAGGAGTTTGCGGGCGATGGCGCCGGCGGCGACGCGACCGATGGTTTCGCGCGCGCTGGTGCGTCCTCCCCCCGGCCAGGCGCGGATGCCGTACTTGGCATGGTAAGTGTAGTCGGCGTGGGACGGGCGGAACTTCGTGGCCATCTCCGAATAGGCTTCGGGCCGGAAATCCTGGTTCCGGACCCACATGGAGATGGGGGTGCCCAGGGTCTGTCCCTCGAAGGTGCCGCTCAGGATCTGGACCGTATCGGTCTCGGCGCGGGGGGTGGTGATCTTGGACTGGCCGGGGCGGCGGCGGTCGAGGTCGGGTTGGATGTCGGCTTCGACGAGGGGCAGGCGGGAGGGGCAACCGTCGACGACGACGCCGACGCCGCCGCCGTGGGATTCGCCCCAGGTGGTGATGCGGAAGAGATGACCGAAGGTGTTGCCCATGCGGGGGCGAGGCTGCCGGAAAGGCGGGGGAAGGGTCAAACAGGGGGAAAGGAAGGATGGCACCGGACTTTGGGTCTGGTAGGCTGGGTGGACTCCCGTTTGCCCATGCCATGCCCAAGATTCTGATGCCGATCGGCGACGCACCGGAGGCGCTGCGGTCGGGAGATCGCTGGTGGATTCTCGTGACGGCGTTCCTGGGCTGGATGTTCGCGGGAATGGAGATGTCGCTGATGCCGGCGACGACGCGACCGGCGATGCAGGAGTTTCTGTCGGGGCAGGGCGGGCGGGCGGTGGAGATCGCGGCGGATCGCTGGTTTTCGTGGTTGTTGATGGCGTTTCTGCTGGGCGCGGCGGCGGGCGGGGCGTTGTTCGGGTGGATCGGCGACCGGTGGGGACGCGCACGGGCCATGGGCTGGAGCATCGTGTGTTACTCGGTGTTTACGGGCCTGAGCTATCATGCCGCGACGCCGGAGCAGCTGGGGTTGGCCCGGTTCCTGGCGTGCCTGGGGGTGGGGGGGATGTGGCCGAACGGGGTGGCGTTGACCTCCGAGGCGTGGCCGGGCATCTCGCGCCCCCTCCTGGCGGGGCTGATCGGATGCGCGGCCAACGTGGGGTTTCTGATTCTCGGCTGGATCATGCTGCACCATCCGGTGACGCGCGAGAGCTGGCGCTGGGTCCTGCTGGTGGGCGCGGTGCCGGTGGTGCTCGGGGTGTGGGTGCTGGTCGTGGTGCGCGAATCCCCGGAGTGGCTGCGCGGGCGGGGCGCGCGGGGCGGGAAGTGTGCCGTGGGATTGGGGGAGGTGTTTTCGAAGGAATACCGGGGCCGGACCTGGTTGGGCATCGCGCTGGGAACCGTGCCGTTGCTGGGCGGGTGGGCTTCCGGGCAGCGGTTGGTGCCGTGGGCGGGGCAGGTGGGGGAGGCGCTGGGGCAGGTCGATCTGAAGGCCGGCACCCAGATCGCGCAGGCCGTCGGGGCCGTGCTCGGGTCGCTGGCGGGCGGCTGGTTTGCGAACCGCCTGGGGGCGCGGCGGAGCTACTTCTGGATCAGCCTGGGATCGCTGGGGCTGAGTCTGGTGCTCTTTCGCGCCACGCGTCCGGGCGAGCCCGGCTTTCTGCCGCTGGCCTTCCTCCTCGGGCTCGTGGCGACGAGCTACTTCGGCTGGCTGCCCTACTACCTGCCCGGGATGTTTCCCACGCGCATCCGGGCCACGGGTTCCGGCGTGGCATACAATTTTGGACGGATCTTCTCCGCCCTCGCGGTGCTCGCGACGGCGTCGTTGTCGGCCTTCTTCGGCGGGGACGTCGGGCGGATGGGCCTCGCGACCTGCCTGGTGTACGGCGCGGGACTAGTGCTCGCGTGGCGGGTTCCCGAGCGGCCCGGGGAGCCAGCGTGACAGGAACCGGGCCGTGGCCAGGGCGGCGTCCCCGATCCGGCCATCGGCGGGCGCGGATTGATGCGAGGTGACGGGACCGTCGTAGCCGATGGCGGCGAGTCCGTCGAAGACGCGGTGGAACTCGATTCCGCCGGGGTCGGCGGGAGCGAGCAGATCGAAGCGGACCGTGCCGCGGACCCAGGTGTCGAGGGTCACCTGGCCGGCGGGATGCAGGCGTTGGTTCTGGAGGTAGACGTTGAAGATCCAGGGGGCCAGCCGCCGGAGGGTGTCGGGACCATACTCCTGTCCGCACAGCTCGAGATTGGCCGCCTCGTAGACGAGCCCGAAGTTCTCGCGGTCGATGGCTCGCAGCGTGGAGAGGATGCCGTCCACGGTTTCGAAAAGGCTTTGGATATGGCACTGGTGGGCGAGGCGCAGACCGCGTTCGCGGGCGGCGTCGGCGGCCATGCGGGCCCGGGGGATGTCGTCGGCGTGGCGCAGGGCGACGCGGAGGAGCGGGGCGCCGAGGGCCACGGCCAGATCAAGGTAGGGCTCGATCCGTCGCAGGACGGCGGGGCCGCGTTCGTTGTTGTAAACGATGTCGAAGTCGCCGGTGACCATGGTGGCGCGCAGGCCATGGCGTGCGAGGCTCCCGGCGACGTGCCGGACGCGGTCGGGGGTTGAATGAACGCCGACCTGGGAGGCACGGAGGCAGAGGCCCTGGAATCCGGCGGCGCGGGCCAGGGGCGCCAAGGCATCGAGGTCGAGGAGGGATTCCTCCTTGGAGAGGAAACCCTCGGCGATGCGGACGGAGAGGGCGGGGAGCATGCCGGGATCAGAGGGCCTTGATGCGGCGCAGGTTTTCCTGTTCCTCGGGCAGGAGCGAGTCGGGTTTGACGTCCTCGACCATTTCCTTGGCGCGGGAGGGGAGGCCGTTGGCTTCGAGGAGGATGGCGTAGACCAGGCGGGTTTGGGCGGGGATGTTGGGGTTGTCGAACCGGATGCGGTCCAGCATGGCGAGGGCTTCCTGGGGCTTGTTGCGACGGAACTCGAGGTAGGCGACGGCGGTGCGGTAGGCGAGTCGGCTCGGCTGGCGTTGGAGCAGCTTGGTGGCGCGGGCGTGGGCGAGTTCGGTATCGAGCCCGAGCAGGGCGCTGAGATAACAGAACGCGAGTTCCGGTTGGGGATCGTCGGGGATGCTGGTGGACCACGCCTGGGCGTTGACCCGGAGGCGGTCGGTTTGACGGGTGCGCTCGAAGACGCCGGCAAGGCGTCGGAAGGCCGAGGCCCGGTGCAGGCGGTCCTTGGTGATGGATTCGTAGGCCTCGATGGCCTGACTGGTGAACCCGAGGCGGGAGGCATAATCGCCGAGCGCCCGGAGCTTGACCGGGTGCTTGGCGGTTTTTTCGAAGGCGCGCCGCCAGAGTTCATCGGCGAGCTGGTCCTGCTCGAGTCGGGCGGCGGCCGTGGCGCGATAGGCCTCGAGTTGCCACGCTTCGATGGGGGCATTGCCGGCCACGGCGGCCTGCAGCTCGGTCCAGCGCTGGGCGCGGGTGAGGGCTTCGAGATAATTGGCGAGGAGGATCGGATGCTGGGCGGCCTGCTGGGCGCTCCAGAGTTCGAAGACCCGGGTGGTTTCGCCGGCCCGGGCGAGCCAGCCACAGAGGTCGGCCTGCTGCTCGGGCGAGCCCTTGGCGAAACGGACGATGGCCTGGGCAACGAGGTTGGAGCGGGACTCGGGGGCCAGGCGGAGGCGGGTTTCCGCCTCGAGAAAGAACTCCGCGGGGGTGGCCTGGCCGCCGGGGGGTGTCTGGTCCAGAAAACGCAGCGTGGGCCGTTTCGGGACGGTCGGCGCGTTGGAGAGCATCTCGAGCATGTTCATCCGTTCCAACGGGGTGGGATTCTTAAGGTCGGCCAGGATGTTCAGGGCGTCGATCTGTTCGGTGGGAATTCCGCGGAAGAGGAGGATCTTGGCGACGCGGAGGTGGTTGAGGTTGTTGGTGGGTTGAAGCCGGCGGATCTCCTCGGCGAAGGAAAGAGCGCGTCCGAAGTCGCCCTGGCGGAAGTAGAACTCGACGGCTTGAACCCGGGTCTGGAGGGTGACGTTGGTGCGGTTGAGCAGGGTCGAGAGCTCGCCCTCGACGAGATCGAAGCGCTGGAGGCGGAGCGCGACCTCCAGGTAGCCGTGGAGATCCTCGACGGTGTGCTCCGGGGAGTTGAGGAGGGCGCGGTAGACCGGCAGGGCGGAGGGCAGTTCGAAGCGGGAATAGACCCCGCCCAGGGCGCGGAGGGCGGGCGTGCTGGCGGGTTGGACCTTCAGCGCCGCGTCGAGCTTTTCCAGGGCTTCGGGCCAGTGCTGTTGTCCGATGAGTTCCTCCGCCTGGCGGACGATGGTTGCGGCACGCCACGAAAGCAGCCGCTGGTAGGCGGGGCGGGCGAGCAGAGCCAGGACGAGCAGCACCACGCCCGCCAGCCCGAGCACGAGCTTGCCGAACGGGCGGGACCCCGGGTGCCGCGGCGCGGGCCGTGCACGGCCGGGAGACGGAGGCGGGGAGGAGGGCGGTTGCGGGTCGGGCATGGCGAACGGAGGATAGGTTGCGGGCGCGCGGACGGACAAGACAATGGCAGGCGGCATCGCCCGGACGGCGGACGGCGGGCGGGGCGCGGGGCTACTTGGTGGCCTTGAGCTCGATGACGTCGTGGGGGGCGGATTCGCGCTGGCCGGCCGAGCTGACGCGGATGTAGCGGGCCCGGGTGCGGAGGTTGGGCAAATCGGTGGCGCCGAGATAGCCCAGCCCGGATTGGATGCCGCCGATGAGTTGGGCGAGGACCTGGTCGACGGGACCCGAGAGTTCCTTGAGGGCTTCGACGCCCTCGGCGGCCACCTTCTGGGCGGCGTCGCGGGTGTGGCCGTAACGGGCGGCGGCGCCGGCCTTCATGGCGGCCAGGCTGCCCATGCCCCGGTATTGGCGATAGAGTTTGCCCCCGATCTCGAGGGTTTCGCCGGGGGCCTCGGGGCAGCCGGCGAAGAGGCCACCGCACAGGACGGCGTCGGCCAGGGTCAGGGCCTTGACGATGTCGCCCGACTTGGTGATGCCGCCATCGGCCAGCAGCGTGACGCGCGATTCGCGGGCGGCCTGGGCGCAGACGAAGAGGGCGGTGAGCTGGGGGATGCCGACGCCCGCGACCAGGCGGGTGGTGCAGATGGAGCCGGGGCCCTGGCCGACCTTGACGACGTTGGCGCCCGCCTCGGCGAGGAAGGCCACGCCCGAGGCGCTGGTGACGTTGCCGGCGATGATGGGGAGCGCCGGGAACGCGGACCGGATCATGCGCACGGCATCGCCCACGCCCTTGCTGAAACCGTGGGCCGTCGATACGGCCACGACGTCGAGGCCGCGGTCCACCAGGGCGCCCACGTGGTTGAGCAGGCGGTCACGGTCGAGGTCGCCGAAGGCATTGCGCGTGGCCGACACGGCCGCGCCGCACACGAGCCGGAAGTGGCTGTCGCGGGCCGGCTTGAACTGCGCCCGGCGTTCGAGACTGATGCGCTCGATGTCGCTCAGGGTGAACAGGCCGTGCAGCCGATCCTCGGCGTCGACCACCAGAATCTTGTGGATGCCCGGGTTCTCGGTGAAGAAGCGGTCGGCCCGCGCGATGGGATCGTTGCCGAGTTCCCGGACGTCGAGGGTATGGACCTCGGCGCGCGGGGTCAGGGCCTCGGCGACGGTTTTGGAGGCGTAGCGCGGCTTCACGACATGGCCGGAGAGCAGGCCGACGAGGCGCCCGCCCTCGGCGACGACCGGGAACGTGCTGAACGTGAACCGGCGTTCCTCGATCATCTTGAGCAAGACCGACACAACGCGATTCGCAGCCGCAATCTGCGCCTCACCGCGCTGCGTGCGTTCCTGAAGTTCGCCGGTCGGCGCGACGTGACGTCGCTTCACGTCGTCGAGCAGGCAATGGCCGTGCCGATGAAGCGTTTCGAGCAGCCGATGTTGGGCTATCTGACGCGGAAGGAGATGGAGGCAGTCCTCGGGCAACCGGGAGCCCTTTGGTCGTCGCAGCGCGACCATCTCCTGCTGACGA
>CAZSOV010000336.1:0-8327 GCA_964608505.1 uncultured Verrucomicrobiota bacterium
TGACCGACGAGCAACGACGCCAGACGGCCCTTTCCGCGAAAACCCTCCGGGCGGCAGGTCTTTTGGCGCTGACCTTCGTTGGTTCGATCCTTACAGCCCGCTGCGGGGATGCGCGGATCTCACCGCCTCGGCCAGCGCCAAAATCCCTCGCCGCAGGGCGCATCGCAATTTTCAGATAGGCTCTCAGCCTGCGCCTCGCCGTTTCCGGTCCGCCGCGTCGCGCCTCCCGATGCGACCGCCTTTCCCGTCGGGGCCGGCGACTGCCGAGTCGCCGGCCTCTCCTCCGCGGTCCACCTCCCATGCGAAGCCCGCGACTCGGCCGTCGCGGGCCCCGCATCGCGCATCGCTGCGCCCGGCCGCTTCCGGTCCGCCGCGTCGCGCTCCCCGATGCGACCGCCTTTCCCGTCGGGGCCGGCGACTGCCGAGTCGCCGGCTTCTCCTCCACGGTCCACCTCCCATGCGAAGCCCGCGACTCGGCCGTCGCGGGCCCCGCATCGCGCATCGCTGCGCCCGGCCGCTTCCGGTCCGCCGCGTCGCGCTCCCCGATGCGACCGCCTTTCCCGTCGGGGCCGGCGACTGCCGAGTCGCCGGCTTCTCCTCCACGGTCCACCTCCCATGCGAAGCCCGCGACTCGGCCGTCGCGGGCCCCAACCCCTTTGTGAATCGCCCCGGAGTCTAGGGCTGCCCGCCCGTGGCCGTGATCGCGAGCCGGTAGAACACCCCGCCTTCCTGCCCCGCCACCACGCCCACCGGGTACTCGACTTCCGACTCGACGAGCCCGCCCGTCCACGACGTCACGGCGTCCCAGCGCGCCGCGCCGTCCGCCCATCCACCGGTCAGCACCTGAAGCACGCAGGTCCGCCCCGCCGGCAGCCTCACGCGCAACCGCACCCCGCCCTCCCCCGAAACCACGCCCAAACGCAGGGCGCTCGACGCGTTCCGGGGATCGGTCCCGGCCCGCCATTCTGATCCGTTGTCGAACCCGTCGCCGTCGGGATCTCCCGCCGGGCCGTTCGCGCCCGTCGGATCATCGGGGCGCAGGCCATGCGCGCGCTCCCAGTCATCGGGCAACCCATCGCCGTCCGCGTCGCCCTGGGCGGCGGGCCGCCGGTTCGCCAGGCCCCGGGACACGCTGCCCGGAAACGACTCCAGAACCGGCGCGCCGTCCGGAAAACGCCCCATGCTCACGCCCACCGACTGCACGCCGAACGCGACGGCATCCACGACCGGCGCCGCATCCCCGGCGCCGAACAGCAGGATCGTCTCGCCGGATTGCGACAGCCGGAACCCCACGTGCCCCGGCCTCGACGCCTGGCCGTCGGCGATCACCACCAGGAACGCCTCCCCGCCCGTGCCCAGGAAACTCAGCGGCGGAAACACCGCACGCCGCGGTTCGAAGGCGTCATCGGTCAGCGAGCAACCCTCGAGATCCACCGGAAGCGGGCCCGGCTGGAACAACTCGATCCAGTCCTCGCCCCCCACGCCGGGCGCCGCCAGCCATTCGTTGAGGCGCACCCCCGCCGGCGTGCCCAGCGCGACCGGCGCGTTCGAGAGCCCGGGGGTCGGTTCGTTCAAGGTCCACCGATCCCCGCCGTCCGGCACGCGCCCGATCGAACGATCCCCCAGCTGGTTCCCGTACCGGAGCATGTCCAGCAACCCCCCGCCCCGTGCCGGCGCGTCGAACCAGAACACCGTGCCGCCTTCGGCACCCAAGCCGAACCCGAGCGGACCGGGCCCCTGCCCGGGGCTCGTGCCCGCCGCCTCCGTCACCACCCACCGGCCCCCCGGACCGAGCGTCGTCCCCGGCGGCACGACGTACCGCCGCGGCTTCGTGACGTCGTCCGTGAGGCTCGCATCCGAGATGTCCACGACGTTGCTCGAAGCGTTGAAGAGCTCGATCCAATCCACCGCACCCCCGGCCACGAGTCCCGCCCGGACGGGCCGCGCCAGGACCTCGTTCAACACGACCGGATTCCCGAGCGCCACGATGTTCGTCCGCACCCGCACCCAGTCGATCCGCGCCCCGAACACGACGTCGGAGCTGTCGGGGTCGGATTGATGAACCTCGACGGCCAGGACGTTTTCGCCGGTCGGCCACGATCTCCCGGCGAGCGGCACGTTGGTGCTCTGGATCGCCGCGTCGCCGATCGTCCTTGTCGCCTCGGTCGCCGCGGTGATCTCCCCGGGGGGCAGGTTGAACCGCGCCACCTCGACCCCGTTCAGCCAGAACACCGCCCCGTCGTCCACCACGTGGCTCAACTCCAGCACGCCGGGATTCGCGGCATCCGGCGGCGCGTCGATCCGGAACCGGGTCCGAAAGTAATGCGTCAGCGGCCCGATCCGGATCGGCGTCGTCTTGGGCGCCGGCAAGGCGGCGCTCTCCCGGTACAACAGTCCCCCACCCGAGGCCCAGTCGACGTCCGCGAAGCCCGCCTCCCGCCAGGCGTTCCCCGGATCGCTCCCGTCATCGCGGTAACTCCAAACCTGGGTCCAATCGAGCAGCCGCACCCGGTCCTCGACGGTCTCCACGAGGACCCGGTCGCTCGGATTCGGCGCGCCCGGCGTCGGCACCCGGAAGTACCGAAACGCGTCGGCTCCGTCCGGACTCCGCCCCTGCGAGATGTCCGGCTTCTGCTGCCCGTAGAATACCTCGTCGATCACCCCGCCGTCCTCGTCCGTCAACGCCACCGAACCCGACTCCGAGGCCAGCCGGAACGCCAACCCGCCCGCCGTCTGCCCGCCGTCGGCCACCCAAAGCCGCGCCGCCCGCGGCCCGAGAAACGTCAGGGGCGGCAGCGGCGAACGCCGCGGATCCCCCACGGCGTTGTCGGTCAGGGCGCAACGTTCCAGCGCCGCCGGAAACGCCGCGGGATTGTACAGCTCCACGAAATCGTCCCCCGCCGACGATCGTGCCGACGCGAGCCATTCGTTGATCCGGACACCGCCGGCATCGACGTACGCCCGCCGCCGCGGCGTCGCGCCCAACGGCCCCTCCACCGGCATCCACCACCCCGTGCCGTCGGGCACCCGGCCCAATCCGAGATCCGGGGTCTGCGGTCCGAACACGAGCCCGTCGAGTTCGCGCCCCGCGGGATCCAGCCAGCGCACCGTGTCGCCGTCCGCCGAGAACCGGAACCCGAACGGCAGGAAACCAGGAACGCCGGTGGGCTCCGACGTCAGAACCAAACGTCCCCCCGCCGGGAGGACGGTTCCCACCGGCAACACGAAGCGCCGGGCATCTCCCTCGGCGGCCCCCAGCACGTATCCCGAGACGTCGCGCGGCGCCGGTCCGTCGTTGAACACCTCGATCACATCCGGCGTCAGGGCGCCCACGACCACCGAGGCGTTGCCCGCCAGCACCCGGTTCAGCACCACCCGCGCCGCCTCCGGATCCACCGTCCATTCCACGACGTTGGCCTCCTCTTCCGTCTGCCAGACACCCGCCGAATTCCGTCCGATCACCGCCAGCCGGTGCAACCCCCGGGCCAATCCCGTCGCGGTCCAGGCCTCGCTCGTCGGACGTGCCTCCGTCCAATTCCCGCCGTCGAACCGGGCGCGGTACTCCACGATTCCGGGGCCGCCGATGCGCGGCGCGAACTCGGTGCGCCACGTGGGCGTGGGCGGCACGTCCGACACCCGGGCCCCGGAAGGCACCGACGCCCCCAGATCGATCCCGTCCGGCCCCGCCCCGCGCGCGGGCGAACCGACGTAGGGCACCAGCGCCGCCAGCACCCGGGCCGCGGGCCAGCGCGCGAGTTCGGCGTCGGTGGGATGCGGCACCGGATAGTCCGGCCACGCGAGGTTGCCCGATCCGGCCGCGGCGAGATCGGCGGCCGCCAGCGCGTTGCCCGTGGCGTCCACGACAACCGTGCCGTTGTCGGGCTTCAGGTTCTCGAAATTGGCGGCCGCCCCGGCGAACAGATTTCCGCGCAGCCGGGCGCCGGCGCCGGGTGCCACGCCGCGCAACGGTTCCGAGAAATTCACCGCCGCGATGCTCACGCCGACGGCGGTGTTGTTCTCGAGGGTCAGGTATCCGCCCTCCTTGCAGAGCGCGAGATGATCGACGTTCCGGAAGAAGTTCCGCACCGCCACCACGTGGGGCCCGTAGCCCCCGTCTTCGCCGAACGAGATCGCGCTCGACGTGTCCGGGGCCCCGGGATCGCCGTTGCTCACGTTCAGGAACACGTTGCCCTCGATGTGCGCGTCGCACCCGTCCAGGTCCAGCACGTCGTCGCTCGCCCCCGTGAACACGTTGCCGAGCACCTGCAAAATCGGGCCCGGACGCCGCGCCCGGCTGAAGTCGATGATGTCGTTCAGGCCCGTCGTGGTCCCGAACCGGTTCCCCTCGATCACCAGGAATCCGTTTGTCGGAATATCCCCGCCATGGATCAACTCCGCCGACTCGAGGCTCGGGAACGTGCAGTTCCGGATCCGCAGCGACGAGTTCGCCGTCTCCACGTAGGTCCGTGTCGTGCCCGCGAACGTGCAATCCTCCACCTCCAGCGCCGAATCCGACACGCTGAGCGTGTGCCGCGCGCTGCCCGCGTGCTCGAAATCCACGGACACCAGCCGGTTCGTCCCCGCCGCGTTCGAGAACAGCAGCCCCTGCCACGAGTTCGTCGGATTCACCGCGTCCGGCGCCGCCTGGAACCGGATCCGCGCCCCGTCCCCGCCCTCCGCCAGCAACCGGCCCTCCACCCGCAGCCCGGAATTTGCCGCCGCCAGCACCGTGACGCCCGGCTCGATCACCAGCGTGCCGCCGACCGGCACCGTGGCCAGCCCCGTCAACAGGTACGGGCTGCCCGACGTCGTCCAACGCGTCCCGTCCGGCTGGAGGCCCGTGACCCCGGTCGGCGCCGCGGGGCCGGTCCGGCGCACGTCCAGGTACACCCGCTCGATCTCGCGCCCCTTGTCGTCCAACGCCTCGACCCGGATCCGGTTCATGCCGGGCATCAGCGCCACCGCCGCGTTCGTCCAGCGCGCGCGCCACGCCACCCATTCCGCGTCCACGCCGTTCACCCGCACCCGGCGCGTCCGCTCCGGGTCCGCCACGCCGTGCAGCAGCATCGTCGCCTCCGACGTCTCCGGAATGCCGTTCGTCGCCAGATCCGACGTCGCGGTCAGCCGCTCCGGAATCTCCCCCAGCACGAACGCGCTCCGGTCCGCCGCGAACTCCCGCATCGTGCGCCGCCGGGCCTCCGTCGACAGCCCCGCCAGGACCTGGTCCACGCGCGGTCCGATGCTTCCCACGCCGAGGATCGTCCGGGCCATGCGCCGCAGTTCGGCGAAATACGCGGGCACGAACTCCGCATCCGTCAGGAACGTCGCGAAGTTCGTCGCGCTCCCGCCCACCATCTGGAACAAGCCCGCGTTCACCCGGCCCGGCGAATCCCCCGTGTTCAGGATCGCATCGAGATCGTAGGGCAGCAGCCGGAACCGCCGGTCCGCCACGCCCCGGTACAGGAAGTAATCGTCGCCCTGCCCGTTCACGGGGCTGGTCTCCCGGTTGTCCACCAGCGTGTTCCAGGCGAAGTACCGCGCCCATTGCGCGACGTCCGCCACCCGGGGCAGTTCCTGCCGCCACACCTCCCGATCCGTCAGGCTCGCCACCCGGCACAACTCGATCAGGTCGCTCCAGTCATCCAGCGCCCCGTGGCTCCGCTTGAAATAGTTCGTCCGATACCGGTCCGGGTCCGGCCCCCAATCCTCCAGCGCCGCGTGTGCCACGCCGTCCAGACGCTGCGCCCGGTACAGGTTCCCCTCCCCGTCCAGCGGGAACTGGCGCTCCGCGAAATCCGCGTCGATCACCTCGTTCGCCACCAGGAAGCCGAAGCTCGGCGAATCCGCCCGCGCATGGTTCGTCCCGTTCAATCGGAGCTGGACCGGACGCGAGAACGCCGCCCCCAGCCCCGCCGCCCGGGCCAGCACGCTGCCGACCAGCTGCACGTCCGGGTATTGCGTGTTCAGGTTGATCCCCGCCGCCCCGTTCCACCGGTCCGTCGTCGGGAAATCCACGCGTAAACTCTGCGGCGATCGGGACCGGCTGCCGTTCCCCCGGTTCCGAACCAGCACCCCGTAGCGCACCGAATCCCGCCCTCCCTCCGACCCCACGAACGTCGCGTTGAACCGCGCGTGGCTGAAGGTCTGGTCGTTCGTCGGCACCGGGGCCGGCGGCTGGTTCCGGTTGATCTGCAACAGCGTCGCCCGGTCCTCCGGTCGCATCAGCAGCCGGTACAACGGCAGTCCGTCCGCCGCCGGGTCGTCATCCACCCCGTAAAACGCGTTCAACACCGGACGTTCCACCCCGTCCTCCCACGCCGGCGCCGGCCAGATCCGCACCCGGCCCCCGCCGTCGCCGGCCTCCACGTGAAACTCCACCAGACTCCCCGCCCCCCGCGCCGGCAGCACCGCCCCCCAGATCCCGTCCCCCGCCAGTCCGTCGCCGCTTTGCCCGTCGTCCCGCATCGCCACGACCGCGAAGGCCTCCTCCCCCGGCGTCGCGAGCCGATGATGCAACCGCACCGCGACCCCCGTCGCCGCCTCGTCCACCACGCGCGCCTGCACGATCACCGCGTCGCGCGAGGTGGGAACCACCGGGTAATGCCGGAACCCCAGGATCAACGGCGCCACCTCGTTCGTCGCCACGCTGTTCGCCCGCCCCGGCGTCCCGCCCTCCACCCGGCTCGACGTCCAGTTTTGCCCCGATCCGTTGTCCAGCAGCGGCTGGATCAACTCCAGCGTGCGCCCCCCGCCGTCGTGGCCCGCCACCCATTCCCAACCCCGATGCCCCCGG
The DNA here is from genome assembly GCA_964608505.1 of uncultured Verrucomicrobiota bacterium. Taxonomy (GTDB): domain Bacteria; phylum Verrucomicrobiota; class Verrucomicrobiia; order Limisphaerales; family CAIMTB01; genus CAIMTB01. Next base: position 6,794 of record CAZSOV010000336.1, read on the forward strand.
TCCACCGGACCCCGCACCCGGTCCGCCCAGTCCCCGTCCTGGCCGAACGTCACCGCGTTGACCCTCCCCCCGCCCGCGTCCCGCAACTCCAGCGACTCCCCCGAATTCGCCAACTGCCCCGTGAACGACCCCGGCGCCGCCGCCACCCCCGAATGCAACTCCGCGAACCGCGCCGCGTCCGCCGCCACCACCAGCCAACCCCCGGACGCCAGCACCGTGCCCGCCGGAAACGTGTATTCGATCCCCCCCGCGATCCGCCAACGACCCAAGTCCACCGGGGCGGAACCCGGGTTGTGCAACTCCACGAAATCCTCGCGCGGATCGTGCGACGCCGCGTGATACTGGATCTCGCTGAACACCACCGCCGCCAGGCCCCTGACCTCCGCCCACCCCAGGCCCATCAGCAGGGCAGCCCCCCACGCCACGCCTCGCCAACGCCCCGCAACCTCATGCCACCCTATTCCCTTCGTCACGCGGCAGAGTACCCCGCGCCGCAGGAACGTCAAAGCACCGGGAGGGGCCACCCCCTCACCAAATCAGGGCCGTTGACAAAGTCCTGCGTGGAACTGCGATGTGGGGCCGGCGACTGCCAAGTCGCAGGCTTCGCCTCTCGATTCGCCTGCTTCGATCGCCCCGCGACCCGGCGGTCGCGGGCCCCAATCGACGTTGTCAATTGCCCTGCTCACCGAATCCCCGCCCGTTCCTTCACGAAATCGATCACCTGCCGGTCGTTCCCGCCCGACTCCCGCACCTTCTGGAGGAATTCCGCCAACCCCACCTTCTTCTCGCGCAGAAAGGGACGATCCCCGCCGCAGCCGTACATCAGGTCCGGCGGCAGTTCCCCCGCCAGTTTCAGGCGCGCCTTCACGATCAACCGCGGCAGCCACGGAATGCCATCCACCGGTGCCGTCTTGGCCGGCAACGTCCGCGAATCCCGCGGCGGCCCCGGCGGACGCCCCTGCCGGTCCTTCAGGAAATAATCCCGCTGGATCGCCGTCACCGCCACCACCTCCTCCAGCGACGGGTCCCGGTACCCCACCCAATCCTCCGCGAAATCGAACAACTCCTGCGCCGTCACCCCGATCGACGCCAGGAACGCCCGGTCCTTCTCCGGAACGCACGTGTCCGCGCGGTCCATCCCCGCCTCGTACGCCTTCACCGCGCGCTGCCACACCGCCCGAAACTCCTTCTCCCAACCTGCATCGCTCATGCCGCCCACCCTACCCGCCCCCGCCCGCCCCGCCAATCCGACAATCCGCGCGCGCGGACATGGCCAAGCCCGCGGCCCCATCCCGGTACGAACCGCGAGTCGACCACGGTGCGAACCGGCGACCCGTACCGTGCTGCCACCCGCGACGTGGGGCTGGCGAGTGGCTCCCCGCCATAGCGCTGACGCGACGGCGGGCCGAGTCGCCAGCCCCTCTTCCCCTTCCCCCCCGCGCGGCTCCGCCCTGGCGGAGGGACGACGGACGGTAGCCGGCGGCAAGCCCACGCCGCGTGGGCGCCGCCGCCGGCGCCCCCGTCCCCCGCCAGT
>CAZSOV010000337.1:0-8286 GCA_964608505.1 uncultured Verrucomicrobiota bacterium
CCCTGTTTCCCGCCCCCCACGGCGCCCCGGTTTCCCCGCCCGCCGTGTCCGCCGCCGCCGGGGTTGCCGATGTGCTTGTGGTGGAAGCCTCGTCCGACCTGACCGATTGGAAGGAGCTGTGGCGCGCGCATGGCGGGATCGAGAAGGTGGCGGATTTCACGGCTCCGTCCCTCGAACCCCGGTTCTATCGCGCCTACGCGCGGAACCGGGCACTGACCGACGACTGGAAGAACGTGGTCATGGGCGATCCCGGCGAAGCGTTTCAGTCCGAGGCCCCGCCTCCGTGGCAACCGGCGCCGCGGTGGATCAAATTCGCCTTCCTGCTTTCCGATCCCGCCCGGGTCTATTTCCAGGACAGCACGAAATACGATTTCCACTATGACTTCGCCCGGGTTCGACTGCCGCAGTTCAAGGGGCTGAGCCGGACCGAGTTCGACGCCGTTTCGCTCCGGACGAACCTCCAGCAGGTCGTGCTGGGTGCGGTCCTCTTCCCGCCGTCGGCGAACGTGCCGGAGATCGGGATCCAGTTTGTCGGGCTCGACGCCTATCCACGGGAATCGATTGCCGCCTGGTTCCGTCAGGTTCGGGCCCTGATCCAGACCCCGCCCGGCACGACGGTCCTGTATCTGCCCACGTTCGAGCAGGCGGAGGTCGCGCGGCATCAGGTCGACTGGCTTGCCGGACAGGGCGTCCCGGTCAGCAGCGCCGGACGCTGGACCGTGGGCGACGAATGCTACGCGCACGGCTGGGCGGTGGGCCGGTTGGTGTTCGTTCCGGGGACGGGCATCCCCGCCGCCTATCGGGCGGGACAACTGCTTCCCGACGACATTTTGCTTACGGACGGCGTTCCGGCGGAGGTCCCTCCCCTGGCGGGCATCGTCTCGTTCAGCCCGGCGACCCCGAATTCGCACGTCGCGTTGCTCTCCAGGTCGTTCGGGATTCCGTTCGTGCACGTCGCCGAGGAGACCCGCCGGGAGGAATTGCGCGGGGCCACGAACCGGATGGTCATGGTCCGGGCCGTCGACCAGTTCGGCGGCTGCGAACTCGAGATCGCGCCGCTGGCGAATCCCCTCCCAGCGGCCGACCTCCGCCGGATCGTGGATCTCAAGGCCCCTGCCCCGTTAAACCTGCCGCCCAAGGTCCCGCGAGGCACGATCTCGCTGCCCGCCGACGGTCTCCGCCCCCCGGACATGCGGTACGTCGGGGGCAAAGCCGCGAACTTCGGCGTGCTCCGCCGGCGCATCCCCGCCGACTCGCCCGCCCCGGCCCTGGCCCTGACGTTCGATCTCTGGGACGCGTTCCTGAGCCAGCCGGTGGCCGGAGCGCCTTCCCTGCGCATTGCCATCGCCTCCCGGCTCGCGGGCTTCGTCTGGCCTCCGGATATCGCGGCGCTTCAGACCGCCCTGGCGGAGATCCGCGACCTCATCACGGACGACGCGGACTTCACGGCGGCGCAAAAGGCCGCCGTGCTGGAGGTCCTGCAGCAGGCGGCGTTCGATCCGGCCCGCAAACTGCGTTTTCGAAGTTCCACCAACGTCGAGGACGGCGACCAGTTCAGCGGGGCGGGGCTGTACGACAGCTACAGCGGTTGTCTGGCGGATGATCTGGATGGCGACGCAGCGGGCCCCAGCGCCTGCGACCCGACGGAGTCCAAGGAGCGCGGCGTCTTCCGCGCCCTGCGCAAGGTCTACGCCAGCTTATACAACGACAACGCGTTCCTGGAACGGCTTCGGCATCGGGTCGATGAATCCATCGTCGGCATGGCCGTGCTCGTGCATCATTCCACCCCCGACGCCTTCGAACTTGCCAACGGCGTCGCCACGCTCGAAATCAACCGCGCCGACGCGCGCTACGTCTCCGGCGAACTCGTGACCCAGGTCGGGGCCGTCTCGGTGACCAACCCCGATTCGGCCGCCGTTCCCGAGGTCGTCTCCGTCAGCCAGTTCGGCGTCACCCCGTCCGTCGACCCCGTCCGTGGGTCCAGCCTCGTGCCGCTCGGCGGGCACGTTCTGACCTGGGATTCGGAGTACCTGGCCCTGTACCGGCTCCTGAATCTCGCCGCCCAGGGCTACGAGGCCGAATTCCCGGCCCGCCGGAATTTCGTACTCGATCTGGAGTTCAAGAAGGTGAACCCGGGCGCCCGGTTGCTGGTGAAGCAGATCCGCGAGGTTCCCCAACCCCCGCAACTTACCTACACGCCCTGGCTGCTCGACACGGGCCCGGGCTACACCGTCCTCCAGGGCGAACACGGCGATCTGATCTCCAAGCACCGGCTCAAATCCCACTGGCAACTCGCCGTCCGCCACACCCGACTCACCGACGCGGAACTCGCCGCGCCGCTGCTTCAGTTCGTCGAATTCGAGGGACGCCTCGGCACCAACCACCACCGGTTCGCGGGCAACCCGGTCGAACTCCCGGGCCACCAATACCGCGTCGGCGCTTCCGAGGTGATCCACGGCTGGTCCCAGGGCCAGGGCGCCGAGCTCCGCAAGTACGAACTCGCCCTTCAGCGCATCCGCGAGACCACCCATCGCGACGGCCCCCTGCTCACGCTCGCCGATCATCGCCTCGAACTGCGCGTCACCCACGCCTCGCGCCAACCCGCCCTGGTCTATGATCCCGACCTCGGACGCGTCCGCGGCACGACGGTCACCCAGGAGTCCGTCCTCCTCGGCTTCGTCCCGCCCGTGTCGGCGCAAAGCCACCGCCAGGAACGCGGCATTCGCCTCGGGAAAACCCTCGAGATCCAGACCTCGTTCTGGTGGCCGCCCGAACCCAAGGGCATCGTCGCCGGCTACACCGCCCCCCTCCAGGCCTGGATCGAGACCCGCATCTTCGGCCTGACCTCGCGCCCGCTGGTCCTGACCAGCCCCTGGTCCCAAACCTACCAACCCGGCCATCACAACTTCTACGAGGAGTTCGCCTTCGAACCCCGCCTCGACCCCGCCGTTCCCGCCGATCTCCTCGCCGAACTCGCCGCCCGGAACATCCGCGCCATCACCGTCGGAGCCGGACGCGACGACTTTGCCCCCCCCTCCGGCTTCATCTGGGGCCTCGACGACACCTTCCGTCCCCTCTAGCCGCCTAACAGCCGAATCCGGGTGAATCCGGTGTCGCGCCGGTCCGTCCTTTCACTGGCGGCCCGTCGCGCGCGGACGGGGCGATTCATGGATTCCCTTTGACGCCCTCCCCGCTTAGCGTTCCCGACCGGTCGCGAGAAGTCCGCGCGCCCGTCCAAATCGCAGGTTCAAACCCCATGGTGCCCAGGTCGTTCCCGTTCACCCACCGCGTGCCGGCATCCCTTGTGCCGGCCCGGGCGCTGACCTGTGCCCTGGCCCTGGCCCTGTTCGCGCTGGCGTTTCTTTCCGCCGGCTGCCGCACCTATGCCACCAAGACCGAGTCGGTCCGGTACTCGTGGCAGGCCGGGCAGGTCGACCAGGCCGTGCGCGCCTTCTCCGAGCGGGCCGATGGCGCGCCGACAGGGCGGGACAGCGTGATCTGGCGGCTGGAACAGGCCGCCGCCCTCCGGGTCGCCGGCAAATTCCAGGAAAGCACCGTCGCGTTCGAGCAGGCCGAGGCCCGCATGAACGACTACGCCAACCGCGCCAAGGCCAAGGTCGCCACCGAAGCCATGGCGGCCATGACCACGCCCGCCAATTTCCCCTACGAAGGGCGGGCCTACGACAAGATCATGGCCGCGACGTACCGCGCCCTGAACCATCTCGCGCTGGGGCAGCCCGAGAAGGCCCGCCCGGCCCTCATCAAGGCCTATCAGTACCAACAGGATGCCGTCGCCGAGAACGCCCGCCGCATCGAACGCGCCCAGGACGACGCCCGCTCCAGCTCCCACGCCGCCAACGTCAACGCCACCCGCAACAACCCCCAGTTCCAAGGCCGGGTCCAATCCCTTTACTCGGACGTCGCCGCCCTCAAACCCTACGCCGAATACGTCAATCCCTTCACCGTCTGGCTGGATGGCGCCTTCTTCCTCGCCACCGCCCAGGACGGCTCCGACCTCGAACGCGCCCGCAAATCCCTCGAACGCGCCCTCGCGTTCAATCCCGGACACCCGGCCATCGCCGCGGATGTCGAGGCCTGCCAGCGGCGTTTGCGCGGCGAACGCCCCGCCCCGGTGACCTATGTCATCTTCGAAAACGGGCGGGCGCCGGTCCGGGAACAGGTCCGCATCGACATCCCCATCGTCTTCGCCAACGTCTCCTACCTCGGCACCGCCTGGCCCGTTCTCCGGGCCCAGGGCGGCCAAGCCCCCGGCCTCGCCGTGCTGGCCGGCGGCCAGCGCTTCGACACGCGGCCGGTGGCCAGCATGGACAGCATGATTTCCCGCGATTTCGAGGACGAGAAACCGGCAATCATCACCCGCACGATCATTTCGACGCTCGCGAAGGGCGCCGCCGCCTTCGTGGCCAACGAGGCCGCCAGCCAGCAGGACGAGGGACTCGGCGCCCTCGTCCGCATCGCCACGCTCGCCTACCAGGCCAGCGTCAACATCGCCGACACCCGCACCTGGACCACCCTCCCGAAGGAGTTCCAGCTCGTCCGCATCCCCACGCCCGCCGACCGCCGGATCACCGTCGTGGAAGGCGCGCGCGCCCCGTTTCCCGTCACGCTTGAAGACGGACTCGCCAATCTCGTCTATGTACACTCGGTGAGCGGTCACGCGCCGCTCCGCGTCTCCCAATGTCGAATCCAATGAAAACCCGTTTCCTGCATCCCCCGGCTCTTGCCCTGTTCGGCTCCCTGTTCCTCGCCGCGACCGGTTGTCACACCAAGATGAACCAGGTCAACACCGTCGAACCCGCCAACCCCGCCTACGTCCAGCGCGTCATCGAGGACCGACGCGTCATCCGCGACCGCGAGACCGCCCGCGCCGTCTCCGTGGTCAAGGTCGTCGACGGCACCACCGCGGAAGGCATGCCCCGCGTCGGGGTCGAGGTCCAGAACCGGCGCATGTCCGCCTTCCGGTTCAACTATCGGTTCGACTGGTTCGACGCCCAGGGCCTGCCCGTCACCTCGCCCGCCTCCACCATGGTCTCCCAGCAGATCGAAGGCGGCCAGGCCATGACCCTCACCTCCGTCGCCCCCCACCCCGGCGCCAAGGACTTCCGCCTCAGCATCCAGGGCAGCACCCGCGACTTCTTCCCCATCCTCCGGAAGAATTGAACCAACCGCCCCAGCCCATCCCGGCACCTCGTTTCCGGTCCCTCGCATCCCGTATCCGCCATCCATCTCTCCCATCCATCCCTTCCCCTTCCCGCATGAAACCCATCGCCATTGCCCGCGCCGCCCTTGTCCTCGCCGTCGCCGCTGCCGCCACCCTCGGTTCCGGCTGCACCCGACGCGCCCAGTACGTCGATCCCAAGGGCGGACGACTCATGGTCACCCTCGACCAGATCAACATCCAGGACTTCTCCATGGCCGCGGAGAATGCCATCACCGAACTCCTCTCCTCCGGCGCCCTCGATAAAGTCCCGACCCCGCCCGCCGTCATGGTCGTTTCCCGCGTGGTCAACAGCACCAGCCAGCAGGTCGACACCGATCTCCTCACCAAGAAGATCCGCGTCGCCCTGAACAAGAGCGGCAAGGTCCTCACCATGACCACCCGCGGCCCCGGCGGCGCCGTGGAGGACGAACTCGCCAAGGAAATCGCCCAGGAATGGAAGGACATGGGCCTCGAGCAGGCCCCGTCCCGCCCCCCCGATTTCAGCCTCTCGGGCAAGATCATCGAGACCTACACCCGGTCCGGGAACTACCGCCAGATGGCGTACACCTTCCAACTCTCCCTCAGCGACCGCCGCGGCCTCGCCATCTGGGAAGGCGAAAAGGAAGTCGTCAAACAAGGTCGCCGTCCGTCCGTCGGGTTCTGATCCCCTGCCGGCTCCCACAGCCGGACAGCCCGGGCCGCGACCTCCCGTGGCCCGGGCGCGCACCGGAGCGCGATCCCCGGGATCAATCCCCGCCCGCCTCCACCGCGGCGCGGACCATGCGGATCGCGTGTTTCCGCACGTCCTCCGGCCAGTCCCGGACGAGCTTGCGGAACGTCGCCAGTCTTCCCCGTCCCTTCGAGAACAACACCCGGGACGCCTCCTCGAACCCCGGCAGGTTCCCCGCCATCGCCGACAGGAACCGATAGGCGGCTTCCAGGGCCCGACGCGCGCGGTCGGCGCCCTGACTTCCGCGCCGCGCCGCCTCCACCAACTTCCGCAGCGTGACCGACGCCCCGCCCGTTTGTTCGTCCAGCCATTCCCAGTGCCGCGGCAGCAACGTCACCTCCCGCCCCACCACCCCCCACCGCGGACGCCCCGGCCCCTTCGACTCGACCGTCGATGACCGGGGTTCCGGCTCCCGCCCCCGCCGCAGCCGCGCCACCACGTCCTCGGCGGACCCCCGAAGGTCCAGTTCGACCGCTTCCCCCGTCTCGTCATCGAAGATCATCGGGGCCGCGTCCTCCGTCGTCTTCCCCAATTCCTCCCAGACGGCCACCGCCACCTCCTCCAACCCGCCCGTGGCCACCAGGCGCGCCCCGACGAAAGCCGTGCACTTCCGGGCGTCCGCTTCCGCTCCACCCCGTCGCCGCAACGCTGCTGTCATGCCGGAATATTACCCGGGTGAAATACACCGTCAACCCCGCCGAAACGGCCCCTGCAACCGGAATGGGAACGACTCGATTCGCCGCCTCCGCGGAGGTGGAGCCGAAGAGGCGGACTTCGCAGCGCTCCGCCGTCTTACGACGGCGGCTACGGGCAGACCCGCGCCCTCCCGGGCGGGCACCCGGCAATGGCGCGGTCCGCCCCCCCCGCGGCGTAGCCACCGACATCGCCGCTCCCCACTCGATCCCAGTGCCGCCTGCACGCTTGGAGCTTCTGCCTGTTTCCTCCAGCGTACGGCCACGCATGACCCACCCCGCCTTCCTACGCCCGTTTCTTCCCGTCGTCGCCCTGGTCTTGTTCGGCCTCGGCACCGGGGCCACCGCACTGGCCGACTCCCCCCGGAGCGTCGTGCCAGCGCCCCGCTTCGTTCCCCCGCCCCTCACGACCCGTCCGATCCTGCGGCCCGGTGATCGTCTCGCGATTTGCGGCGATTCCATCACTGAACAGAAAATGTATTCCCGCATCCTCGAGACCTACCTGACGGTGTGCACGCCGGAGCTGGGACTCGAGATCCGCCAGTTCGGTTGGAGCGGCGAACGCGCCGACGGATTCTTCGAGCGGATGGCCAACGACGTGCTCCGGTTCCAGCCTACCGTGGCGACGACCTGCTATGGCATGAACGACCATCGGTACCGGCCATACGAGCCCTGGATCGGCGAGCTCTACCGGATTCACCTCGACGCCGTCGTGCGTGCCTTTCGAGATGCCAAGGCACGGGTCGTGGTTGGATCGCCCGGTTGCGTCGGCAAGGTGCCCTCGTGGGTGCGGGACGCCGGACCCACGGTGGACGTGCTGAATGCCAACCTTTTCGAGATCCGGAATCTCGCCGCGGAGGTGGCCTGGGATCGGCGCACCGCGTTCGCCGACATTTTCCAACCCATGGCCGCCGCCGACGCCCAGGCCCGCGCCCGCTACGGCACGAACTACGCCGTTCCCGGCAAGGACGGCGTCCATCCGGACTGGGCAGGACAGCTGATCATGGCCTACGCGTTCCTCGAAGGCCTCGGCGTGACGGGCGACCTCGGCCACGTCCAGCTCAACCTCCGTCGGGGCACGGCCCGCGCCGCGGGGGGACACGAAATCGTCTCCTCGTCTCCCGGCCAGGTCACCGTCCGTTCCACACGTTACCCGTACTGCGCCCCGCCCGCCGATCCGTCCAAGGACAACGCCGTGCGCTCCGGCATGCAATGGGTGCCCTTCCAGCCGCGCTTCAACCGGTTCCTGCTCCGGACCACGGGCACGGAGGCAGCGCGCAACTACCGCGTCACGTGGGGCACCGAATCCCGCAGCTACACCGGCGCGCAACTCCGACGCGGGATCAACCTCGCCGACGATTTCCCACTCAACCCGTTCTCCGAGGCATTCCGCCGCGTCGACGAGGCGGTTGCCGCGAAGCAGGCGTACGAGACCAAACAGATCAAATCGGAGTTCCATGGCGCCGCCGGACGCGCGGACATGGAAGGCACCGTCCGGCGCACGGAGGCCGAACGCGCGCCTCTCGTCGCGGCGATTCGGGACGCCTTCCAACCCGTCACGCACGAGTTGCGCGTCGTCGCCGAATAAGCCGCGTGCCCTCACGCGGCGTCATCCGGTCCGCCCATCACGCGGACCCATTCCC
>CAZSOV010000338.1:0-8283 GCA_964608505.1 uncultured Verrucomicrobiota bacterium
TCGCGCTGGTGCAGGCCGATGGAGGGTTCGTCGAGGATGTAGAGGACGCCGACGAGGCCGGAGCCGATCTGGGTGGCGAGACGGATGCGCTGGGCTTCGCCGCCGCTGAGGGTGCCGCTTTCGCGATTGAGGGAGAGGTAGCCAAGGCCGACGTTGCGGAGGAAGCCGAGTCGGGAACGGATTTCGTGGAGGACCTCGGAGACGACGAGTTGCTGCTGGGGAGGGAAGGCGAGGGCGGCGAAGAAGTCGGCGGCCGCGTCGACGGAGAGCGCGCAGGCGTCCATGATGGACAGGCCCGGCGCGACGGCGGTTCCGGCGGCGGGGAGGAAGCGCGTGGCCAGTTCGCGGGAGCCGACGGTGACGGCGAGGACGGCGGGATTGAGACGACGTCCGTGGCAGGCGTCGCAATCGGTGGGGGACATGAAGGCCTTGAGGCGGTTGCGGGTGAACTCGCTTTCGCTTTCGGCGTAGAGGCGCCGGAGGTTGGGAATGATGCCCTCGAAGGCGCGTTTCACGCGGGCGGGGGTGCCGCCCTTGAGAAAGGTGAACTCGATCTCGGCCTCGCCGGAGCCTTGGAGCAGCAACTCGCGCACGGGCTCCGGAAGGTCCTTCCACGGCGTTTCGAGGCTCACGCCGGCGTGGGCGGCGACGCCGCGGAGGAGGGCCTTGTAGTAGACGATCATCCGCTTGCCGCCGCGGCGCCAGGGAAGGACGGCGCCGGTCTCGAGGGACTTGGCGGGATCGGGGACGATCAGGGCCGGGTCGAAAACGAGCTTCTGTCCGAGACCCTGGCAGACGGGGCAGGCGCCGTGGGGGGAGTTGAAGGAGAAATGCTTGGTCGTGAGGACCTCGAAGGACTTGCCGGTGGCGGGGCTGTAGTTGCGGTTCGAGAATTGGTCCTCCGCCCAGACGTCGGGCGTCTCGGAATTGGGTGGTTGATGCAGCGCGATCAGGACGCCTTCGCCCCATTGCAGCGCGGTTTCCACCGAATCCCCGAGGCGCGCGCGGATGCGGTCGTCCACGACCAGGCGGTCCACCACGACCTCGATGACATGGGATTTCCTGGGGTCGAGGCGCGGGCGCTGGGGATCGGCGAGTTCGACCAGGGTGCCGTCGATGCGGGCGCGGACGAAGCCGTCGCGCTGGAGGCGTTCGAGGACGTCGCGGAATTCGCCCTTCTGGGAGCGCACCACCGGGGCGAGGAGCATGACGCGGGTACGCGGCGGGAAGGCGAGGAACCGGTCGATGATGTCGCTCGTGGACTGGCGGCGGATCGGTTCGCCGGTGTCCGGGCAATGGGCCTGGCCGGCGTTGGCGAACAGGAGCCGCAGGTAGTCGAAGATCTCGGTGGTGGTGGCGATGGTGGACCGGGGATTCGAGGCGGAAGTCCGCTGCTCGATGGCGATGGCCGGCGAGAGGCCCTCGATGAAATCGACGTCGGGGCGCTGGAGTGGGTCGAGAAACTGGCGGGCGGAGGCGGAAAGGGACTCGACGTATTTGCGCTGGCCCTCGGCGAAGATGGTGTCGAAGGCGAGGGACGACTTGCCGGAACCGGAGAGGCCGGTGAAGACGACGAGCCGGTTGCGGGGCAGCGCGAGCGAGACGTTCTTGAGGTTGTGCTCGCGAGCCCCGCCGATGCGGATGACGTCCTGGGCCATGGCGCGGAGGGGAGTCAGGCGAGCACCCGGCCCCAGACCACCTTGAGGTAGCGGCTCTCGGGGCAGTTGGACAGCACGGGATGGTCCAGGGCGGCCCCGGTGCGGTCGAGGATCTGGATCTGGCAGCGCAGGCGATGGGTGGCGCGGATGACGATTTCCTCGAACTCCTCGGTGCCGAGCATTCCCGAGCACGAACACGAGACGAAGAGGCCGCCCGGTTTGACGAGGGACATCGCGAGGATGTTGAGGTCCTCGTACTTTTTGCGACCGCCGTCGATGTCCTCGCGGTCGAACACGAGCTTGGGCGGGTCGAGGACGACGATATCCCAGCGCTCGGTGTTCTTCTGCATCTGCCGGGCCCAGGTGAAGGCGTCGCAATGGACCCAGGTGACGCGGGCCTGGTTGAGGTTGGCGTTGCGTCGGGCCTGTTCGACGGCGGTTTCGTCCAGGTCCACCCCGGTCACGTCCTCGGCGCCGCCGAGCACCTTGGCGGCGAGGGAGAAACCGCCCGTGTAGCAACAGAGATCGAGGACGCGGGCGCCGCGCGCGAAGGTGGCCAGGCGCCGGCGGTTGTCGCGCTGGTCGCAGAAGAACCCGGTTTTGTGGCCCTCGGCAAAGTCCACCTCGTACCGGACGCCGTGCTCGCGGATCTTAACGGGACGAATGGGATCGGAGGGGAGGGTGCGCGGCGAGATGCCCTCGTGCCGCAACGCGCGTTCGTCGATCTCGACGCGGGCCTGGCGGGTGCCCAGGCGCTGGTGGAGATGGGGCAGCCAGCGGGGCAGGCGCTGCGCCATGCCGAGGCTGTGGACGGAGATACTGAGCGTGTCGGCGTACTTGTCGATGACGAGGCCGCTGAGGGCATCGCCGTCGGAGTGAACGACCCGGAAGGCGTCGGTGTCCTTGGGCAGGCCGAGGGTGACCAGTCGAAGGTCGAGCGCGGCATCCAGCTGCCGGAGCAATTGTTCCTCCGCGAACGGTTGGTCGCCGTGATGCAGGACGCGGAGGGGAACGCGGGACTTGGGATTCCAGAGGCCCGCGCCGAATTCGCGTCCCTGCCGGTCGTACACCGTTACCAGATCGCCCGGTTTCGCATCGGGCGACGCGGTCTGGATCATCGGGGGATAAATGGACGGATGAAAGCTGAAGGACCGCAGTTCGACCCAGGGCGAACGACGCGTGGCCGTGGATGCCGCGGACGCCGGCGGCACGGGCGTGGTGGATGCCCCCGCCGGAGGGCGGCGAAGCGGAATCACCCGCGGTCCCCCGGGGGGGGCGATGGACGGTTGGAATCCGGGGCGGGGGCGGGGATCGAAAGTCATGTCGGGAGAGAGGTGGGAAAGGTGGAAGTTCGCGTCCCTGGACCCCGCAGGCTGCCGGGATCCGGGCGCTCTCCGTGCGGGTGGCCCGGCGCGGGGGCTGGTTGGGGGATCATTGTCGAATCTGGCCCGTGCCAACGCCGATCCATTTGTAGGTGGTGAGTTCGTCCAGACCCATCGGACCCCGGGCTCCGATCTTGTCGGTGCTGATGCCGATCTCGGCACCCATGCCGAATTCGCCGCCGTCGGTGAAGCGGGTCGAGGCATTCCAATAGACGGCCGCGGAATCGACCTCGGCCAGGAACCGGCGGGCGGCAGTCTCGTTCCGGGTGACGATGGCATCCGAGTGGGCGGAGCCATGACGCGCGATGTGCTGGATGGCCTCCCCGAGCCCGTCGACCACCCGGACGTTCAGGATGTAGTCGTTGTATTCGCGGGACCAATCCTCGGCCGCGACGGGGACGAGCTTGCCGTCCGGGACGCCGGGTTTCATGCCGAGCACGGCGCGGGAGGGGGTGTCGCAGCGGAGTTGGACGCGCTTCTCCCACAGGAGTTGGGCGGCTTTGGGGAGGAATTCGGCGGCGAGGGGCCAGTCGACGAGCAGGGTCTCCGCGGCGTTGCAGGTGGACGGACGCTGGCACTTCGCGTTGACGATGATGTCCAGCGCCATGTCCTGATCCGCGTCGCGGTCGACGTAGACGTGGCAGACGCCCTTGTAATGTTTGATGACCGGAACCCGGGAACACTCGGTCACGGCCCGGATCAGCCCCTCCCCGCCCCGGGGAATGCACAGGTCGACGAGGGACGGATCGGCCAGCAGGGCGGGAATGGCCTCCCGGTCGGGCGTCGGGACGACCTGGATGGCGTGTTCCGGGAACTGGGGCAGGGCGGCCTTCGCCGCGTCGACCATGATCCGTGCGATGAGCTGGTTGGAGTGGAGGGCCTCGCGCCCGCCCCGGAGGATGGTGGCGTTGCCGGTCTTGAAGCAGAGACTCGCGGCGTCGGCGGTGACGTTGGGACGCGATTCGTAGATGATGACGATGACCCCGATGGGGACGGCAACCTTGCGGAGTTGCAGGCCGTTCGGACGGAGCCGTTCGTCGAGGACGCGTCCGACCGGATCGGGAAGGGCGGCCACTTCCCGGAGTCCGTCGGCCATCGCCCGAATGCGGGAGGCGTCCAGTTGCAGGCGGTCGAGCATGGCGACGGAGAGGGCCATCTCCCGTCCAGCGGCCATGTCGAGGGCGTTCGCGTCGAGGAGTTGCGGGGTCGCCTGCTGGAGGGCATCCGCCATGGCCCGGAGGCAGAGGTTGCGTTGCTCCGTGGAAAGCTGGGCCAGGCCGCGGGAGGCGCATTTGGCCTCGGCGGCGAGTTGTTTCATCTGCTCGGCGACCGTCATGTCAAACAGCCTACGGGAGGATCGCGGGGGTGGCGAGTGTGGGCTCGCAGCCGGACGGAGGCGCTTCCCGGCATTGCCCGGGGGGCCTTCGGTCAGCGGGCGGCGGCCATCTGCATCGCCCACCGCGCCGCCCCGACCAGCCCGGCCTCGTTCCCCAGCACCGCGCGGGTGACGCTGACATGAGCCGGCGTGAACTGAGTGGCGGCGGCCAGGCGGGCGCGGATGGGGGCCTCGAAACGCCCAAATTCGGTGTCCATGATGCCTCCGCCGAGGATCAGTCGCTGGGGCAGCAGGGTGTGGCAAAGGATCCAGGCGGCGGTGGCTGCGGCCTCCAAGGCCCGTCCCACGAGCGCCGTTGCCGCGGCCTGACCGGCGTCCGCGGCGGCAAAAAGCGCCGCCGCATCCGCGAGCCCCAGGCCGCGGGCGGCCTCCGAAAGGGCCGTGCCCGACGCGATGGACTCGAGGCAGCCGCGAACACCGCAGTAACAGGCCGGCCCGCGCGGATCGATGGGGACATGGCCGATTTCCGGGTGCTCGCCCCGGAAGCCGCGGTGGATGCGTCCATCCAACAGGGTGGCGCCCCCGACGCCCGTGCCGAAGGTGAGCATGACCAGCGGGTTCGCCTCGCGGCCCGCTCCCAGCCACGCCTCCCCGACGACCGCGGCATCCGCGTCGTTTTCCAGGAAGACCGGAACCTCGAACCGCCGCCGCAGGGGCGTGACGATGTCGCATTGGTCCCAACCGGAAAGCGTGTAGGGGTTGTTGATCCGTCCCCGCAGCGGGTCGACCGGACCCGCGCAGCCGATGCCGATGCCGACCAGGGTGGGGTCGCCGCAGGAACGGAGCAGCCCCGCGAGGGAATCGCCGAGGCGACCGAGCGCCCGTTCGAACCCTTGGGCTGCCTCGGTGGCAAAGGTCTCCCGGCCCCGAATGGAGCCGTCGGCGTCGACGAGGGCGACGGCGATCTTCGTGCCGCCAATGTCGATGCCGGCGGCGAGCGTGGATGGTTGCGCGGTCACGATCGGAAGTCTCCGAAAGGGCGCCGATGGTGTCTTGTCTTTTCGTCGGAACCCGAAGCCGGGACCATGTCCGGGTGCTGCGAATGCGGACGATCGAGAATCTGGATCACCGGGAGCTGGCGCCTTATCTCACGATGCGCCAGCAAACGGATCACTATCGGGACCGGCTGTTTGTCGCGGAAGGCCGGAAGGTGGTGGAACGCCTGCTGGAGAGCGAACTGGAAGTCGTCTCGGCCCTCATGCCGCCGGAACAATTCGAGTTCGTCCGACCCTGGTTCGAGCGTCGGACCGAGGAAATCGACGTGTTCCTCGCGCCGAAGAGGGCATTGGAATCGATGACGGGCTTTTCGATGTATCAAGGGTTCCTGGCGTGCGGGCGGATTCCCCCGCCGGCGGAATTGGACGTCACGTGGCAACGAGCCGGGTCCCCGCGCTTCCTCGTGGCGACCGACGGGCTGACCAACGCGGAGAACCTGGGTGGCCTGGTGCGCAACGCGGCGGCTTTCGGGGCGCAGGCGTTGATCGTGGGGGAGACCTGCGTGCATCCCTACCTGCGGCGGGCGGTGCGGGCTTCCATGGGGAATGTGTTCCGCCTGCCGGTCGTGGAACCGGTGTCGCTGGCGGACGCGTTGCGGGAACTCCGGCGGCGGGGGGTGCGCTGCGTGGCGGCGCATCCCCATGCCGGCCAGCGGACCCTGCCCCAGGCACGCCTGGCCGGGGACGCGTGCGTGGTCCTGGGGAGCGAAGGTGAAGGGATTTCCGAGGAAGTTCGGGAAGCCTGCGACGAGCAGGTGGCGGTTCCGATGCAGCCCGGCGTGGACTCGTTGAACGTCAATTCGGCGGCGGCGGTGTTCTTTTACGAGGTGTGGCGCCAGCGGGCTCGGGCCACGCCCCCCAGTGTCCCGAGCGATGCTTCCGCGAACGACGAACACGCCGTCCGCTAGGGAAGCGGGTCGGGTGGGACGTGGTCCCGCCGAGGCTCCGATGCCGCGGGAAGGGTTCAGTTTTCGACCCGATACAGGTGGGTGCGGGAACGCAGAATGAGGGCGTTGTCGTGGACGGATGGAGACGCCATGAAGCCGTCGCCGAGGATGTTCTCGGCGAGTTTTCGGTATTCCCGTCCCGCCGCCAGAACGGTGGTCTTGCCTTCCTCGCTGAAGTAGTAGAGCCGCCCGTCCGCGAGGAGAGGCGACGCCGAGTAGTTTCCGCCGACGCGTTCGTTCCAGACCGTGGCACCGGTTTTCGCGTCGAAGCAGGTGGCCACGCCGCCGTCCTCCATGGCGTAAACCAAGCCCTCGTGGAGAACCAGCGACGGCTTCTTGGGGATGCTCCGCTTGCTCCTCCACGCAACCTGAAGCTGACGCCCGGACGGGGCATTCGTGTCGGCATTCGCGTCGAGAACCTCGCCCTGCTTGCCCGGACGGATGGCGAGCAACTGGCCGGAGGAAAAGCCGGTGGGCACGAAGACGAGGCCCAGGCCGAACACCGGTCGGGTGCTGGCCGAATGGTTTTGCCGTTCCTCCACCCGCCAGATTTCCTCCCCCGTCCGCGGGCGATATGCGTAGAGCGCCTTGGCCCCCTGGCTCAGCAGCGTCGGGATGCCTTCGATGTCCGCGACGTGCGGCGTGGCAAACGCCTTTCGCAGATCGCCCTCGATCATGGGTTTCCCGTCGGGACCAAGATCCTGGAAGTCGATGGAACGGTCGACGCGCCAGACCGTCTTCCCGGTCGTCTTCTCCAGAGCCACGAGGTATTGCCGGTCGCTGCCGTCGAAGTGAGCGAGGAGGAGATTCTCGTAGAGGATCGGAGAGGAGCCGGCGGACCGGTAGTGATTGCACTCGAGATCCCGGCGTTCCCACAGAACCCGCCCCGATTCGGTGTCCAAGCATGCCGTCCCCGGGGAACCAAAGGTCACGTAGACCCGCCCGGACTCCACCACCGGCGTGGGAGAAGCGTAGCTGTTGAACTTATGACAGAACTGGGGAGCCACGACATCGAAGAGCTTCTGGTCCAGCGTGACTTTGCCGGTGAGGGCGTCGACGCGAACCACCGAGAGCTCCTTGCCGTCCTCCGTGGCGGTCGCGATCCATACCTGCCGATCCCAGAGAACCGGCGACGCCCAGCCACGCCCATGGATCGGAGTCTTCCATCGGACGTGTCGGTCCTCGGCCCATTCGAGCGGAGGTTTGGCGCGGTCGGCGATGCCGTCTCCGTTCGGGCCCCGGAACTGGTGCCAGTGCGCGGCGGAGGCGGTCATGGGAGCTGCCGAGAGCGCACCCATGACCCAGATGAAGGCGGTACGGAGCAGTCGGGGCGGTTGCATGACGCAGACGATGGCAACGGATTCCCCCGTCGGCAATGCCGTGGGCGCCACGGAACCTGCTGTCGGTCCCGCCGCGTCGAATCCGTCGCGCTGGTCCCGGAATTCTGCCTCCCCGCATTCACCACCTTGTCCCGCCCGGATTCCAACCCACCCGGTTCGGGCGGAACAACGCGCGGGAAGGTCAGCGCCGGTGCCCAGGACCGGGGCCGGTTCAGGGCTTCAAACGAGAAGCAGGGACTGCGGCGGTGCCGTCAACCGAAGCGCCCGAGTTGGAGGTCACGAAGAGTGCAGAGATCGCCCCCTGCCAAACCCCGCATGACCCGTGCCCCGCTCGTTCTCGTCTTCCCGAATCGCTCCCGGTGCCGCTCGAACACCCCCTCCACGAACTCCTTGCCCCCGAACACCGCCCCGTCGCAGAAATACCGCACCCGACACCGCACGTACTCCGTCACCGGCAATTGCCCCTTCGCCTCCAGCACCTTCAACACCTCCTCCCGCTTCAACGCCCCGCGCACCGGCTTCCCATCCTCCCCCGTCGCCTCCCGTTCCTCGTTCCCCTCCCGGA
>CAZSOV010000339.1:0-8152 GCA_964608505.1 uncultured Verrucomicrobiota bacterium
CGGTCAAGTTCATCGGCGTCGGCGAGCAGGCGGATGACCTGCAACCCTTCGATGCCGAGCAGTTCGCCGCGGCGCTGTTCGGCGAGGATTGAAAGGATTGCTGCCGGGCCCCGGCGTCATGTCCCTCTCGCTCCCGTAGCCGCCGTCGTGCGACGGCGGAGCGGTGCGAAGTCCACCGCACGAGCTCCACCTCCTCACGTTGGTGGCGACGCGTGCCGCTACGGGGAGCCTCGAACCTCCGGAACGGTTTCGCGCTCCTGCCGGTGCCGATCCTGCCGGCGCGCGGCTCCGGGTCGGGACCGGGGCGTTTCCGAACCGGTCGGGGCGGATTCGGACGCGGGGATCGATCCCGCCCCGGCGGGGTCGGCGAGCCAGGAGGGGAGGTCGCGACGACCGAGCCGGTTCCAATCGGCCACCAGCGCCCGGCGTGCCGCCTCCAGGGGGACGCCGTTCTCGGCCACGAGCCAGTCGAGCAGGGATTGCGCGAGGCGCTCGAGGGAGATCTCGTGGGTGCGGCCCAGGCGGGCGTAGAGCCAGTCGGAGAAAGCTAGAAACCTCCGGAATGGCGACCGCCCCTCCGACGCGATGAGCGGGGCGGCGGCGGGGAAGCGCCCGGAATTCGCGACGAGATCCCAATAGCGCGCGAAACGGCGGAGGCGTTGGAGGGTGGGGAAATCCAGGTCCCGGTTGGCGAGAATCTCGTAGGGCGGCACCGGGCTGTAGCGCATGTCGAATTCCGCGTCGTGCCGGACGATGGGCGTGCCGCGCAGGCGCTTGAGGATGCCGAACTGGATTTCCTGCGGTCCGAGGGCGAGGAGGCGGTCGAAGCCGGCGGCAAAGCTGTCGAGGGTTTCCCCGGGCAATCCGGCGATGAGGTCGGCGTGGACATGAACCCCGGTCCGCTCCCGCAGGAACCGGAGATTGTCGGCGGTGCGGTCCGGGTCCTGGCGGCGGCGGATGCGGGAGCAGACGTCGGGGTCGAAGGACTGGATGCCGATCTCGAACTGGAGGGCGCCAGGGGGAAACCAGGCGATCTCCTCGCGCAGGGCTTCCGGCAGGCGGTCCGGGATCATCTCGAAATGGAGGAACAGGCCGTCGGTCCAGCGGGCCCGGAAGAACCGCAGGATGGCGAGACTGACGGCAAGATTGAGGTTGAAGGTCCGGTCGACGAACTTGAATTGCCGCGCCCCGCGGGCGAGCAGGCGCTCCATGGCGGCCAGGAAACGGTCGAGCGGGAAGGGGCGGACCGGGATGTCCAGGGAGGAGAGGCAGAACTCGCAGGTGAACGGGCAGCCGCGGGAGGCCTCGACGTAGATCACGCGATGGGCGAGGTCGGCGTCGGTGTAATGGTCGTAGGGCAGTTCCAGCCGGGCGAGATCGGGAAGCTCGGCGGGGAGGATGCGGGGGAGGCCGGTCCGGTCCGAGGGGACGCCGCAGAGGAGCAGGCGGCAGACCTCGGCGAAACGGAGGTCCGCCTCGCCGGTGATCGTGTGGTCGGCCAGTTGAACGATCTCCTGACCGTCGGTTTCGTGGCTGACCTCGGGGCCGCCCAGCACGACGACGGTCTCCGGCGACAGGCGTTTGAGCAGGGCGACGACGTCGGTGGTGGGCCGGACGTTCCAGATGTAGACGCCGAGGGCGACGATGCGCGGACGGCGCGCGAGCAGGTTCTCGACGATCTCGAGCGGAGTTTGCTTGATCTCGTACTCGGCGATTTCGGCCCGGGCGCGGAGCGGACCGAGATTGGCAAGGAGGTAACGGAGCCCGAAGGAGGCGTGGATGAACTTCGCGTTGAGGGTGGCGAGGACGATGTCGGGCATGGTCCCGTTCCCTACTTGAAGGTCAGCCAGGCCACGACGGGGAAGTGGTCGCTGGGGAACTGATCGCCTTTGGCGAAGGTGACGATCTCGGTGGCGCGGACCTCGGCCTCGCCGCGGAGGAGGATCCAGTCGATCCGGCGTCCGTTCTTCCCGGGGGCCTTGAAGTCGTTGAAGCTGTCGTATTCGGCATTGCGCCGCTCGCCGGCGAGGGACCAGGTGTCGCGCAGGAAGGCGTCGCCGGTGAGGATGTCGTAGGCCTTGTTGGCGCCGGCCACGGCGTTGAAGTCACCGACGAGCAGCAGGGGCAGCGCGTTCGGAGGGAGTTGGCCGATGCGTTGGCGGATCAGGTCCGCGCCCTTCTCGCGGGCGGGTTGAAGCGCGTGATCGAGATGGGTGTTCCAGAAGTAGAACTCGCGACCCGAGCGGCGGTCCTTGAAACGGCCCCAGGTGACCATGCGCCGGTTGGTGTTGCCCCACGTGCTCGATCCCATGACGGACGGCGTGTCGGAGAGCCAGAAGTGATCGTACTCGAGCACCTCCAGCCGCTCGCGACGGTAGAAAATCGCCATGAATTCTCCGCGGCTGCCCCCATCCCGTCCGAGTCCCAGCCAGTCGTAGGCGGGAAGATCCGAGGCGAGATTCCTGAGCTGGGCATACACGCCCTCCTGGGTGCCGACGAGGTCCGGGGAGTACTTCTCCAGGCACTCCTTCATGACGGGCCGGCGGTCGGGCCACGCGTTCGGCGGGCGTTCGCTGGCATACCGAAGGTTGAACGACATGACCACCAGTTCGTCCGCCGCCTTTGCCGGGCCCGGACCGAGGGCCAGAAGGAGCAGGAACGCCAGGCCGGTCCGGGTCCGCGGGGCGGCCGGGCCGCCCCGCGGGCCGGGTGGGGGGCCGCCCCGGGGCCGCGGGGGGCAGGGGGGGGGGGGGGTCCGGGGGCCCGGGATCCACGACGGTCGAGGACCCGCGAGGCGTCGACGATGGGGTTGGGGTGGGTTCGGGGAAAGAGGCGATACGTGTTGGTCTGGGACACCGCGTCGCCGGGAGCGAGACGGCGGAGCGGACCCAGCATCTCGAGTTCGACGTACGCCCTCGGATCGGGATTGGTGTAGATCTCGGCGCTGCTACGTTGATCCGGATACCGGGATTCCGCGTCGGACAGGCGAGGGGATTCGACGAGCAACAGCTGGTCCTTGCCGACCCAAAGCAACCGGCTCGCGTCGGTGCCGATCTTCGTGGCCCGGGCAGGATCACGCGTGAGGGAAACGAGGCCGTTCTCGACCTTCAGGTTGGCGGGCAGGACATCACCCGACTGGCGATTGTAACCCTCGGGGAACAGGGACGGCGACGGCAGGGGGGCCAGAACCAGGACCGGGTCCTCGAGTTGCGTAATGATCCAGACCCCGACCTCGACCGGGGCCCCCTCGACCTTCTCGTAGGTCGTCACGATCCGCATCGCCGCATCGGGCCCGTCGAGCGAGATCACGCGTTCGGTCCGGATGCCGTAATGGGGGTCGACGGACGAGCGCAGGACGATGGCATCCCGGCGGATGGCGGCCTCGACGGGCAGGGAGTCGAAGGCCACCGGGGGAGGCCAGGCGCGGGGCGTGATCTTCGGCCACTCCGACTGCGGCGCGGGCCAGGTCTTGTCCCCGCCAAAGTTCCCCCACTCGGTGGAAGCCGGGTCCGGAGCCTTGCCGTGCAGGGCCGGATCCTCCCAGAACGGGCCCGGGCGACCCCGGAACCGGAACTGCATCACCCGCCCGATGGCCGGGACGACCACCGCTTCCACCACGCCGTTGTCGAGGGCCAGGGACCGCTCCCAGCCTTGATACCTGAAGATCCGGACCTGGATGGGCGCGGGCGTGGCGGCGTCGGACGGGGTCGGGTTCATGGACAATCGGGCGGGTGTGCTGGACGCGCGCCGCAGGTTCATCAGTCGTTCGGCGCCTTTGGCAGCGGGCAGGCGGATGTCGCGGCGGGCGGAAAGCCGCGGCTCGACGTGGCTTTCCGGACCGGGGACGGACGGGAAGACGGCGTCCGGCGTTCCGGGGGTCGCGGCCCCGGTCCGGGCCAGCAGACCCAGGCCGAGGAGGAGGGCGGAAAGCAGCGCGGATTTCATCGAGGGGCCCCGATCAGAGCCGGCTTCCGGTGATTTCGGCAAGCAGATGGAAGAATCCGCGCTTGCGGTCGCTGCCGATGGACCAATCGACGGGCACGCTCTGGTAGCCCTCGGCAAAGCCCTCGCCTTTCATGCGATAATCGAAGAAGCCCCAGGACGCGTATTCGCCCAGGGCCGCGGTGAGGTGGTTCATGGGACGGTCGAAGTCGAAATGATCGTCCTCGTTCACGACGATGGGCTTCGGCGAATAGCCGGGGACCGCGCGGGTGCGCCGCACCAGATCGGCGAGGCGCTCCGGTTGGGCCACGCCGTTGCCGTGCAGGAGCAGAAAATCGGAGGCGCGGACCACGTTCTCCCGCGGCACGGTCCCGCCGCCGTAACTGGTGCCGGCGAGCAGGGGAAGGCCGGCAGCGCGGGACCGCTGGCGGACCCGGAGCACGAGTTCATGAACCCGCTCCGGGCGCAGGATCTCGTGGTCGTACCGGACGTTGCACTCGTTGTTGACCTCGACGAGCACGTTCCGGCGCCGTTCGCGGACGAGCCAGTCCGTTGCGGCATCGGTCGCGCGCAGCACCGCCGCCTCGTCGCGCAGCCGCTGGTCCTGGCCAAAATAAAAGAACCCGAGAATCGCCACCATGCCGAGGGCATCCGCCTGATCCAGGATCCGGCGAAGGCGGGAGAGATACGATTCGCGCAGCGCGCCGTCCTCGGCGAAGGCCGAGTTGTACCACGGTTGGGCCTGCGAATAGCCCTGCGGCGAGCCGCCCTGGAGATTGAGCGTGAAGGCCAGCAGTCCGTGCCGCCGCCACTCCGGCATGGCCGCGACGAACTCCCGCGTGTTCCGGTCGGGATCCCAGCGTCCGGTGTCGGGATAGGCCCAACGCCCGACCGTCTCGGGATTCAAATCGTCGAACGTCCCCTGGACCAGGCGGGCATTCATCAGTAGGCCTTCGACCCGGTGCCCCTGCCAATGGCGTCCCGGATACGTCGGGTGATCGTTCACGAGGAATTGGTCGCCCCGAATGCCGACGCGCGTGCCTCCGGAGGCGGGACGGCCTGGCTCCGTCCGACATCCGGAGCCGAGGAGAGGCGACGCGGCGAGGCTGCCGGCAACACGTTTCAGGAACGCACGCCGGGTGGAGGCGGGGCGGAGGGGGATGGGCGGTTTCATGACCGGGAGGGGAACGTCCCGGGAGCGTGCCTCGGACCCGGCGGCATGGCGAGGCCCGGATGCCCCGGGATGGGGGCCCGGGCGACCAGGAACTTCCGGTGCAGAAACGTGTTGTGGGGCCGGCGACCGCCCGGGCGCCGGTTTCCATTCCCGGGTCGCCGGCTTGGATCGTCCCGCGACTCAGCCCGCCGTCGCGCGGACGCTCGGGCGGGGAGCCGGTCGCGGGGGCCCATCGACTTTGTCCCTCCTCCCGGGCTTGGGACTCGGCAGGGCACGCCGCTTCTGGTCTGCTCGCCGATCATGTTTCGACCGTGCATCGACCTGCGGCAGGGAAAGGTGGTCCAGATCGTCGGCGGGACGCTCTCGGACTCGGGGGCGGGCACGCGGACCAACTTCGAGTCCGACCGCCCTGCCGCATGGTACGCGGACCGGTATCGCCGGGATGCCCTGACCGGAGGTCACGTGGTGATGCTGGGGCCGGGGAACGAGATGCCCGCACGCGCCGCGCTGGCAGCTTACCCGGATGGGCTGCAGATCGGCGGCGGCATCACCTCCGGGAACGCGGCCGGATGGCTGGCCTCCGGAGCCAGCCATGTCATTGTCACGTCCTGGGTGTTTCGCGAGGGACGACTGGACGAGGAACGCCTCCGGGAATTGGTTGGCATCGTCGGGCGTGACCGTCTCGTCCTGGACCTGAGTTGTCGCCGCCGCGACGGCGAATACTGGGTGGTCACGGACCGCTGGCAGCGGTTCACCGAACTCCGGGTCGACGCGCGGACCCTGGAGGATCTGGCGGTTTCCTGCTCGGAGTTTTTGGTGCACGCCGTGGACGTGGAGGGCCTGTGCCGCGGGATCGACGAGGAGTTGGTCCGGTTGTTGGGCCGGCATTCGCCCATTCCGAGCACCTACGCGGGTGGAGCCAGATCCCTGACCGACCTCGAGCGGGTCGAGGAGCTGGGAGGCGGACGGGTGGATCTGACGATCGGATCGGCCTTGGACCTGTTCGGCGGGAACGGGGTGCGCTACGAAGACTGCCTGCGTTTCAACCAGCGGTTCCCCCGCTCGGGCCGGGCCGGGCGACCGACGGACTCGACCCAGCCGTGATGCGGGCGCGCGTCGAGTGGGCGGTCTCGACTCCTCCCCGACCCGTGGATGATGCGGATGCCCGGATGGAAGAATCCGGAGCGGCTAGGCGGTCCAGTAAAGGTAAACCAACGCGATGACGAAGGCGGAGAGGAGGGTGACGGTGGCCCGTTCGCGCCACACCGCGGTCGGGGTGGGACTGGAATCGGACGGGTCGGAAGCGTGGGTGCTGGGCGGCACGGCGGCGGCGGAAGGGTTCATGGTGGCGTGCGTAGGTGGGGTGCCCGGGGGTGGAGGCAGTCCAGTCTGGTCGTCCGGACGCTTGGCACGTTCCGAACGACGGGGCCCACCCTAGGGATTCCACTTAAGAAGTCAAACGTAGAATGATTTCCGGAGGGAACAAGAAACGCATTGACAGGAAGGGGTTGGGTTGGGCAAAAACCGCCCGCCTTCCGCGCGGAAGGCTCTCATTGCGAGTGGGTGAGGGACTGGCCCGTTGAACCCACGGCAACCGGCGGCCACCGGCAACGCGGCCGTGACCAGGTGCCAAATCCAGCCCGGCTTGACCCGGGAAAAATGAGAGGAGAGCCGAACCTTTTCCGGGCCCCTTCTCATGCGTGGGAAGGGGCCTTTTTTGTCCCCGCGCAGGGCGTTGCCAGTCCGTGACGAGTTCCATCGACATGCAAAAGAACCAGTCCTTCATGAAAGCGCTGAAGTGCCGCGAGTGCGGGCACGAGTATCCGCTCGAGGCGACCCACGTCTGCGAGTTCGACTTCGGACCCTTGGAAGTGGTCTACGATTACGACCGCATGCAGGGCCGGTTGACGCGCGAAGCGATCGAGGCTCGTCCGCGGACGATGTGGCGATATCGCGAGCTGCTGCCCATTGCCGGCGAGCCGACGGTGGGGGCGCAGGTGGGGTACACGCCGTTGGTGAAGGCGGACCGCCTGGCGAAGCGCCTCGGGATCCGCGAGCTCTGGATCAAGAACGACGCCGTCAACTACCCGACGCTCTCGTTCAAGGACCGGGTCGTCAGCGTGGCCCTGAGCCGGGCGCGGGAACTGGGCTTCAAGACGGTGGCCTGCGCGTCGACGGGGAATCTGGCGAATTCGGTGGCGGCGAACGCCGCGGCCTCGGGGTTGGACGCGTACGTGTTCATCCCGCACGACCTCGAACAGGGCAAGGTGTTGAACTCGCTCATCTACGGGGCGCGGGTCATCGGAATTCGGGGCCATTACGACGAGGTCAACCGGTTGTGCGCGGAGATCGCGGGCAAGTACGGCTGGGCCTTCGTCAACGTCAACATGCGCCCGTACTACGCCGAGGGCTCGAAATCGATGGGCTTCGAGATCATGGAGCAGCTGGGCTGGAAGATCCCGCAGCACACGGTGGTCTGCATGGCCTCGGGATCGCTCCTGACGAAGATCCACAAGAGCTACCAGGAGTTCTCGAAGCTGGGGCTGGTGTCCGCGGTGCCCTGGCGGGTGCACGGGGCGCAGGCCACCGGGTGCAGCCCGATCACGACGGCGCAGAAGGCGGGCCTGGATTTCTTCAAGCCGGTGAAACCGAACACCATCGCCAAGTCCCTGGCGATCGGGACCCCCGCGGACGGATTCTACGCGTTGAAGGTGATGAAGGAGACGGGGGGGCACGGCGAGGACGTGACCGACGACGAGATCCGGGACGGCATCCGGATGCTGGCGGAGTGCGAGGGGATTTTTGCCGAGACGGCCGGCGGGGTGACCGTGGGGGTGGCCAGGAAGCTCATCGCCTCGGGCCGGATTCCGGCGGGGGACAGCGCCGTGCTCTGCATCACCGGGAACGGGCTCAAGACCCTGGACGCCGTGGCGGGGTACGCGGGTGAAACGCGGGACATCCGGCCCAGCCTCCGCGAGTTCGAGGCCCTGCTGGCGCAGGACAAGCCGGAGTTGGCCGCGCCATGAACCAGGAACC
>CAZSOV010000340.1:0-8126 GCA_964608505.1 uncultured Verrucomicrobiota bacterium
CACTGGCTGGATCTGGTGCGGTACGCGGAGAGCAACGGGTACGAGCGCGACGGGCCGAAGCCGAACGCCTGGCGCTACCGGGACTACGTGATCCAGGCGTTCAACGACGACAAGCCCTACGACCGCTTCGTGCGCGAGCAACTGGCCGGCGACGAGATCGCGGAAGACCTGCTCGCCTCCGCCGCCACGGGCACGAACACCGCCGTGCAGGCCCGAGCATGGCGCGAGAGCATCATCGCGACCGGCTTCTATCGCCTTCATGTCTGGGACGACGAGCCCGACAGCACCCTTGCGGCCGAGTTCGACGATCTGGACGACATCATGGTCACGGTCGGCACGGCCTTCCTTGGTCTCACGGTGGGATGCGCGCGCTGTCACGATCACAAGTACGATCCCCTTGGCCAGACCGACTACTACTCCCTGCTCGCGTTCCTTCGCGGCATCGAACCCTACGGCCACCACCACACCGGGGGCGGCGGACGGGGCACGGGGCGGATCCAACGACCGCTGGCGCTGCCGTCCGATCTCGCGCGATGGGAAGCCGCGAAACAGGAACGGGTCCGCGAGGCGCAGAAACGCCTCGACTCCTCCGGCTCGGTGGACCCAGCGACCCGGCGAAAGCTCGAGGAAGCCGTGAAGCAGGCCCGCGACGCCGTCCCGCCTTTTGATCATGCGCTTGCCATCGCCGAGAACGGAGCCAAGCCGACTCATGTCCTGTCCCGGGGCGATGTCTCCCAGCCCCGCGAGGAGGTTCATCCCGGGTTTCCGGAGGTACTGGGCCTCCCGCGGCCCGAGGCTCCGCCGCCACGCCCCTCCACTGCCACGCTGGGGCGTCGACGACAGCTCGCTGAGTGGATCGCCAGCCCCGACCATCCGCTCACCGCGCGGGTTCTGGTGAATCGCGTCTGGCAGCACCATTTCGGTGTCGGTCTGGTTCCGACCCCGGACGATTTCGGGCTGACCGGACTGCCCCCGACCCACCCGCGCCTGCTCGATTACCTCGCCGCGCGTTTCGTGAAGTCCGGCTGGAGCATCAAGGAACTGCATCGGCTCATCCTGAATTCGCGCGCCTACCGTCTGTCTTCCCGTGCCGACCACCCCCACGCCTTGGCCGTGGACGAGGCGAACACCCTGCTTTGGCGGCAGAACCTCCGCCGGCTCGAGGCCGAGGCGATCCGGGATTCGATGCTGGCCGTGGCCGGGACGCTCGACGTCAGGCAGGGCGGCCCGAGTATCTTCCCCACCCTGCCCCGGGAGGTGCACACCACGCAGGATTCCGCCGGGAAGGGCTGGGCCGACAGCCCGGTGGAGGAACAGAACCGGCGCAGCGTGTACCTCGTCGTGAAACGCGCCCTCAAGGTCCCGCTGCTGGAAGCGCTCGACTTCGCCAACAGCACCTCCCCGACGGGCACCCGCCCGGTCACCACCACCGCGCCGCAGGCCCTCATGCTGCTGAATGACGCGTTCGTCGATCGCCAAGCCCGGGCCTTCGCGCAACGACTCGCCCGCGAAGCCGGCGAGTCGGACGAGGCCCGAATCCGCCGTGCGTTCGCCCTCGCCCTCCAACGCCCGCCTTCCGGCAGGGAGCTCGCGGCTTCCCGCGACTTTTTGGCCACGACGTCGCCCGCGCCGCTCGACTCGTTCTGCCGTTCCCTGCTCAACCTCAACGAAGCCCTCTACATCGACTAGTCTCGCGGCCCGCGCTCAGCCCCGGCTCCGCTCCGGCCCCTCGTCTCCCCCCCATCCCCGCCACGATGCAACGCTCCGACCACCTTCCGCGCCGCCGGTTCCTGTGGGAACTGGGCGCCGGATTCTCCGGCCTGGCCCTGAGCTCCCTGCTCGAGGCCGACGGTTTCTTCGCGTCCCGTGCCACCGCCGCGACGCCGGTCTCCGCCGCGGTACCTCATCCGCTGCTGCCGCAGCCGGCGCATGTTCCCGCCCGGGCCAAGTCCGTCATCTTCCTGTTTATGTTCGGCGGGCCGTCCCAGGTCGACCTCTTCGACTACAAGCCGGAGCTCCAGAAGCGGGATGGACAGACCATCAGCAACGAATTCCGGCGCAACACCCGGACCCAGGCCGTGCTGCAGGCCAGCCGGCGCACGTTCCGCCAGTGTGGACGGTCCGGGCTGTGGTGCTCCGACGCGTTCCCGAACCTGTCCAGGCACATGGACAAGCTGGCGGTGATCAAGTCGCTCTACAGCGATTCCTTCGCCCACGGCAGCGCGGTGCTGCAGATGAACAGCGGTCGCATCCTCCAGGGTCATCCCTCCCTCGGCGCCTGGATGAGTTACGGTCTCGGCACGATGAACCAGGACCTTCCCGCGTATGTCGTCATGCTCGACCCCCGCGGCGGGCCCACCACCGGGGCCCCGAACTGGTCGAATGGCTTCATGCCCGCAGTTCATCAAGGGACCGTGCTTCGCACCCAGGGCGACCCGATCCTGAACCTCCGGCCCGCGGCGGGTTCGTCCCGCGAGGCGCAGCGTCGCGAGATCGATTTCATCAACGCCCTCAACGAGGAGCATCGGCGCGCGCACCCCGGCTACTCCGAACTTTCCGCCCGCATCGCGAGCTACGAGCTCGCCTTCCAACTCCAGGCCAGCGCCCCCGAGGCCCTCGACCTCTCGCGCGAGGACGCCCGCACGCTCGCCCTGTACGGCATCGACCAGCCGAAGCCCGATTGGCATCCCCTCGCCCAGGGTCCCGCTCCCTTTGGCCGCCAATGCCTCATTGCCCGGCGCCTCGTCGAACGCGGGGTCCGTTTCGTCCAGATCTACTCCGGGGGCGGTGGCGCCGGCGGCCAGAACACCTGGGACGGTCACCACGGCATCGAGGAGAACCTCCGCCTCCACTGCCCCGAGGTCGACCAACCCATCGCCGCGCTGCTGGCGGACCTGGAGCAGCGCGGGCTGCTGGACGAGACGCTGGTCGTCTGGGGTGGCGAGTTTGGTCGCATGCCTGTATCGGAGACCTTCAACACCGGGGGCAAACCCGGGGGGCGCGATCACAATCCCAAGGGGTTCACCTACTGGCTGGCCGGCGGCGGGGTTCGCGCCGGCACGAGCTACGGCGAGACCGACGAACTCGGCGAGGGCGCCGCCGTGAATCCGCACCATCTGCGGGATCTGCACGCCACGATCCTCCATCTCCTCGGCCTCGACCACGAGCGGTTGACGTACTTCTACGGCGGTCTGAACCACAAGCTCACCGGCGTGCAGGAAGCCGCCCCGATTCGCGGCGTGCTGGCGTGAATACGAACACGAGGTCCACGGCGTGGCCACCGAGGTGACGAGGTGGAGCCTTTTTCGTTCACCTCACACGCTCCGCCTCCGCACGTCGGCGGCTACGAACCATTATCTCGCGCACCCACATTTCGTAGCCGCCCAGATCACGAGGTGGAGCCTTCTTCGTTCACCTCACACGCTCCGCCTCCGCACGACGGCGGCTACGGGGGCACCGCCGCCGGGGCCTCAGGGCACGGCCACGAACTTCACGCAGACGGGCTTGCCGACCTCCAGGGTCTGGCCGGTGGGCGTCAGGGCACCGGTCTTGCGGTCAATGGCGAACACCACGACCGAATCCGAATCCTGGTTTCCGGCAAGCAACCAGCGGCCCGTGGGATCGATGCCGAACCCGCGCGGCGTCCGGCCCTGCGTGGACTCGTGCTCGACGAGTTGAAGCCGTTTGCCGCTCTTCTTGATCGCGTAGACGGCGATGCTGTTGTGACCGCGGTTCGAGCCGTAGACAAATCTGCCGTTGGGATGGACCTGCACCTCCGCGGTCGAGTTCCCCTCCAGCTTCAGTTCCGGGGGCAGGCTCGAGACCATGGCCCGGGGCTTCAGCAGCCCCAGCCCGGATTCCCAGCCGTAGGAGCCGATGGTCTGGCTGAGTTCGTTGATGACGAAGGCCTGCCGGGCGTTCGGATGGAACGCGAAATGCCGCGGGCCCGAACCGGGGGGCAACGACGAGAACGGAATCCCGGCCGGCGCCAGCAATCCCAGTTTGGCGTCGAACTCGTAGACATACAGCTTGTCGGTGCCGAGGTCCGCCGCGACGGCGAAGCGGTTCGAGGCATCCAGGTTGATCGAATGCGCGTGGGCTTCCCGTTGGCGTTGCGTGTTCACGCTCCACCCCTGATGGGGCACCACGCAGCTCGCCTCGCCCAGCTTGCCGCCCTCCTGGATCGGCAGGACCGCGACGTTCCCGCCGGTATAGTTGGCCACCAGGACCCAATGCCCCGTCTTGTCGACAACCAGATGGCAGGGATGCGCCCCCTTCGACGATTGCTGGTTCAACGGCGTGAGCGCGCCGGTCTTCCCCTCGATGCCCCACGCCACCACGGCGCCTTCGTTCCTGCCCGAGAAATCCGCGAGCTCGCCGACCGAGTAGAGATGCCGTCCGTCGGGGTGGACCGCCAGGAACGACGGGTTCTTCGTCTCCCCCGCGAGTTCCGGCGTGCTCACCCGGCCCGTTGCGAGGTCCAGTCGGCTCGAATAGATCCCCTTGCTCTTCCCGCCCGTGTAGGTCCCGAAGTACACGCGCAGCTCGGTCGGCGCCCGATCCTTCGCCGCGGCCCCGAAGGCCGTCGTCCCGGCATCCGCCAACAACGTCATCGCGCCACAGGCCAGCCATCGTTTCCAGGTCGCAGACATGCCTGATCCAAACCCGGGCCTCGCCGGCGGGGCAACCGGCAAATCATCGGCCGGCCGCCGCGCCGCGGTTACAGGGAGTGCATGAACAGGATCGAGATGTCGCGCGGGCTGGCGCGCAGCAGCAGGGCCCGGTACTGCCGGGCGTAGCTCCCGATCTGGCAGGTGACGATCACCTCGAACGTCGTGCTGCGCGTCGTGAAATACTGCTGGATCTGGGCCCGGAACTGCGGGTCGTCCGCGGGCAACGGAATCTGGGCCGGACTGGCGAAGGGCATGTCGTCCTCCGTGCCGTCCTGACCATCCGGCCCACGCCGCGCCTCGAGCACGAACTGGGCCGTCAACGGGTCGAGTCCGGCCAGTTGCAGGGTGTCGGCGGAGCACGTGTTCACGTTCACCTGGGGTGCCGACACCGCGCAGAAGAGATCGTTAAACCCGTAGGCGAGGTAGGCCTGCTCCCCGATCCGCGTCCGCTGCCCCGGCCCCTGCACCGCGTCCGGGTCCCGCACCACGTTCGTCGAACCCGAACCCCAGAACAGCTCCGGCGTCATGCCCTTCACGAGCAGGAGCTCGGAGAGGTCGTCGATGGGGCCGTTCTTCGCGAAGTACGGGGGACTCTGGCGCAGGTAGAAATCGTCGCTCTCCGCTCCGTTGATCATCGGGTCGTTGTCGGGGTCGCGCCAGTCGAGGATGGAATCGATGATCATGCCCTGCTGGCTGGCATTGACGCCCATGAGGTCGAGCGTGTGCTGGAGGACCTGGCGGTCGGCGCTGTTGATGTTGAACCGGCGTTCCTGGTCCTTGATCTCGATGGAGAACCGTCCGCGACCGATGACGTTGTCCTTGAGGGAAATGCCGGCGAGGATGTCGTTGGTGATGAGCCCGACCCCGCCCGCCCATTTCTGGTTGAGCGAATCGGCGAGGCGCCCGGACGGCGTGTTCAGCTCCTGGGCGAGGATGTAGCGGGCCATTTCCACCCCCGACCGCGCCATCCAGTGCATTTCGGAGTCGCTCTGGAAATTCTGCGCCAGGCGCGCCTCCATCTTCATGGAGTAGGTGAAGCCCGCCACGATGGACGTCAGGACGATGATCGCCCCCAGCACCAGGATCAGGGCGATCCCGGCTTCCGTCCGGCGCGGTCCGTGTTGGAGTCGCATGGCGGGTCCTCAGCGAATCTTGACGCCCGACCCGACGCCGATGGCGCCGGGATTGCCCACGCCGGCCCCCGTCCCGGGCTGCCCGGGGTTGTTGGGATCGCCGGCGGGCGGGTTGGTGCCGCCCGGCCGCGGGGCGAGCCGTCCGCCGGGACGCCCTTGCAGGTTGGCGGGCACCGGCACCGCGGTCAGGGCCACGGTCTGGACCTGCACGGCCTGCGGTTTCGAGGGATCGTCCTGGCGTTTGCCGACGCCGACCATGAACCGGACGACGGGCGGGATTTGGTTGGTGTAGAGCCATTCGACCAGCCACTCGCCCCGGCGTGCGTCCCAGAATTCGATGATGAAATCGGTCAGTTCCGGTGCCAGCACGATGGGATAGGCCTCCTCCGTCGCGTTGGTCGACAGGAGCAGCGGGTACTGGCGCATCACCAATTGCGGGGCGTAGTTGGTGCCGGGCTCCACTTGGAAGGTCACCCGACGCAGGGTTTGATCCCCGTAGAACCCGCTGCCGGGAAACGACTCCGGGAGCCGGGTCGCCACGCTCAGAAACGCGTACTGACCGCTGGTATCGGCCAGGAAGGCATACAGGGGCTGGTTCTGCTGGAACACCTGCACGCCCTGGAAGGCCTGTTCGAGCGTCCGGATCGCCACCCGGGACCGCTGGGCCGCGAGCGCCACCTTGTCCGCGGAACGCTTCGCCCGCAGCACCGACACCCAGGTGGAATACACGACCCCCAGCACCATCATCAGGATGGCCAGCGCCAGCATCACCTCGAGCAGGGTGAAGGCGGTCCCGGCCCGGCCCCACCTCCAGGGTCCAGGCGTCCTCATCGCGTCCCCCCCGCGCGCATCGCCGAATCCGGGCGGTAGAGGAGCACCACCAGTTCCGATTCCGGCTTCGGTTCCCGCGCCCGGTACACCTCGAACCGCAGTTCGAAGAGCCCGTTCGTCCCGACCATCGTCGTCTCGCGGCTCCACGAGTAGCCGGGGAAAAGATCGCCGAAATCGCCCGAATCCATGCCCTCCTCGAGGCGGTTGGTGAGCGAGACCTCGGCCGCGAGGCTGCTGGCATCCACCGTCGTCCGCCGCAGGGAACGGGCGACCTTGAGATTGGTGGCGGTGATCTGGAGCAGGATGAACACGAAGGCGAAGAGCATCCCCATCGCCAGCACGACCTCGAGCAGGGTGAACCCCCGGCGTCGCGCGCCGTGCCCGGGATCGGAATCGGGATCGGGTGGGATGTTCAGGAGGTGCATGGCGCGCGGGCAGGGAGCTACCGGATGATCTCCGTCTTCGGCAGGCCGGTCATGATGTCGAGCGTGACCTTCCGCCACGCCTTGGTCCCGATCCGGACCACCATCGTGAACTCGTCGCTCGTGCCGTTCGGGTGAAACCGCACCCGCGCCTCCTCGTCCGCGTGCGCCTCGACGAAGTTCACGGCCAGCAACTCGATCACGGCGTCCTCGCCGAGGGTGCCGGCGAAGGGCTTGGGGGGTTGCGCCGCCGGCTTCCGGGCGCCCGTTTCGGGGTCGACCTGGGACGATCCGGGCCCCGCGGAGCTGCCCTGCACCCGGAACGAACCCTCGCCCACGCCGATCACGAGGTCGGCCGGGCCGTTGCCGAAGATGGCGGTCGCGCGCGCGCTGTGGCAGGCGTCCTCGACCACCTTCACCGCCTGGACCACGGCGTCCCGCCGGATGGTGCGCTGCACGAAGGGAATGCTGATGGCCATGACGAGCACCGCGATGCCCACGACGATCATCACCTCGAGCAGGGTGAAGGCGGTCCGCGCCCCGCGGCCCCTCGCCACCCCGCCGGCGTTGCCGTTCAGGCGCATGGGCATGCCTCAACGACTGATGTTCTGCGTGATGGCGAACATCGCGCTCACGACGCTGAACAGGAGGAAGCCCACCCCGACGGCCATGGTGATGATCATCGCCGGCTCGATCAGGTTGGTCAGCATCCGCAACTGGAGCGACAACTCGTTCTCGTAGGTGGAGGCCAGGTTCTCCAGCGCGCCCGGCACGTCGCCCGTGTCCTCGCCGATGCGGATCAGGTCGATCATCAGCTGCGGGAAGACCTTCGAGCGGGCCAGCGGCTGGGCGATGGTCTTGCCGTCCGTCACCTCCTCGCGCGTCTTGGCGATGGCCTCCTTCAGCACCACGTTCGGCATGATCGACTCGCTGATCTTGAGCGCCGTCAGCACCGGGACGCCGTTGGAAAGCAGCGTGGCCAGGGTCCGGCAGAACTGCCCGAAGAGATTCAAGCGCACGACCTTTCCGAACAGCGGGGCGTTCAGCCGGGCCCGATCCAGCGTGCG
>CAZSOV010000341.1:0-1484 GCA_964608505.1 uncultured Verrucomicrobiota bacterium
TGGCGGTGCCTCCGACCTTGCGCGAAGTCCCCGAAGAGCCCCCTCCGGAAGCGAACATGTAGTGCCAAGAGCCGGAGGGTGCGTCGCAAGTGCTTGATAACCAAGCCCCCTGCATTTCAAACTGTCGAAGATGGGTTTGGGGTACCCCCGCGCGTGCCGTGGTACGGGTTCAGGAATGCCCCGAACCCGGACGCCCCACCCATTCAGGAGCGGGGGCTAGCGAAGGGAGTCGGGGGCCACCCGGCGCCGGGAGTTGCCGACGCGGAGCCGAGAATCGTGGACAGGTCTTTGATCGTCGAGTGGGCGAAGAAGTCCGTGATCGAGAGGTCGCGGCGGAACCGGCGGCGCACCTCGTCCACGAGGCGGATGGCACCCAGCGAATCCCCGCCGAGGACAAAGAACGAGTCGTGGATGCCGAAGTCGGTCCGACCGAGGAGTTTTGTCCAGAGCTCGGCCAGCGTTCGTTGGGTGTCCGTGAGCGGAGGGGCGGGCGGGGGATGGCTCCCACCAGGCGCCGCCTCGGGTCGGTGTCGCTCGAGCTGTTGCCGGTCCAGCTTTCCGGAGGGTGTCGTGGGCAGTGCCGGCATGGGAATCAACCGTTCGGGGATCAAGGCCGGGGGCAGTCGTTGCCGGAGCCAGGTTCGGATGTCCCCTTCGGCGAGTTCCTGCCCGGCCCGGGCCACGAGGTAGGCGAGCAATCGGCGCTCCTCGTCCGCCCCGCCGCCCACGACGACCGCGGCCTCGGCCACCGCGGGGTGTTCGCGCAACCGGGCCTCGATCTCCCCGGGCTCGATGCGGTGCCCACGCAGTTTGATCTGCCGGTCCAGGCGGCCCAGAAACTCGAGCCTCCCGTCGGGCAACCAGCGGACACGATCTCCGGTGCGGTAAACGCGACGGGTCCCGCCCGGGTCATCCGGATCGTCGACGAACCGTTCGTCCGTGAGCCCGGGCTGGTTCAAGTACCCGCGCGCCACGGACAGGCCCCCGATCCAGAGCTCGCCGGGAACCCCGGGCGGTGCGGGTTGCCCCGGTCGCTCCATCACATGGACCCGGGTGTTGGTCAACGGCCTGCCGATGGTGATCGGCGACCCGGCGGCCAGTCGGTCGGCCGTGGACCAGATCGTGGTCTCGGTCGGTCCGTAAAGGTTCCAGACGACCGACGCGCGCCGGCAGAGTTCGTCGGCGACGCCGGGCGGGACGGGTTCCCCTCCGACGAGGGCGGTCAGACCCGGATGCGGTCGCCAATCCTGCCGGCAGAGGAGTGCCCAGACGGTGGGCGTGGCCTGCATGATCGTGACGCCTTCGCGTTCCGCCAAACCGACCAGCCGCGTCGGATCGCCCCGTTCCTCGTCCGTGGCCAGCACGATGCGGGCGCCCACCGTCAGGGGAAGAAACAGCTCGAGGACCGAGATGTCGAAGGTGAGGGCCGTCGACGCCAGCAGCGAATCGGTCGAACGGAGGCCCGGTGTTTCCAGGAAGGCGCG
>CAZSOV010000341.1:1584-8082 GCA_964608505.1 uncultured Verrucomicrobiota bacterium
CCGCCCGCCTTCAGAATGCCGAGGAGGCCGACGAGCAGGTCGACGGAGCGCGGCACGAGAACCCCGACCCGCGCCTCGGGCGGGAGCCCGCCGTGGATCAGCGCATGCGCCAGGGCGTTGGAGCGTTCGTCGAGTTCGCGGTAGGTGAGTGCCCGATCCGCGGACCGCACGGCGACCGCGTGCGGGCTCCGCCGGACCTGGGGTGCGAGGAGGCCGGGGAGACTGTTGGGCCCGGCGCCGGGTGCAGGCTGGCCCATCCAGGCGGCCACGGTCTTCCGAGTCTCCTCCGGCGACTCGAGGAGGGCGGACGTGAACAGCGTCTCCGGCTCGTCGACGAACGCGTCGAGGAGGTTCGTCCAGTGTCGGACCCAACGTTCCACCCGGGCGGCGTCGAAGAGATCGGTCGCGAACTCGGCCGCGACGGACGCGCCGGACGCGAGACGGTCGATCCGCAGGGACAGGTCGAACTTGGAGGTGCCCAGATCGGGTCGACTCTGCGTGATGCTCAACCCGGGAAGACGGAGGGCGTCGTCCGGGAACCGGTGATACGCGAAGAAGGTCTGGAACAGCGGGTGGTGGCCCGGATCCCGCTCGAGGCGGAGCCGGTCCACGAGTCGTTCGAACGGATACTCCTGATGCGCCAGCGCGCCCACGCTGGTTGCGCGGACCCGGCGAAGCACCTCGCGCAGCGTCGGTTCCCCGCCGAGATCGGTGCGGAGCGCGAGGGTGTTCACGAAGACGCCAACGGTGGATTCGTCCTCGACCCGTTGCCGGTTGGCGACGGGGGTGCCGACCACGAGGTCCGTCTGCCCGCTGTACCGGGCGAGCAGGACCTTGAAGGCAGCTAGCAGCAGGACGAAGAGGGTGACACCCTCCGCGCGGGCGAAGGCCTCGAGACGCGCTACGCGCTCGGCGTCCAGGGCGAAGTCCAGGCGCCGCCCGCGGTAGGATTCGACCGGAGGCCGGGGCCGGTCCGTGGGGAACTCGCTCCGCCCGGGGGCGCCGGCGAACCGGTCGAGCCAGTAGGCTTCGTGGGCCTGCATGGCCGGGGAATCCAGCTGTGCCCGTTGCCAGTCACTGAACGAACGGTAGCGGCCCGGTTCCGGAGCGGGACCGGGCGTGGGTTCGCCGCGGACCAGGGCGGCGTAGCACGACTCGAGTTCGCGAAAGAGCACCGCCATCGACCAGCCGTCGCCGGCCAGTTGGTGCAGGCACAATCCCAGGCAGTGATCGTCGGTCCCGACGCGGACCCATTCGAGGCGCAGCAGCGGACCCGCCCGGACGTCGAACGGACGCCGGGCGAGCTCGGCCAGGCGCGATTCGGCATCGCGGAGGCATTCGGCGGGCGTTTCTCCCCGGGCCTCCCGCACGGGAAGTTCCAGGGGACCCGGGGGGCGAAGCTCCACGCACAGAGCGTCGTCCTCGAGGCGAAGCGTGTGCCGCAGACACTCGTGGCGTCGCACCACCGTCTCGAACGCGCGTCGGAGCAGCTCCGGACGGAGTGGGCCCTGGATTCGGAAGGTGCGCGCCGATTGGTAGACGGGGGATTGCCCCGCGTACATCTGCAGGAACCAGAGCCGTTCCTGGGCCACCGAGGCCCGGTGCGGTCCGGACGGCGCGAGCGATGGCACCTCCGAGCGCTCCGCCGGGGCGGCGATCCCCGCGGCGTCCGCCCGCTCGCGGAGGGCGCGCAGCTGGACCGAGGTCAGGCCGGCCAGTCGGGCGCGCAGATCCGCGGGGGAATCGGGTGGGCGATGATCTTCGGGCATGCCGGGAATCCGGAGGGGCTGGGAACGGGCCGTCGCCGGGGGTCTCAGCCGAACAGGCGATCCAACTCGTCGTTCGACAACCCTCCCAGGCGGGCGGCCAGGGCATCCCGGTCACGCTCGTCCTTCCGCCGGTCCAGCTCGCGCCCGAGTTGCTCGACGGTCGGATTCAGGAACACCACCGCCCGGGACAGGGACACGTCGTGCTCGCGCGCCAGGCGGACCGCCACCTGGACGGCGCCCAGGGAGTCGCCGCCCAGGACGAGGAAGTGCTCCCGGCGCCCCACCCGCGGGCGGTTCAGGACCTCCCCGAACACGCGTGCCACGCTCTCCTCCGTCGCGCCGGACGGAGGTTCGAACGACCCTTCCAGCAGGGAGGCGACATGATCCGCCAGTTCGCGGCGGCGGATGCGACCGCCGGGTCCGCGGGGCAGCTCCGGGACCACCAGGATGCGGGCCGGGATGCGAATCCTCGCCGACGCCTCGAACAGATGGTTGCGCAAGTCCTCCTCGCTCGGTGCCCCGCCCCGACACGGGGTCACGAGGGCCGCCACTTCCTGCCCGAGCTGGGCGTGCGGCACCGGAAAGACCACGGCCCGGGCCACCTCCGAATGTTCCGTGAGGCACCGTTCGATTTCCCGCGGCAGCACACGCTCCTTCCCCCGCTGAATGGTCTCCACCACCCGGTCCACCAGGAACAGATCCCCGTCGACGTCCATCCGACCCAGATCCCCGGTCGGGCGCCAGCCAGCGTCCGCTTCGGAATCCGTTCGCGACGCGTCCTCGCTACCTTCCGCAGCCACCGGACGGTACCGCGACACCCCCGGCCCCCGAATCTCGATCTCGCCGACTTCCCCGGTACGCACCGGAGCGCCTCGCGAATCGACGAGGCGGACGCTCGCGTGTACGGGAACTCCGACGGATCCCGGTCTCCGTGCCCGGGGCGGGAGCGCCTGCGAGCAGACGTAATGCGCCGCCTCCGTGACCCCGTAGGCTTCGAGCACGGGAACGCGGAACCGGGACTCGATCCCGTTTCTCCAGCGTTCATGCAGGGGAGACGCCGAGGACAGGATGAACCTCAGCCGTCGCCCCGCGGCGTCCACCGCCGGCGCATGCATGACCGGGTTCGGTCCGGACGAATGCAGAAGGCGCTCCAGCATCCCGGCCGTGGCCAGGATCCAGGTCGGGTCCCAGGTCCGCAGCCAGTCCTCGATCTCCCCCGTCGGCGACTCCGCCGGGCAGAGGCAGGCCGCTCCGACGGCCATCGTCGCGAGCCATCCGCCCACCCATCCGAAGGCCGAATCCAGGGGAGCCAGGGGAAGGCAGCGGTCCGTCGGGCCGAGCTCCAGTGCCCGGGCGGCGGCGGCGGCGGACGCCAGGAGGTTCCCGACACTCAGCGGGATGAGCTTCGGTTCTCCCGTCGTCCCTC
This sequence comes from uncultured Verrucomicrobiota bacterium, assembly GCA_964608505.1. Lineage (GTDB taxonomy): Bacteria > Verrucomicrobiota > Verrucomicrobiia > Limisphaerales > CAIMTB01 > CAIMTB01. Next base: position 4,780 of record CAZSOV010000341.1, read on the forward strand.
CGGTCGGCAGAATGACCGCCGGATCGGAATCCCCGTGGACCGCGACGGATGCCGTGGGGCGTCCCGCGGAAAGGCCGGCGAAATGCGGATCGCCCACGAACCGGAACCAACCTGCCGGCGCCTCCGGACCACCCGGCTCCAGCACCCACACCGGAATGCCCGCCGCGTCCGCGAGCGCCTGCGCTTCCCGCCCGCGCGAACCCGACGCGAGGATCAACCGGGGTCGCACGCGTGACGCCGCTGATCGGATCGTGGATATCGTGGCGGAAGCCCCCACCGGCACCGCGACCGCCACCAGGGATGCCGCCAGCAGGCAGGTGACGAGTTCCGGGCCGGACGGTACCAGGACCAGCACGCGCGCGTCGCCCTGGATTCCCGCCTCGGAAAGGCGCGCGGCGGTCCTTTCGACGAATTCCCGCAGCGCCGCGTAGCGCATCGGTGCGCGATCGGGCGCCAGCAGGGCCGGCGCCGTGGGACGCTCGCTCGCGTTCGCCGCGAGCAGGTTCCGGAGGCCGCTGGCTTCGGCCTCCTCCCGCCTTGCCATCGTCGAGTGGTGGTTCACGTCTGGGCGTGGATTCGCGCCCGCGGGAGCATTCAGGGACACGCCGCCGGGTCCACGGAAAGTCCGGAGGAGCGTGCGAGCTCGCGAGGTTTCCATGAGAAAACCCGATCCCCCACCCGGGCGCAACCCCGCGGGACGCATCGGGCGCTCCGTTCTCGCGAATCCTTCCTTCCTGGAGCCGGTGGGAACCTGGGGGCGGCGATCCGAGGTTCGGTTCCGGGATGGAACTGAAACCGACGGACGGAGCCCGCCCGCGTCGGAATCGTCGTCCACTGCTGCCTGTGTTCCCATGAAACCAGTATTGTATCTCGTTGCCACGCTGACAGCCGGCCTTGGTGTCCCACTGCCGGGGCGGGCGGCGGAGCCCGCCCCCGCATCGTTCCGTTGGGATCGAACGTTCCACCCGGTCCTCGGAACGCCCGTCTCGGACCCGTCCGGCATGGCTTACGGGATCACCTGCATTTCGGCCCTGAAGACGCAGGCGGACGGGCGGGTTCTCGTGGCCGGGTGGTTTCACTCGGTGGATGGGCTGCCGCGGTATGGCCTGGTGAGGCTTCAGGTCGATGGCTCGGTGGACCGCGACTTCGACGCCGGAGGCGCCGGATGCTGCGCGACGATGCCGTACATCACCAGTTGGCTGTACCGGCCCGTCCGGGCCCTGGCGGTCCAGTCGGACGGGAAGATCCTCGTCGGAGGCATCACGGGGCCCATGCAGGTCGCCGACGGTGAGCCGCGGAGGAACCTGCTGCGTTTGCATTCGGACGGCACGCCGGACGTCAGCTTCGCCCCCTCCGTTACGGGCGCAGTTTGGCAGGACTTCGTTCAGGACGAGGTCTCGGTGATCGTAGTTCAGCCTGACCAACGGATCCTCATTGGCGGCAGCTTCACGCACGTGGCGGGCGTGTCCCGGCGTGGCCTCGCCCGGCTGATGCCGGATGGGACGCCGGACTTGGGTTTCGAATCGGTGATCGACCTCCCGGGCAACGTTCCGGAGCAGGTTCGGGTTGCGGCCCTCGCGCTCCGTCCGGACGGGCGCATGCTGGTGGGCGGGGATTTCCGGCTTTCGCGAAATCCGGCCGCGCCCGGTCTGGTGCAACTGAATCCGGATGGGTCGCTGGACCCGGGCTTCTCGCCCTCGCTGGTTTTGGGCGGGGACGCTCTGCCCGTCGTGAGCGGGATTCTCCTGGAGGACGACGGCGGGGCGTTCATTTCGGGATCGTCCGTTGTCCGGGATCCGGGAGGGACCTGGAGCGGGATGGCGCGGCTGCTCCCGAACGGGGAGCGGGACGGTTCGTTCGCGGAGGCACCGGGCTGGGGGGCACTGGGGTTGCTCGGCGACGGGCAGGTGCTGGCGTATCGGAGCGAGTTGAATCGCGGGGCCGAAATCGTCCGGCTCTCGTCTTCGGGGGTTGTCCATCCGCCAGCGAACGGGATTCTGGGGTTCCTGGGCCGCATCGTGGGGACACCCCTGCGGGACGGTCGATGGCTCGTCGCGGGGGATCCCCTCCGCCTGGACTACACTCCAACCGATGGGTTGCTCCGGTTGGATCCGGGGAACATGACGATCGATGACGCGTTCGCTCCGCGTATCGGGCTGGCGGGAGGGGTGAGCGCGCTGGCGGTGCAGCGGGACGATCGGATTCTTGCCGTGGGAACCTTCACCCACGTCGACGGGATCCCGCGGCCCGGCGGCGTCGCGCGCCTGCTGCCGGACGGGCGTGTCGATCCGAGGTTCCGCTGCACCCTGGAGGACGAGCGGGCCGGCGTCCTGCTGCCGTTGTCGGATGGTCGGAGCCTGGTGGCCGTCGTGCCCCGTGATCCCGGCGGGGCTGCGGAGTCGGCGTTGGTGCGACTGGAGCGGGACGGGAAGGTGGACCCGTCCTTTGCGCGGATGACGGTGGGCGGTGCCATCACGGCGATGGGGGAACAACCGGATGGCGGGATCCTGATCGGAGGGGATGCGGTTCGACTGGACGGCGTGGAGGGTGGGGCATTGATGCGGTTGCGACCCGAGGGGCGGGTGGATACCGGATTCGTCAGTCCCCTGGCACCGGACCCGCAACTCCTCGGGCCGGTGGTGCGCGCGATGACCGCGACGCGTTCGGGCAGGGTTCTCGTGGCCGCCGAATATTGGTCTCGTGCACCGAATTCGCGGGTGCGTCCGGTGGTGCTGGGGAGGATCGCGAACGGGGAATGGGTTCCGGTGCCCGTCCGGTTCGGGCCGTTCGATTCCGTCGTTGGAATGGCGGTGGACGCGCGGGATCGCGTGCTGATCGCCGTGGACGCGGCATCGAAGTTCCGACTGATGCGGCTGGCCGGAGCCGAGTTGGACTCCGTCGAGGAGGTGTTGCTGGATCGACCGATGCAGGGGCGGGTCCTCGAGCGCCTCGGCAAACCGCGGGTCGAGGCCTTCGCCGCGCAGTCGAGTGGCGCACTTCTGATGGCGGGCACGTTCCAGCTGGCGGGGGATTCGCCCGGCAGCGGGTTGGTCCGGTATTGGGATGCGGCGCATCCCGCGGCGAGGCTGGGCGATCCGCGGATGGACACCGAGGGGCGGTTCTCAATGCGGATCGTCGGGCCGGAGGGCATTCGTCATCGGATCGAAACCTCGACCGACCTCCGGAGCTGGGTCGAGTTGGGGTCCCCGACCGCGACCTCGACCTCGAACGGCGGACGTTTTTCGGACCCGGAGATCCGTCCGTCCCGGGGACGGTTTTACCGGGCCGTTTCGACCTCTCCAT
>CAZSOV010000342.1:0-8013 GCA_964608505.1 uncultured Verrucomicrobiota bacterium
GTCAGGCGCTGGTCACCATGGCGGCGTACATCGATCTGAACCCGGTGCGGGCGGGCATCGTGCAGGACCCCAAGGACTACCGCTGGAGCGGGTACGGGGAGGCGGTGGCGGGCAAGCGGTTGGCGAAGCTGGGGATTCAGACGCTGGTGACGGCATTGCAGCGGGGGCGGGAGGAATCGGTGAGCAAGGCGTTGGAGGTATACTGGGAATGGGTGTACCGGGAGGGGAACGAGGAACGGGAGGCGACGGGGGAGGATGGGAGGCCGGTGCGTGGGGTGTTGAAGCGGGAGGAGGTGTTGAAAGTGCTGGAGGCGAAGGGGCAATTGCCGGTGACGAAGTACGTGCGGTGTCGGGTGCGGTATTTCTGCGACGGGGCGGTGTTCGGGGGACGGGAGTTCGTGGAGGGGATGTTCGCGCGGCACCGGGAACGGTTCGGGAAGGGGCGGCAGAGCGGGGCTCGGTCGATGCGCGGGTTGGAGGGCGGGGAGTTGTGCATCGTACGGGACTTCCGGAAGGGGGTCTTTGGCTAGCATCACCATGAGGACGACTGCGCGCGTGGGATTGCAAACCGTGGCTCATGGTTGGCGCTCCGGGGCAACCGACCTGCGATGAGGTTGTCTTACGGTGCCTTTACGGGGGCGGGCGCGGATGTGTTGGTGGGCGATCGATGATCGATCGATGATGGGGGCGGGAACCGGTGGAACACGGCGTTGACGGGGCGCGGGCACGGGTGGTCGAGTTGGGCCGTGAAACCCCATGTCTCCACGGCTCCGACCGTATCCGGGAACCGTCGGTCCTTCCTGAAAGCGGCCCTCGCGGCAGCCGTGGGGCCCTGCATCGTGCCGGCTCGGGTGTTGGGTCGGGGCGGGGAGGTCGCCCCGAACAGCAAGGTAACCCTGGGAGTTATCGGTGTCGGGGCGCAGGGGCAGTCGGACATGCGGGCGTTCCTGGCCCAGTCCGAGGTCCGGGTGACGGCGGTTTGCGACGTGAACCAGCAGAACGTCCAACGGGCGCGGGCCACGATCCGGGAGGTGTACGGGGTTGGCGATGTGAAGGCGCACCACGATTTCCGGGAGTTGAACGCGGACGGTTCCATCGACGCGGTGCTGATGGCGTTGCCGGTGCACTGGCATTCTCTGGCGGCGCTCGACGCGATCCAGCGCGGGAAGCATCTCTACCATGAAAAGCCCATCGGATTGTCCTTCGAGGAAGCCCGCCGCGTCCGGGCCGCGGTGCGAAGGAAGGGCGTCCTCTTTCAGTTTGGAACCCAGCAGAGGTCGGACCAAAAATTCCGGTGGGCCTGCGAGTTGGCGAGGAACGGGCGCCTCGGGAAGATCCGCGAAATCCAGGTGTCGGTGCCGGGCGGGCGCGTTGGTCCCCGTTTTGCCGAACAGGCGGTGCCGGACCACGTGGACTGGAACCGGTGGGTTGGGCCCGCGCCGTGGACGTCCTTCCACGCCGACAAACTGCAGCGCGACAACCACGAGAACATGACTCGGTTCTCGCTCGGGATGATTTCCTGCTGGGGCATTCATCACCTCGACATCGCCCAGTGGGGGAATGCGGCGGATGCCACGGGCCCGGTGTCGGTCGAGGGCGAGGGGGAGTTCCCGAAGGAGGGTGATCTCGACGCAATTCTTCGCTGGAAGGTCCGGTTCGAATACGGCGGGGACCGGGCGCCCATCACGTTCGTGAGCGATGGCACGCCCGGCTTCGAGCACGGCGTCCGGTTCGTCGGCGAGACCGCCTGGGTGCATGTCCGGCGCGGGGCAATCCAGGCGTCCTCCGAGGGGCTGCTGACCGATCCACGGAATCAGAGCGGCACGATGCCCGTGAGCCTGCCCGTGAGCGTCGATCACGGGCGGGACCTGATCGAGGCGATCCGGAAGCGGCGTCCGACGATCAGCGACGTCGAGACGGCGGTGCGCGGGGACACCCTGTGCCAGCTGGCGTTGATCGCGGTTCGGATCGGGCGCCGGCTCAAGTGGGATCCGGAGGGCGAGCGGTTTCCGGCGGACGATTCCGCGCAGGCGCTGTTGCGGCCTCGACCATTCCGCGGGGAATGGCAGCTGCCTTCGGTCTGAGCGGCGCTGGAAGCGATGGGAAGGCCGCGGACCGTGGACGCATCGGCCTGGATGCGTCTCAGCGTGCCACGGCCGGCTCGGGGGTTGCCGGCGAGGGGGATTCCTCCCAGACCCGGATCGGCTGGTAGAACGTGTCGCGTTGGACGGGTATCATGTGGGCCTCGCGGATGGCCTTGACGAGTTCGGCCTCGGTCCGGCCCTGAGGCGAGGTGGCGCCGGCCATGTGGAAGATATGCTCCTCGATGATGGTGCCGTGCAAGTCATCGGCGCCGTGGCTGAGGGCGACCTGCGACAGTTTGGTGCCCAGGCCGACCCAATAGGCGGTGACGTGATCGAAATTGTCGAGGAACAGCCGGCTGACGGCGATGGTCCGGAGCGAGTCGAACCCGGTGGGTGCGTGGTCCACGGGCAGGCCGTTATGGTCGGGTTGATAGGGCAGGGGGATGAAGCCCGTGAAACCGCGGGTCTCGTCCTGGAGTTCGCGCAGGAGACGGAGGTGATCCACGCGGTCCGCGAGGGACTCGAGGTGGCCGTAGAGCATGGTGCAGGTGCTGCGGCCGCCAAGGCGATGCCAGGCGCGGTGGACGTCGAGGTATTCGGCGGCGGATTCCTTGCCGCGAGCGATCCGGGACCGGATGTCTTTGGCGAAGATCTCCGCGCCGCCGCCGGTGAGGGAGTCGAGCCCGGCGGCCCGGAGTTCGAGCAGGGTGTCGGGCACGGACTTCCGGGCCAGCCAGGCCAGGTGCAGGATTTCGATGGCGGTGAAGCACTTCAACTGAAGCCGGGCATCGAGGGATTTGAGGCTCCGGAGGAACTCCAGGTAATAGGAGAACGGGAGGGAGGGATGGAGGCCGCCGACGATGTGAAGTTCGGTGACACCGAGGGCCAGGGCCTCGCGGGCCTTGGCGACCATCTGGTCGGCGGAAAGCTCGAAGCCGTCGGCGTCGCGTTTCTTGCGGGCGAAGGCGCAGAACTGGCAGGAAAGGATGCAGTAGTTCGAGTAGTTGATGTAGCGGTTGACGAGGTAGCTGGCCCGGTTGCCGACCTTGCGCTGGCGCACGTGATTGGCCAGGGACGCGAGGGCGTTGAGGTCGCGGACCGCGAACAGCCGCAGCGCGTCGTCCGGGGAGAGGCGTTCGCCGGCGTGGATGCGCCCGGCCAGTTCGTCCAGGTCGCGGTCGCTGTTTTTCAGGGCCAGACTCGTCATGCGTCGTACGGGAGAATCTGCCGGAACACGGTGCGGGCGCAATGCGGCGCAGGGCGGCACGACGGAATCCTTGGCGGAGCGCGCGATCCGGGGTGCCGACCCGCTCCCACCCGCGTCCGTCGAGCCTGCAGGCGGGCGGGCTGGAGCCGCGGAGCCGCGCGCTTCGGGTGGTTGCGGTGGCACCACACCGCCTCCGATCCGTCGTGCATCCGGGAGCCGTGGGGGCATGGTTTTCCACTTCAAAGGGGGGCTGGACCAGGTGCAAGCTGGCCCCATGCAGAGCGTTTTCTCGGGGCCCGTGTACGTGGTCCGCGACAACATCGACACGGACCAGATCATCCCCGCGCAGTTCCTGAACCTGGTTCCGACGATTCCGGAGGAGTACGAGAAGCTGGGCAGCTACGCGCTCTGGGGCCTGCCGGATGCGCAGTACCCGGCGCGGTTCGTGAAGGAGGGCGCGATGGACACCGAGTATCCCATCGTGATCGCCGGACGGAACTTCGGCTGCGGCAGCTCGCGGGAGCATGCCCCCATCGCGATGGGCGCCGCGGATTGCCAGGCGGTGGTGGCCGAAAGCTTCGCGCGGATTTTCTTCCGCAACTGCATCGCCACCGGCGAATTGTACCCCGTCGAGTGCCCGGACCGCCTTTGCGAGATCTTCAAAACCGGCGATCGGGCGACCGTCGACATCGATGCCAACACCATCCGGCACGACGCCACGGGCAAGCTCTATTCCCTGCGTCCGATGGGCGAGGTGCGACCCGTCATCGATGCCGGCGGGATTTTTGACTACGCGAGGAAGTCAGGGATGATGCCGTCCGCCAAGTAGGCCGAGGCGCAGCGTCGGCAGAGGCGGTGGCGGTGGCAGAAGGGGAGGGGGATGGGCGGGAGGCGGGACCTCACGGGGGTTTCATCCGGGATCGCACGCCGTAAACGCCGCGGGAACAACGGGAAAACCATGACAGACGCGGCGTCAGGGGGGCGGGAGCCCATTCGCTTCCGGCATCGCTACACGGGGCGGGTGGAGACCGAGGCCGTGTACGGCGAGGCGTGGCTGCGCTGGGCCTACGAGACGCCGGCGGGCCGCCTGGCATTGCGCGTGGCTGGGGCGAGGCCGTGGTTCTCCCGCTGGTACGGCTGGCGCATGGACCGCCCCGCGAGCCGGACCCGGGTCCTTCCGTTCATCCGCGAGTTCGGCCTCGATCCGGCGGAATTTGCGGACCCGCCGGAATCGTTCCGCACTTTCAACGAGTTCTTCTACCGCCGCCTCGCACCCGGGGCGCGGCCCGTGGATCCGGATCCGCGGGCGGTGGTGTTTCCCGCCGACGGACGACACCTGGGCTTCGAGAACCTCGCCGCGGCGGAGTCCTTCTTCGTGAAGGGACAACGCTTCGACCTGGCCGGATTCCTGGGTGACCCGCGTCTCGTGGAGCGTTACACGGGCGGCGCGGCCGTGTTCTCGCGGTTGTGCCCCGTGGACTATCACCGGTTCCATTTTCCGGTCGCGGGCGTGCCGGGTCCGGTCCGACTGGTGAACGGCTGGCTGTGGTCCGTGAACCCCGTGGCCCTGTCCCGAAACCTGGGTTATCTCCGCGAAAACCGGCGCTGGCTGACGGAAATCGCATCGCCGCGGGGCCGGGTGCTGATGGCCGAGATCGGGGCGACCAACGTGGGGAGCACGGTCTACTCCTTCGTTCCCGGGCGCCCCGTGGACCGCGGCGACGAGAAAGGGTACTTCCGGTTCGGTGGTTCGGCGGTGCTTACGCTCTTCGAGCCCGGACGCTTGCACCTGGCCGAGGACCTGTCCGTTCCCACCGGCGCGCCACGGGAACTCTACGCCCGCATGGGCGACCGCCTGGGAACTTGGGCCGAATAGCCGCGCATCGGCGGGGAGTTCCTTCGCCATCGCCGTACGAACTTGGTAGGAAACGCCGTCCCCGGCAGGCCCCGAGTTCCGTTCCCTCTGGAACGGACGGCGGTTCCGAGCGGGGCATCCACAGCAACAGCATAGCATGAACCGGTTTTGCATCCTCTGCGGGCTCGTCCTGGCTTTGATCTCCGATTCCGCGTCGGTGGCGGAGGGCCTCGACGGGCGCCTCGGGACGCTATCCTTCGGCTGGGCGACGGAAAGCATCACTCCGTCCGGCCCCGTGGCCATCGCCGGCCAGTATCACACCAGGATCTCCGGGGACGTTCATGATCCGATCGGCGCCACCGCCCTCGCCCTCGAGACCCGGGATGCCGGGGGAAGAATCGAGCAGGCGATCTGGGTGTCGTGCGACCTGGTCGGCATTCGCCGACGCTCGGTGGATCGCATTCGAAGCCTGCTCCGGCAGTCGATCCCCGAGTTCAACCCCGACCAACTCATCGTCTCGACGACCCACACGCACACGGCGCCGACGATCACCGACGAGCGGGAGGCGGACCTGGATCCGTACGACTTTGCCGGCAGTTGGGCGTATCGCATCCCGACCAACCAGCCGGGCGTCATCCAGCCGCTCGAATACCTACAGTTTATGGAGGAAAAGGTGGCGCGCGCCGCGACCCGGGCGTGGAAGGAGCGCACTCCCGGCGGCTTCACCCACGGCCTCGGCCATGTGTCCGTCGCCCGGAACCGGCGGGCGGTCTATTTCGACGGCACCGCCCGGCTCTACGGCGACACCAAGGACCCCGGGTTTTCCCATCCGGAAGGCGGTTCGGACGATTCCCTGGATTGCCTCTTCTTCTGGCGCGACGGACGGATGATCGGAATGGCACTCGCGCTCTACTGCCCCTCTCAGTCCGTCGAGGGCGAGTTGTACCTGTCCGCGGATTTCTGGTTCGACGCCCGCCAGGCGCTGCGCGAACGGTTCGGGTCGGAACTGCACATTCTCCCCCTTGCGGGAGCCAGCGGTGATCAATCGCCCCATCTGCAGGTCGCCAAGGCCGCGGACACGGCCATGCTTCAACGGCGGAACCTCGTGTATCGCCAGGAAATTGCCCGGCGCATCCTCCGCGCCGTCGAGGAGGTGCTCGAGGTCGCCCGAACACCGGTGCGATCCCAGGTCCGGTTCGAGCACCGCATGGCTACCCTCCGGCTTCCCGTCTGGAAGGTTTCCGAGACCCGATTCGAGGAGGCCCGTGCGGTCGTCGAGGCCGGACGCAACAGGCTGTCGGCCTTGCCCAGCCCGGACTACATCCACTGGCGGGTCCAGCGCACCATGGCCGCGCGTCACGAGCGCCAGAAGTTGGACCCGTTCTATTCGTGCGAGATCCACGTGCTTCGCCTGGACGAACTCGCCCTGGCCACCAACCCCTTCGAGCTATTCACCGACTACAGCCTGCGCATCAAGTCACGCAGCCCGGCCACCCAGACCGCCGTCGTGCAGCTGACGGCCGATTGCCCCGCCTACCTGCCGACCGAACGGGCCGTCGCCGGCGGCGGGTACAGCGCGCGGATCGACGATGGCGTGGTCGGCCCGGAGGGAGGACGACGGTTGGTCGAGGAAACGGTTCGGGCCCTGAACGAGCTCTGGCAGGACCGGTAATGGAGGTCGGCGAAGGCGAAAAGAAGGGCCAGGGGCCGCGTTGCCAAGTCCCGTGCAGCACCGTTGCCGTCACTCGCATCAATGGGGTCTTGAAAATCGATTCGAACGCCCGGGCATGCCCACGCAACCGCGCTCCGGACCGCAGCGTTTACGCCGCTTCGAGGTCGAGCGGAAAGCCAGTGGACGACCCTCCCTCCTGATCGGGCCGTGGAACCAGTGTTCGGCCCGCTTTCGCTTTGGTCAGTCTACCCTCAGCACGCGGCCAGGCCGGCGCCGGGGACGAGCAGCGGGCCTTGCCGCGCAGGGACAGGGCTTCCCGAAGCAGCGGGCCTTACCCCTGTGGCCCATCCGAGGGGCTTCGCCCTGCTACCCAAACACCGCCTTCTTCAAATCCCGGAGGACATACGCCTCCGTCCCCTCCAAACCACGCACCCGCCTCGCGCCGTTCCGGCGCTTCTTCCCGAACCGCTCCCGATACGCTCCGAAGATCCCCTCCACGTACTCCCGACTCCCAAACGCCGCTCCCGCCGTGAAGTACCGCACCCGACACCGCAGGTACTCGCCCACCGGTAACTTCCCATTCCCCTCCAACACCCCCACCACCGCCTCCCGCGACAGCGAACCCCGCAACGCCCGCCCATCCTCCCCGATCCCCGCCCGCCGCTCGTCCCCCTCCCGGAACACCCACATCCGATACAGCTCCAACGACTTGCCCGGCGATTCCTCACGCCCCCGTTGCAACGCGGTAACGAGGGAGCGAATCCCGTCCTTCGCCCGCCGCTTCCCCGCCACCGCCTCCCCGTACCCGCTCCAGCGGTAGTCCTTCGGGTCCGTCACCAACCCCGCCCGCACCGGGTTCAACTCGATGTACGCCGCCATCGTCACCAAGGCCTGACCCTGACCCTCCACCAGCACGCTCTTGAAACGGTCCTCCCAGAGTGTCCCCGTCCGCCCCACGCGCAGGTTGTACCAGAGCGTGAAACGCTGCTTCACCAGCTTCATGAACTGGCTCAAGTCCCAAAACCGCGCATGGAACGTGGTCAGGTACTCCGCCAACCCTTTGTCGTCCTTGGATTCGCGGTACATCTCGAAGCGCTGGCGGACCAACCCGACGTTCTGGTGCCCGGACAGCTTCGCCAGCTTGGCGAGTACCTGCTCCGGCGAAGGCCGCAGCTGCGGCTCCGGAGGCCTCGGC
>CAZSOV010000343.1:0-7968 GCA_964608505.1 uncultured Verrucomicrobiota bacterium
CAGCACGTACCAGGACACGCGCTACCAGCAGAAGGCCCGGGGCGGCTCGCCCGCCTGTACGGACGAACCTTGTGGCGGGTGCGGGTCTCGTTGCTGACCATCGCGCTGATGCTGGCCCTGGGTTTCATGACCCGGTACAGCGGACTGGATACGACCCTGGGCCTGGCGATGGCGGGGACGGGCGTGTTCTTCCCGTTCTTCTCGCCGATCATCGGCTGGCTGGGCGTCGCGCTGACGGGGAGCGACACGTCCTCCAACGTGCTTTTCGGCAATTTGCAGAAGGTCAGCGCCCAGCAGCTGGGCCTGTCGCCGATCCTGATGGCGGCGTCGAACAGTTCGGGCGGCGTGATGGGGAAGATGATCGACGCCCAGAGCATCGTGGTGGCGAGCGTGGCGACGGGCGGGCACCCGGACAGCCCGGACGCGGGCACGGTGTTGCGCTCCGTGTTCTGGCACAGCGTGGCGCTGGCGGTCCTGATGGGGATCCTGGTGATGCTCCAGACCTACGTCTGGCCCGGGGTGGTTCCCGTGGCCGCTTCCGCGGTGGGCCCGTAGGCGTCCCGTCCGGAACCGGGGATTCAGAAGATGTCCGGCTCGGGCGTGGGCTGGGCGCCGGTCAGGAACCGGTAATCGCAACCCTCGTCCGCCTGGGTGATCTCACGATGCGACAACAGCCCGAACCCGCGCACGAACCGCGGAGGCGCGGGCGTCCAGGCCGCCTTGCGCCGGGCGATCTCCGCGTCGTCGACGGCCCAGTGCAGGCGGCGTTCGGCGACGTCCAGTTCGATCCAGTCCCCGTCGCGCACCAGGGCGAGCGGGCCGCCGACGGCGGATTCGGGGGCGACGTGCAGGATGCAGGCGCCGTAGGCGGTACCGGACATGCGGGCGTCGGAGATGCGGAGCATGTCGCGCACGCCCTGTTTGAGCAGTTTCTTCGGGATCGGGAGCATGCCCCACTCGGGCATGCCGGGGGCGCCGACGGGACCCGCCTGTTTCAGGACGATCACGGAGTCGGGAGTCACCGGGAGATCCTCGAGGTCGATGCGGCATTTGAGATCCGCGTAGTTCTCGAAGACGACGGCCTGGCCCCGGTGCCGGTGGAACCGGGGTTCCATGGCCGTGTGCTTGAGCACGCAACCGGACGGCGCGAGGTTCCCGTGCAGCACCGCGATTCCGCCCTCGCGGGAGACCGGGTTCGACGGGGGCCGGACCACCTCGGGGTTGAGGTTTTCGGCGTCCGCCAGCCATTCGCCCAGGGTGCGTCCGTCGACCGTCCGGGCCTCGAGTTGGAGGAGGTCCCGGATTCCGGCCAGCAACGCGCGCACGCCGCCGGCCTCGTGGAAATCCTCCATGAGGAAGCGTCCGGAGGGGCGGAGGTCGGCGAGGACGGGCACCCGGCGGGAGATGCGGTCGAAGTCGGCGAGCGACAGGTCCACGCCGCGGCGGCGGGCCATGGCGAGCAGATGGACCACGGCGTTGGTGGAACCGCCGAGGGTCATCAGGGCGGTCACGCCGTTTTCGAAGCTGGCGCGGGTGACGAAGCGGGAGGGGCGCCAATCCTCCTGCACCATGGTCACGATGCGACGTCCGCAGGCCACGGCCATCCGGGCATGGGCGGAGTGCACGGCGGGGATGGTGGCGGCCCCGGGGAGCATGAGGCCCATGGCCTCGGTGATGGAGGCCATGGTGGAGGCGGTCCCCATCGTCATGCAGGTGCCGGGCGAGCGGGCGATGCCGTCCTCGATTTCCTCCCAGTCCCCGGCGTCGAGGGTTCCCGCGCAGCGTTCGGCCCAGTACTTCCAGACGTCGCTGCCGCTGCCGAGCGTGGTGGTGCGCCAACGGCCCTTGAGCATGGGACCCGCCGGAAGGAACAGGCAGGGCAGGTCCATCGTGAACGCGCCCATCAGCAGGGCGGGGACGGTCTTGTCGCAACCGCCCATCAACACCGCGCCGTCGACGGGATGACACCGGAGCACCTCCTCGGCCTCCATGGCGAGGAGGTTGCGGTAGAACATCGTCGTCGGCTTCATCAACATCTCGCCGAGCGACATCACGGGGATTTCCACGGGGAACCCCCCGGCCTGCCAGACCCCCCGCTTCACATCCTCCGCCCGTTCCCGCAGGTGGGTGTGGCAGGTGTTCAGGTCGGACCACGTGTTCAGGATGGCGATGACCGGGCGCCCGATGAACTCCTCGCGGTCGAACCCCATCTGCTTCGCCCGCGACCGATGCCCGAACGACCGCAGGTCGTCGGGTCCAAACCAGCGTTGCGATCTCAGGTCCATAGGCCTCAGGTCCCGCCGAGCGTCACCGTCTGCCCCGGGGCTTCCTGGCTGGTGTTCTCCACCCGGATCGTGGCGGCGCCCAGGCGGGCGAGGCGGCCGGCGACCGCCTTCATCGCGAGCTCGGGGCGGTTGCAGTCCCGGCTGAGGTGCCCCAGGTAGATGCGTCGCAGGTGTCCGCCCTCGGCCAGTTGTTCGGCGACCTCGGCGGCGGCGTCGTTGGAGAGGTGGCCGTGCCGGCTGAGGATGCGTTGTTTCGTGGCCCAAGGACGCCGGGTGTCCTCCTGGAGCAGCTTGAGGTCGTGATTGGCTTCCAGCACGAGCAGATGGGCCGGGCGCACCCGCTCCAGCACGAGCTTGGTCGCATGGCCGAGGTCGGTGAGAAAACCGACGTTGCCCGCGGCGGTGCGGAAGAGGAATCCCACGGGATCATAGGCGTCATGGGGGATGGCAAACGTCTCCACCGTGACGTCCCCGATCTCGAACGTGGCCCCCGTCTGGAACACGGCGGCCTTGAGCCGGCAGTCCAGCGTCTTTTCCGCGGCCTCGCGGGTGAGGCGGTTGAGATAGACCGGCGCCTCGATCTTCCTGGAGATCACGCCCAACCCCTGGATGTGATCGCCGTGTTCGTGCGTGACCAGGATGCCGCTCAGCGTCTCCGGGCTCCGTCCGATGGAGGCGAGCCTCTCCCGGATCTGCTTGCCGCTGAACCCGGCGTCGATGAGCAGCCGGGCCCCCGGCGTCTCCAGATAGGCGCAATTGCCGCTGCTCCCGCTGCCGAGGATGGTGAACTGCACCGACACGCCCGCGAATCTCGATTTCCGCCCTTCAAATCTCAAACCCCAAATCCCGTCCGTCCCATCCGGCATTCTCCGTCCGGCATCGTCATCCTCATCTGGTGCGCGCGGGGGGGGGCCGCAGGGACCGGAACGGATCCCCGTGTCTTTCACCGCCCGCCCCCCTGACTCCCCACAGGACTCTTGCGCGCCTTCGATGGCTGCACTCCATTGTTTCCGGACCCGCCTTCCAGGCGCCCGTCGATCCCATGAAAACGAACCTTTACCCCCCATCCGCCCCGCAACGCGGATTCACCCTGATCGAACTTCTGGTCGTGATCGCGATCATCGCGATTCTGGCCAGCATGCTGCTCCCCGCCCTCGCCAAGGCCAAGTCGAAGGCCCAGGGCATCCTGTGCATGAACAACACCAAGCAGCTGGTGTTGGCCGTCCACCTTTACTCCGGCGACAACGACGAGAAATACCCCATGAACACCCATGGCGGGGAAGCCCAGTCCGGCGCGCGGATCTCGCAGTCGGGGACCGGCTATTATCCCTGGGTCATGGGATGGCTGACGTGGGACACCAGCACCCACAACACGAATAAGCTCTATCTCACCAGCGATGACTATGCCGTCCTCGCCCGGTATGCCGGAAACGCCGCCGGCATCTACAAGTGCCCCGCCGACAAAATGATCCATCCGACCCAACGGGCCCGGAAGTGGACCGAGCGCGTCCGTTCCATCTCCATGAACGGCGCCGTCGGCAGGGGTAACAAGGCCGCGACGGACGACCTGTTGCGCTGCGAGAAGGTCTTCGAGAAGACCTCCGACGTCTCGGACCCCGGCCCTTCCAAGCTCTGGATCTTCGTCGACGAACACCCCGACTCCATCAATGACGGCGCCTTCTTCAACGCCCAGGGCGATCGCCGCTGGATCGACATGCCCGCGAATTACCACAACGACGCGTGCGGGTTCGCGTTCGCGGACGGCCATTCCGAGATCAAGAAGTGGAAAACCACGGTGCCCCGCGAGAAGATGAATTTCGCCTACGCGCCGCCCACCGTCCCGGTCGGCGACCTCGACTGGACCTGGGTCCTTGAGCGCACCTCGGCGCCCGTCCGCCGTTGAGCCACGCCGCGGCCCCTGCTGTCCGACTTCCGGGAGGCGCCGACTTCGGTCGGCGCCTTTTTGCGTTGCGCTCGTGACCCCGGGGCCACCGCCAGATTTCGGTGCACCCCGCCGGCGGGCCGGGTCGCGGGGCGATCGAAGCAGGCGAAACCAGCGGGGAAACCGGCGACTCGGCCCACCGTCGCGCGGACGCTTCGGCGGGCAGCCAGTCGCCGGCCCCACAACCCGGTTCCGCACCGGGCTTCGTCAACTGCCCTGCGGGAGACGAACCCAGGCCCGGTTCTTGGTTACCAAGCGGGGAGGATCCCGGCTAGATTCCGCCGTCCTATGGTCAACCTCCTTTCCCTCCGCCTCGCCCGGCTGGCGCTTGGCGTGGTCCTGCTGGGTCCCCTGGATCGGGCCCTCGCCGCGGTCGCGTCGCCCACCGTCACGCCGGGCTCGGCCCTGATCCCGGCCGGTCCCGAGGCCGGGTCGCCGACCTTCGACGGGCTCCTGACCCGCGCCCGCGAACTGGCCGCCAAGAACCTGGCGAAGGGCGCCTTGGAAGCCGCCACCGCCGCGTCGGCCCTGCAGCCCGACGATCCGCGTCCCTACTTCCTCAAGGCCCAGATCCATGAGCGCCTGAACGACCTTCCCGCCGCGGAGGCCGCGGTGACGAAGGTCATCGAACTTCGGCCCGGCGACCCCGCCCGCCACATGCAGCGGGGGATGCTGCGCCTGCGGCTGGCCAACTTTGCCGGGTCCATCGCCGATCTGGACCGCGTCGCCGAGCTGCGGCCCGCGAATGCCGCGGAGCTTTGGCAGCGGGGCATCGCGCTCTTCTATGCCGGGCGCTACGACGATGGGCGCCGGCAGTTCGAATCCCATCGCACCGTCAATCCCCACGACGTGGAGAACTCCGCCTGGCACTTCGCCTGCGTCGCGTGGGCGGAGGGTTTCGCGGCGGCTCGCAAGCGGTTGCTGCCCTGCGACGGGGATTCCCGGGTGCCGATGACCCGGATCCAGGCGTTGTACGGCGGGCAGGCCCAGCCGCGCGACGTGCTCGACGCCGCAGCCGCGGAGCCCGAGGGCCCCCGGCGACGCAACGCCGAATTCTACGCCCATCTCTACCTGGCGTTGTACCACGGCGCGGAACGCAAACCGGAGCTCGAGACCCGGCATGCCGCCGAGGCCGCCCGTCGCGGACGGGACCTCGGCATCATGGGCGAGGTGGCGCGGTTGCATGCCGACTGGATCGTGGCGCGGCTCGCGGACCGGAAACCCTGACCGGGGGGGTGGCCGGTGGTGGTGGTGGCCGTGTTCCCTCGAAATTTCCATTGCCGCACGGGAATCCGGCTACCTAGCTTCCCTGCCCGAAGGCGTCCCCCCAGACGCCGTCAGGGAACCCGCTCATGACGTCGACATCCGCTGCCGCCACCGCCACTACCGAAATCACCCAGCTTCGCTCCGGTCTGCACCGGCTGGCCCGCAACCTTTGGTGGACCTGGAACCAGGATGCCCAGGACCTGTTCCAGGAGCTCTCGCCGCGTTCCTGGCAGAACCTGTATCACAACGCCGTCGCCGTTCTGCGGGAGGTGGGTGACTACGAACTCGGGGTGCACCTGATGGAACCCGGGTTCCGGCGCCGGGTCGCGGAGGTGCTGCGGGACTTCGACGCGTATCTCGCCGAGCCCAACACCTGGGCCGCCACGGAGGCCGCGGCGCTCCGGGGTCGGCCGGTGGCGTATTTCTCCGCCGAATTCGGCTTTCACGAGAGCCTGCCCATCGCCGCCGGCGGGCTCGGAATTCTGGCCGGCGACCATGCCAAGGCCGCGAGCGATCTCGGCATCGACTTCGTCGGCGTCAGCCTTTTCTACCGCGAAGGCTACTTCCAGCAGGCCATCGACCAGAACAACTGGCAGACCGAGTACTATTCGCTGCTCGATCCCCGGAACCTTCCCATCGAGCCGGTTCTGGATGATCGCGGGGAGCCCGTCCGGGGTTCCGTCCGGCTCGGCATGAGCACGGTCTACTTTCGGGCGTGGCGCGTGAACGTCGGGCGGTGCCCGGTGTATTTGCTCGACCCGCATCTGCCGGAGAACGAGGAACACTTCCAGCGCCTCGCCACCCGGGTCTACGGCGGGGACAGTTCGACGCGCATCATGCAGGAGATTCTGCTGGGCGTCGGCGGGGTGCGGTTCCTGCGCGCCATCGGGGTCCAGCCCTCCACCTTCCATCTCAACGAGGGGCATGCCGCGTTTCTCGCCCTGGAACTCATCCGCGAGAAGCAGGCGGCTGGCGCCGCCTTCGCGGAGGCTCTGACCGCGACGCGCCGGGAATGCGTGTTCACCACCCACACTCCCGTCGAAGCCGGTCACGACCGGTTCAGCAGCGAGCTGATGGGCTACATGGCCCATGACTTCCAGACCCAGCTCGGCCTGTCCCACGAGGAACTCATGGCCCTCGGCCGCGTCGACCCGAAGAACACCCACGAACCGTTCTGCATGACCGTGCTCGCCCTCAAGGCCAGCCGCGCCGCCAACGGCGTCAGCGAACTGCACGGGGCCGTCAGCCGCGAGATGTGGCAATGCCTGTATCCCGGCAAGGCCGTCGACGAGGTGCCCATCGGGCACGTCACCAATGGCGTCCATCTCCCCGGCTGGATGAAGGGCGATGCCCGCCGGTTCTGGTACGGCAAGTACTGCGACGTCGAGAAGGCCAACGGCCAGGCGCCGGGCCGCGCGCCCCACGCCCGCCCCGCCGACTTCTGGGAGCGCCTCGTGAATTCCAAGGAATTCTGGGCGCGCATGGCCGATCCGGCGGTCACTTCCGACGAGGAAATCTGGTCGTTCCGGTACAAGCTGCGGCGGCAGTTGGTCGAGTTTGCCCGGCGTCGCCTGCTCATCCAGGGCCAGCGCATTTCCCAGCGCGATTTCATCGAGTTCGATCACTTGCTCCACGTCGACGCCCTGACCATCGGGTTCGCCCGCCGTTTCGCGACGTACAAGCGCGCGCCCCTGATCTTCGAACAGTTCGAGAACGTCGTCCGCCTCGCCCGCGACGCCGCGCGTCCCGTGCAGTTTATCTTCGCCGGCAAGGCCCATCCCCGGGATGACCACGGCAAGAGCTACATCCAGAAGGTCATCCACCTCTCCAAACACAGCGATCTCAAGGGCCGTCTCGTCTTCATCGAGAACTACGACGTCCATATCGCCCGCCAGATGACCAGCGGCTGCGATATCTGGCTCAACAATCCGCGCCGCCCCCTCGAGGCCTCCGGTACCAGCGGCATGAAGACCACCACCCACGGCTGCCTCAACCTCTCCATCCTCGACGGTTGGTGGCGCGAGGGCTGGAACGGCGACAACGGATTCGCCATCGGCGACGATTCCCATCCCGCCGACGTCGCCGAACAGGACCGTCGCGACAGTGAGAACCTCTACCGCGCCCTCACGGAACAGGTCATCCCCTGCTTCTACAATCGCGACGCCCACGGCATCCCCCGCCAGTGGATCAAGAAAATCCGCGCCTCCCTCGCCACCCTCGCCCCGCAATACACCACTTGGCGCATGGTCCAGGAGTACGTCGCGAAGGTGTACCTCAAGCACGGTTGAATCCGCCCGGGCGGCAGGCCGCGCCCCTCGCGCGGCGGGATGCGGTGGCGGAACGTGCGCCGGGTCGGGGGACCCGGCCTACAGAGGAGGATGCCGATGCTGTGGGCCGCGTGCCCTCACGCGGCGAAAATACGGTCCGCAGACGGGAAGGGCATCGCGGAACGCCGGGTCGGGGGACCCGGCCTGC
>CAZSOV010000344.1:0-7944 GCA_964608505.1 uncultured Verrucomicrobiota bacterium
GGAGGGGACGGAGGCGTTCGTCTTGCGGGATCTGAAGAAGGCGGTTTTCGGATAGGGCAGCGCCGCGTGAACCGCACCAGCGAGCAGAAGGGCTTGGAGATCATCGTGGAGCCCCGACGGCCCGACCCGGCCCACCGCTTCACCTTTGGGATCGGGGATTCCCAGCTGGGAGGGCGTGCTTCCGTCCCTTGGACCCCGGAGCCTCAATCAGGCTGGCGACGTCCGGCGCCCCGGGTATCCGGTTGCGCGGTTCCTCGGTGTTTCTCGTCGCGGGCCCGCATCGGCCCCGGCACACTCCGCGCCCCGTGGAAACGATTCGGAAACTCCTGGACATCGTCCTGCACCTGAACCGGCACCTCGACCAGATGGTGTCCGACTATGGACCCTGGGTGTACGCGATCCTTTTCATCATCGTGTTCTGCGAGACGGGCCTGGTGGTGACGCCGTTTCTTCCCGGCGACTCCCTGTTATTCGCCGCGGGAGCCCTGGCCGCCACGGGCGGGCTGCATCTCGGGCTGATGCTGCTCCTGCTGTTGGGCGCGGCGGTGCTGGGGGACACGGTCAATTACTGGATCGGCCATCTGGCCGGCGAGAAACTGCAGGAGAGGTTTCCACGCATCATCCAGAAGCGGCACCTCGACCGCACCCATGCCTTCTTCGAGAAGTACGGCGGGAAGACGATCATCATCGCGCGATTCGTGCCCATCGTCCGGACCTTCGCGCCCTTCGTCGCCGGCGCGGGCGACATGAGTTACCGACGGTTCATGGCGTACAACGTCATCGGCGCGGTGCTGTGGGTCGTGTTGTGCACCCTGGCCGGCTATTTCTTCGGCAACCTGCCGTTCGTGAAGAAGAACTTCTCCGTCGTGATCCTGGGCATCATCATCGTGTCGATCCTCCCCGCTGTCGTGGAATTCTGGCGCGAATGGCGCCGCGCCGGGACCCGGCCGTAACGGGCCATCCTCACACCCCCAACCGCTCGAAGCTCTCCTCGATGGTCGAGGTGTTCTGGATGCGGGCGAGCTTTGCGTAGAGACCGTCGGCGGCGAGCAGGGCCTCGTGGTTGCCGCGTTCCACGATTTCGCCGCCCCGCAGCACGAGGATTTCGTCGGCGGCCCGGATGGTGCTCAGCCGATGGGCGATCACGAAACTGGTCCGCCCCCGCATCAGACGCTCGAGAGCTTCCTGGATCAGACGTTCGGTCTGGGTGTCCACGCTGGCCGTCGCCTCGTCCAGGACCAGGATGGGCGCGTTCTTCAGGAGGGCGCGGGCAATGCTGACCCGTTGTTTTTCGCCGACGCTCAGTTTGACCCCCCGTTCTCCCACCCGACTGTCGTACCCCTCGGGCAACCGGCTGATGAAATCGTGGCAGTTCGCGGCCCTGGCCGACGCGACGAGGTCCGCTTCGCTCGCGTCCAACCGTCCGTACAGGATGTTCTCCCGGAGGGTGCCATTGAACAGGAACGCCTCCTGGCTCACCACGCTGATCTGACGCCGCAAGACCTCCAGGCGGACCTCGCGGATGTCCTGGCCGTCGATGAGAATCCGTCCGGACGTGGCCTCGTAGAAGGCGGGCAACAGGTTCACCAGCGTGGACTTCCCGGCGCCGGTCGGTCCCACCAGGGCGATCATCTGGCCCGGTCGCGCGCGCAGGTGGATGTCGCGCAGCACCGTGCGGCCACCCGCGTACTCGAACCCGACCCCGGCGTAGTCCACCTCGCCCCGGACGGGTTCGCGCAGGGTGCCGACGCGATCCGACCGCTCGGGCTCGGCGTCGAGGATGTCAAAGACGCGCGCCGCGGCGGCCCGGGCGGACTGCAGCATTTGATTGAGCGCGTGCAGGCGTCCGATGGGCTCGTAGAAGAACATTCCGGCGTAGAGCATGAAGGCCACGAGTTCGCCCACCTCGAGTCGTCCGGCCATCACCTGGGCGCCGCCCACCCAGAGCACCAGGCCGATGCCGAGGGCGCCCGTGAACTGCATGGCCGGCCCGTACCAGGCCCAGGCACGCATCACGATCAACGTCCCTTCCCGGAGCTCGTTGGCCCGCTGCGCGAAGCGCGCGTCCTCGTGGTCCTGCCGTCCGAAGGCCTTGACCTGCCGGATGCCCTGCAGGTTGTCCATGAGCAGCGCGTTCATGGCCGACGAAGCCTCCCGCTGCTGTCGATAGCGACGATGCGCGGTCGTGGTGTACCAGAGGGCTCCGCCCACGAGGAACGGGAGCGGAATCAGCGCCACGGCCCCGAGTGAGGGGCTGGCCCAGAACATGAACCCGAGCGCCCCCATGATGCTCAACAAGGCGACCGTTCCCTGCTCCGTCCCATCGATCAGCAGGCGCTCGACGTTGTTCACGTCCTCGATCACGCGCGTCATGAGATCCCCCGAGGCCCGCGGATCGAACCACGCCACCGGCAGCCGCTGCAGCCGGGCGTAGACGTCCCGGCGCATGTCGAAAATGACGTTCTGCTCGAGCCGGTTGTTCACCCGGATCCGCAGGCTGTTGAATGCCTCGCGCAGCAGGAATGCCCCGAGCAATGCCAGCGCCGCCGGAGTCAGCGCCTCCGCCCGCCCCCCCGCGATCACATCGTCGATCAGGTACCGGGTCAGGCCCGGGTAGAGAAACCCCGCCGCCAACGAAAGGACCGCGCAACCCACCGTCCCCGCCGCCATCCCGAGATAGGGACGCAGATAGACCGCCACCCGCCGGATCACCTCGCCGGCGGGCCGTGGTTCGGAACGAAACGTCGGATCGGTATGCGAACCCAATCGCGCATGCGCCATGGCCGGAGCATCCGGGGTTCGTCCGGGAATGTAGAGCCTCCACTCGCCTCCTCCGCGAACGCCCGTCCGGCCTGCCCCGGTCCGTCGTGCTTTTTTCGCGCCATGAACGCCCCCGGGACCGCACCATGCCCGCGCCGTCGCCATGACGTCCTCGTCCTCCGTCCCCATCCCTCCAACCCCGGTCCAGGCCTCCGAGTGCGAGACCGGACTGCGGTCCCTCCTGCCGTGGCATCGATTGCGCGATCCCGCCCTCGCGCGGGAACTCGCGGCCCGCTGGTGTGAACGGCATCGCACCTGGCACGGCCCCCGGCACCTCGCCCGGATGCTGGACGCGTTCGCCGGCGAACCCGATTCCGGCACCCGCGAGATTCTGCTTCTGGCGGCGGCCTACCATGACGCCGTGTATCACCCGCTGCGCCGCGACAACGAGGAGGCCAGCGCCCGGCTGCTGTTGCACCACGCCCGCGACCGCCACGATCCCGTCGTCGTCCGGGCCGCCGAACTGGTCAACGCCTCGAGCTGGACGCTCGTCCCGACGGACGACCTGACCTGGCGGTTCTGGGAAGCCGATACCCGTCCCCTGGCCAACGAGGGTACGCTCTCGGACCGACTGGCCTACGAGCGGGCCGTCTTCCGCGAGTACCAGTGCGTGCCATGGCCGCACTACCGCGCCAAGCGGGCCGAGTTCCTTGCGAATTGGGCTTCCCGGTTCCCCGCGCAACGGGCGGGGGCGGAGGTGTGTCTCGAACTCCTCCGCGGCCTGCGTCCCCGCATGGCCGTGTACCCCGGTTCCTTCAACCCCTTCCACCTCGGGCATCTCTCCATCCTGCAACGAGCCGAACGCGTGTTCGACAAGGTCGTCATCGGCCTCGCCCTCAACCGCCAGAAGCCCGGCGCCGCGTCCGACCTGGATCAACGCCACGCCGCGCTCCGCGAGCGTCTGCGATTCCACGAGGTCGTCACCATTCCCGGGCTGATCACGCGGTTCCTCGACGAGTTCGGCGCCCCCCTCGCCGTCGTGCGCGGCGTCCGCGACGGCACCGATCTCGAGGCCGAGCTCCGTTACTCCCGCTTCCTCGAGGAACTGCGCCCCGGGACCAACGTCGTCTGGATCGGCTGCGAGGGCGAATTGCAGCACCTCAGTTCCAGCGCCATCCGCGAACTCGACAGCATCGAGCACGGCGCCGGCTTCCGCTACGTGCCCGCCACCCGGGACATCTACGGGCTCGTCGCCGAACCCGATCCGCCGACCGAGGAGTTTCCGGGCGGCGCCGCGAACACGTCGTATTCGGGTCCGAATTGAGCGAGGAACAACGCGGAATAGGCCCGGAGCAGGACCAGCATCGGGAGCAACAGCACGGTTCCCACGTAGGGAATCGCCAGGAGGATGCCACCGACGCAGCACGTCAGGAGCACGAAGGCCACCATGACGACGGCACAGGCCGCGAGCAGGAGCAGATAGAACCCCAGGTACAACGCCATCTCCACGGGGTTCCCCCGGGTCAACCGCCACACCTCGCCCCAGGCCACCCGCCAGCTTGCCGTCCGCAACCACATCACCGGCACCACGAAATCCGCGGTCCACTTCTCGACCACCAGCATCCCGAGGCTCGCGCCGAACCCGGCCAGGCCCAGTCCGACGGCGAGCACGATGAGTTCCGGCGAGCGGGCATCCCAGGCCACCATCCGGTAGGCCGCCCAGCCGCTGATCGTGAAGCACGGGAGGACGAGGACCGCGCCGCCCAAGGCCAGCGCCAACCGGAACCAGAACAGCCCGTTCCCGTGCGCCGCATGGTCCCGCCAGGGGCGCACCACCTCCGCCCGGTTCGTCGCCACGGCGTGCAGGAACATGAACCGCCCGCGACTGCTCAGCCAGAGCACCAGCAGCAGCACGCACGCACCCACCGCCAGCACCGCCGCGCCCAGCACCAGCACCCATCCGAGATGGTCGAGCACCAGGGACGACACCTCCTCGCCGAAATCCCGCAGACCCTCCGCGAACCCCTCCCATCCCTCCGCGCCGCCCCGATTTCCACCCCGCCCCCCTCCGCCCCAGCTGCCGCCCCCCCCGCCCCACGCCTCTCCCAGCGTCGCCAGCCACGCGCAGAATCCGATCGCCAGCCACCGCGACAGGTCGAAGGGACGGAACAACACCTGCTTCATCCGTTCCCAGGCCGCGCCCAGGGGTGCGACCACGTGGATCTCCCTCCGCCCTCCGGATGAATTCATGTGTATCCTACGACGCCGTCCCCGGAGGCAGGGTTGCAGCGATTTCAGGGGCGCTCGGGCGCGATCTCCGTCCTCCGCCGCGCCCCCGCCCCGGCTCAGGACACCGGCTTTCCTCCCGCGTCGAAGGCGTGGTAGTCGCAGGTCAGTTCCTCGCCCGCCGCGATGTCCCGCAGCGCCACCGTCGCGTCCGACGCGCCGAGGCTGCCGGGCGCGCCGGTGTTCGGCGTGGGCGAGTGATTCATGAAGATCGTCAGATCCCCGTTCAGCACCCAGCAGTCCCGCCCCGCGTCGAGATAGCCATAATGCCGTACATGCGCCCTGGCCCGCTCCGGCAGGGCGGCGAATTCGTCCGGACGAAACCTCCGGTCGAACCCCGGCTCCCACTGCCACACCGGCGTTCCGGCCGCGACGGGCACGACGGCAAACAACCCCAACCCCTCGATGGCGCTGCGGTCAACCCGGGCGGGAATCAGGAGCATACGCAGGGGAGGAAGACGCGGAAGGTGGTGCCCTGGCCCTTGCGGCTGTCGACGGCGACCTGGCCGAGGTGCTGTTGGACGACGCCGTACACCACGGCCAGCCCCAGGCCGGTACCCTGACCCTCCGGCTTCGTGGTGTAAAACGGCTCGAACACCCGCGGCAGGTCGACGGCGTCGATCCCGCATCCGGTGTCCTCGACGGACAGACAGACGTACCGGCCCGGCGCGAGGCCGGCCCCCGCCGACTCCTCGTCCTCGACGGGCGACGCGCCCTCGGCGATCCGGACGTCGGCGGTGCGGACGACGATGACGCCGCCGCCCGGGAGGGCATCGCGCGCATTGACGACGAGGTTCATCACGACCTGTTCGAGCATCGACTTGTCCCCGCTCACGGCGGGAAGGTTCGGGGCCAGTTCCTCGCGCAACTGGACTCCATCCCGCAGGAGCGTGCGGAGCAAGCGGCCCATTCCCGTGACGACGCCGTTGAGATCGAGCCGGGACGTGCGCATGGCCTGGCGCCGTCCGAAGGCCAGCAGTTGGCGCGTCAGGCCCGAGGCGCGTTCGACGGCGGCGACGATCTCCGAGAGCGCCTCGGCGGCGGCCCGCGGCAGTCCCGCCTGGATGGTGGCCATTTCCGCCTGAGTGTGGATGACGGTCAGCAGGTTGTTGAAATCGTGCGCCACGCCGCCCGCGAGCTGCCCGATGGCCTTCATCTTCTCGGCCTGCCGCAAACGCTCCTCGAGCGCCCGGTAGTCGGTGATGTCCCGCACGATCCCCACCACGCGCGCCAGGCGGCCCTCGCCGTCCCGCGTCGGCTCGCCTTCCTGCTGGACCCAGCGGATCGCGCCGTCGGGCCGCAGGATGCGGTGTTCGACGCTGTACCGGCGCCGGGACGAGCGCATCTCGCGGCTCGCGGCGCGGACGGCGTCGCGGTCCTCGGGGTGCACGAGCCGGAAGAAGGTCTCCGACTGTCCGTCGAACTGCTCCGGGGCGATGCCGAAGATGCGGCAGGTTTCCTCCGACCACGTGAGGCGTCCGCCGGGTTCGAGCTCGGATTCCCAGGTGCCGAGGTGCCCGAAGGCCTGGACCTTCCGGTGCGCGGCCTCGAGTTCGCGGGTGCGTTCCTTGACCCGTCCCTCGAGCTGCCGGTTCAGGGCCTCCACCTGGACCATCTTGGCCTCGAGCTTCCGGATCAGGGCCGCGTTGTACTCCCGCAGGGTCGACTCCTCGTCCGCGACGGGTCCCCGCGGGGGCCGTTCGACGCCGGGCTCGATCACGACCAGGCGGCCGAGCCGCTCCATCAGGAGGTGGGGCTCCATCGGCTTCACCAGAAAGGCGTCGGCCCCGAGACTCAGCCCGAACCGCTCGTCCTGCGCGTCGGTGTACGTCGCCGTGTAGAAGGCGAACGGGACCTCCTGCAAGGCCGGGTCACGCCGCCATTCCCGGCACAGCGTGAAGCCGTCCATCCGGGGCATCAGGATGTCGGACACCAGCAGGCCCGGGGGCCGGGCGCGGGCGAGGGCGAGGGCCTCCACGCCGTCGGCGGCGACCTGCACCTCCCAGCCGTGCGCGGCGAAGACGCTGCGGAGGAGCTCGCGATTGGCCTCGACGTCGTCGACGACCAGCACCCGCGCCGCGGCGGTCCGGCTCCGACCGCGCCGCACGAAGGCCTCGACGTCGTCGCCGAAGGTCTCGGGTTGGATGGGCTTCTCGAGGTAGCCGTTGCAGCCGGCCTCGAGGATGCGCTCGCGATCCCCGGCCATCGCGTAGGACGTGACCGCGACGATGGGGGTGGACTCGAGTTCCGGACGCGCGCGCAACCGGCGGGCCACCTCGTGGCCGTCCATGCCGGGCAGCTGGATATCGAGCAGGATGAGAGCCGGACGGTGCTGCAGGGCGCTGGCGATGCCCGAGGGGCCGTCGGCGGCCGCCAGGACCTCGAACCCGCGGCGTTCGAGGATGAACCTCACGAGATAGAGGTTCTGCTCGCTGTCTTCGATGACCAGGATCTTCTTCATGTCTTCAAGTCTCCCTCGAGGGGAAGCACCAGCGTGAAGCGGCTGCCCACGCCGGTCCGGCTTTCCACCTGCATCGCGCCGCCCAGCAACTTGGCGAGCCCGGCACAAATCGCCAGACCCAACCCCGTGCCCTCGTGCTGTCGCGCCAGGCCGGTGTCCAGTTGCTGGAACGGCTTGAACAACCGCGCCCGTTCCTCCTCCCGGATACCGATCCCCGTGTCCACCACCGCGAGCTCGAGCCGGCCGCCGCCGGCCTTCCCCTCGATCCGCACCTCGCCGCGCTCGGTGAACTTCACGGCATTGTTCACGAGGTTGATGAGGATCTGCTCCACGCGGCGGCGGTCGCTGGTCACGCTGCCGACGCCCGGATCGAGTTGCAGCCCGAGCACGAGCCCCTTCTTCTCCGCCAGCGGCAGCATCAGTTCGGCGACCCGCGT
>CAZSOV010000345.1:0-7862 GCA_964608505.1 uncultured Verrucomicrobiota bacterium
TGCCGCGCCTTGAGTTCGCCGTGCTGATCCCACGGCGCGTTATTGCTGTGCGTCAGGGGGCAGGTGACCTCGACGAACCGGACACCGGACTCGACCAACCGCCGCGCACGAAGGCATTGCAGCGAGTAAAACCGCTCGTAGTCGTTGGTCCGGTCGACGCCGTAGAGTTTCCTGGTCTCGGCGGACTCCCCGCTCACATCGCACAGTTCGGGGACCAACGCTTGCATGCGCGCGGCAATCTCGTGGTTGCGGATGGCGGATTCGACGGTTTCCGACCCGCCGAGGGACCGGGCGAACTCGCCATCCTGCCCCGCAAGGAATTCGAGTTTCGCCGCCTGCACTTCGGCGGGATCGGCGGGGCTGATGTTGTCCACGGGCCGCCCCTTCGCCCGCATGAGCGTGGCCTGGTGCGTGGCGGGCAGATAGGCGCTCGCGAAGTTCTGGAAGCCGCCGTTGGGAATCCAGTCGTTGTTGAGCAGGACGTAGCCGGGCAACTGCCGGTTTTCGGTGCCCAGCCCGTAGGAGATCCACGAACCCACGCTCGGGGCGGCCCCCACGGAGCGACCGGTATGAAGGAGCAACGCCTGGGCACCGTGGAGGGGACTCTCGCCCACCACCGAACGGACGACACAGAGGTCGTCGGCAACCCGGGCGACGTGCGGGAACAGATCGCTGACCCAGAGTCCCGATTGCCCGCGTTGCGCGAATTTCCAAAGGCTCTTGAGCCACTTCCGGTTGGCGCTCGTGGCCTGCGACAACTTGTCCGCGCGCCACTGGGCGGGACGCCCGTGGCGCCGGTCGAGGTCGGGTTTGGGATCGAAGGTGTCGACGTGCGACACGCCGCCATCCATGAAGAGGAAGATGACGTGCCGGGCCTTGGCGGGAAAATGGGTTCGCGGCAGGGCCGGCCCGGGAACCTCCGCGCGGGCCCACTCGTCGGACAGGCCCGCGAAGGCCAGCCAGCCGAATCCCAGGCTGGATCGCTGCAGGAAATCGCGCCGGGATGCGGCCGGACGACCGCGTCCCGGACACGACGAACGAGGTTCAGGGAACATGGTTGAACTCCTTCAGGTTGAAGAGGGCGTGGGCCACGTCCTGCCAGGCCGGCTGGCAGGCGAGGAGGCCCTGGTCACCGGCTCCGCGCAGGGCGGCCGCCCGTTCCGCGAACGCGACGAACCGGGACACCTCGTCGGAGCGCGCCGGACGGGACAGCGCCCGGAGGATCATGGCGGCGACGCGCTCCGCGGGTGACCTCGCCCCGTCCCGGACGAGCCCTTCGCTCCAATGCCGGGCCATGGCAATCACGAAGGGATCGTTGAGCAGGGCAAGCGCCTGATCCGGGACGCTCGTCACGTCCCGGCGCCCGGTCGTGAGCTTGGGAATGGGCTGATTGAACAGCGCGAGGAACCGCGGTGGTTCCATGAGGGTCATGCGCAGGTACAGACTCCGACGCCCCAGACCGTCGAGCGGCCCGATGGCGAGTCGTTTGGCAGGGTCCTCGGCGACGCGATGAGGCTCGATGGGCGGGCCGCCGAGCGTGGGATCGAGCCGACCGCTGACCGCCAGCAGGGCATCGCGAAGCGACTCCGCCGGCAACCGGCGCAGCGGACGATGATGCCAAAGTCGGTTCTCCGGGTCGGCATCGCGCGCGGGTCCGGTGGCCCGGCCCGACTGTCGCCAGGTTGCGGAGCCAACCAGGAACGCGACGAGCCTCTTCAACGACCAATTCTCGGACACGAACCGCGCGGCGAGATGGTCCAGAAGTTCGGGATGCGACGGCTTCTCGCCGAGATGCCCGAAATCGTCCGGTGTTCGTACCAACCCCTCGCCGAACAGGTGGAGCCACACGCGGTTCACGAAGACGCGGGCCGCGAGCGGATTGCGGTCGTCGGCGATGCCCGCGGCCAGTTCGAGCCTCCCGCTCGAGGCCGGCACCGCGCGCGGCGCCGCACCGCCCAGGAACCGGACATTCCCGCGGGGCACTTCGGGACCGAACTGCGTGTAGGACCCGCGAATGCCGACCCGCTCGTCCCGGGCCTCGTTCCACTCGGCGACCGAACCAATGGTCCGGTCGGGTTGCAGCCGGGCCGCGACGTCGCGATAGGACTCGACGAGATGAGCCAGGACGGAACCCGGCGTCGTCCGGTTCGGGAGCCATCCAACCTCTAGCGCGTCGTTGAGGAGAAGGACGGTCTCCTCGTCGCACTCGTCCCGGATCCACCGCTCGACACCGGCCTCCAGCAGACGCCCCAGGCGGGCGGCCCAGTCGTGTCCCGGCTCCGCATCGGCGACCAGCGGCGCGAAGCGGGTCAGCTCGTCCAAGGGTGGTCTGCCCGGGGCGTGCCGGTAGATCCGGGTGACCCCGAACCACGAGCGTTCATCGACCTCGTCCGAGGGCTTCACTCCCCCATAGCCAGTGCGGGGCGGGAAATAGTTGTTGAGCGATTTGGTGGCCCATTCCAGGAAGACGCGGCGGCGGGCCTTGTCCAGGCTGCCTTCGAGACTGTCGAAGTCGCCGGCCTTCACCGTCCTCCACGCGGGCCACGGAACATTCGGGAACTGCATGCGCTCGGAGTGGAACGCCTGGTCCACGATGAACGCCTCTGCGGCGTGACGTCCCGAGGCGAATCCAACGGAAAGCCCCACGGCTGTCTCCACATCCAGGAGGGGCCCCCGCAGCGCACCCGCCAGCTTCATGGACCAAACGTGGGACCAGCGTCCTGCCGGCAGAAGATGGACGAGCGCGCCGTCACCCTCCTCGGCAATGACGGGTTCCCCATGACGCACCAGTCCGTGCTGCATGCCGAATCCCTCCCAACGCCAGCCGGATGTCCCGCCGGCACGGGCGCCCGAGAAGTCGGCGAGCAGGACCAGATTCGTTCGATTCTCGGACAGGCGGCGGTCTCGTTCGCGCTCGAACTCCCCGCGCGTGGGGGCGCGGTGGGCGGCGGCGCGCTCCCACCAGCCCCGAAGCGACGCAGGAAACCCACCCGAAGGCGAAGGCGGGTTTGTCGGCAAGGCGAGGGAGCGGATCCTCGCCGGAAGCTCGTCCAGGGAGGCGAGCCACGTTCTGCCCAACTCGGCGCGAATTCCACCCTTGAGCGCGCGCAGGCGCTCGATGATCCCGGGATTCGGATCGACGGCGTCCAAGCACCGCACGCTCCAGCGGGTGCTCATGAAGACCCCGGCCAGGGCGTAGAAATCGCGCTGCTCGACCGCGTCGAGCTTGTGGTCATGGCATTGGGCGCACGCGACGGTGGTGGCGAGGAACCCCTTGCCAACGGTGTCGACGATGTTGGCGATGGCCTCCTGGGTGACCCCCTCGGCGGCCGCATTGTCGCCGTGGCGACGTTCGCCCAACCGCAGCGCCATCGGGCCGATCACCCCCTCGTTCACCCCCGTGCTCGGATCGATCCGCGGTTCGATCAGGTCGCCGGCAATCTGCTCCAGCAGGAATCGGCGAACGGGAAGATCCGCGTTGAACGCGCGCACGACATAGTCGCGGTATCGCCACGCATTCTTGGCCGGCGCGTCCCACTCGTACCCGTGGGTGTCGGAGTAATGAACCACGTCGAGCCAATGCCGCGCCCAGTGCTCGCCAAAGTGCGGGCTCGCCAGAAGTTCGCGCATCCAGGCATCAAGCCCCTCGCGGGACGGGTCCGAAATCAACCGCTCGAGGGCCGCAGAGTCGGGAGGCAGTCCCGTCAGCGCGAACGCCAGTCGCCGGACCAGGGTGCTGCGGTCGGCCTCGGCGGCCGGTTCGAGTCCCCTCGCCTCCAGGCCGGCGAGGATGAACCGGTCGACCTCGTTGCGAGGCCAGGCAGCGTCGCGAACTCCGGGCGGAGCGGCGGTGGCGAGGGGCTGCAAGCTCCACCACTGGAGGCGTTCCCGGTAGGCGCCCTCCCACTTCTCCCGGCCGGACTGCGCCGATGCCCCCGGGCAGGCCAGCGAAGACAGGCCCGCCGCGAGGGCGAGGAACACCCGAAAGACGGATCGGCTCATGGGGAGTGCGCCGAGTCTTCACGCCGGACACGGCTCGGGTCGAGCCAGGAACCGTCCGGGCGCGGTCACGGCGAGGGGTTCAGAGGACGCCCCTACCTCCGCGAGGCGGGCGCCACGGCGTTGGTGGGCACCGGAAGCAGATCGTCGCGTGGGCCGGGTTGCGGGCGGTACATTCCCGGGCCCAACCGCCCGAGCGGGTCCTCGCGGAGTCGTTGGTTCCACATCTTCCAGCCAATGACGGCCGATGCCAGCACCAGCACCACCACGAGCAGCAGGCCCGTCAGGCGCCAATTCACCCGGGAAAGCTGGTAGGTGATCCAATCGATGGGCCCCCGCCGTTCCCCACTCAGGCTTGGGGGCTCGCTGAGTTCGGGCGATTCGGCGAGTTCGGTATCCAACACCGAAAGCACCGTGGGCAGGTCCAGTTTGAGATGGCTGGCGTAGGTCCGCACGGAGCCCCGGATGTAAACGGGAGCAGGAAACGGGTCGTAGTCGCCCTTCTCGAGGGCCTCGAGGTGGTCGATGCGGATCTTGGTGAGCTCCGCCATATCCCGAAGCGAGCGCCCTTGGCTTTCTCGGGCTCGCCGCAGTTGCTCGGCCACGGTGGACATCGCCCGATCAATAGCCGAACGACGGGGCCGGGTGCAATCCCGCCCGGGCAGTTCTGCCGTCCGGCATCCCTCCGGCGATCACCCGCGGCGGATCAAGGTCGCCAAAGCCGGAAGAACCGGGGGGCCGTCGTCACGTTCGTCAACCGGATCACGCGGCCGTCGGAAGCGGGCACGGCGTCGGCGACGGTCCAGTTGGTGACCGCGCCATTGACCCGGGGGGCGGTCTGGAGAACGAAGGCGCACGCGTCCGCAGGCCATGCCAGGATCGGACGATTCGCCCCGCTACGGGCGGAGGTCAGGACGGGCGGCTCGAGCACTGCGTCGATCCGCTGGAGAGCGGCGACCACGATCGCGGACATGACTGCCATGCCTCGCGTGTTCGGGTGCACGGTGTCGGGGAACCACTCGCCATGTCCCGCCAACCGCTCCTGGAAATCGATGAGTTCCAGGCCCAATCGGTCGCACAGCCCACGCACGGATGGCGCAATGTTCGTCGCCACGATGCCGGGCGAAATCTCGAACGCGCCCTTGAGAAACACCGGGGCCGGCGTGCACAACACGACACGCGGACGCGAGGCAAGCGACCGGTAGCTGCCCACGAACTCCTCGAACTCGACCACGAAATTGGTTCCGTGACGCCAGTTCTGGGGTTTGGAATCGTTCGTGCCGAGTTTGATGATGACCACGTCCGGCGCCCAGTTCCGGCTCGCCGCGTAGCTGGATTCCTTCCAGTACGGGAAATCCCCCTTCTTCAGCAGCGTGCGCCCACTGACGCCATAGTTGCGCACCACATGATTCGTCCCGAGGAGTCGCTGGAGGCGCGCCGGATAACTCTCCAGGGCGGCGTTCGAAAGTCCGGCGCCTTCCGTAATGCTGTCGCCGATGCACGCCACTTTCACCGGCGCGCCCCGGAGCCCGAGCCACGGCCCCAGCAGGAGCGCCGCGACAATCATCCCCCGCCTGCGGGCGAAGCAACCAAACCGGGCCAGGATCCGCTCGGGGACGGGCATGTCCGAGCGTAGGATTTCTTCCCCCGCCGTCAATCTGCCTCCCCACCCGCTGGGGCGTTCCCCGACGCGAAGCCCCCAGGGCACGGGCAAGGGTGGCAATCCCGGAACAACGCCCCCGTCTCGCCCCACCCCGCCCCCCCCTTGTCCGACGCGGAGGATCTGTTGCAGCCGTCGCCCCCTTCGGCACACTCGAACCCATGCGCACCTACCTCGCGTCGCACCGGTGGCTCGTCGTCGCATGGCTCGCAGCCGAAGCTGCCTCCTCGGGAGCCGATCTCCTCAAGGCCCGCGACGGGTCGGGCGTTTACGGGTACAAGGACACCCCCGTCCTCCCCTGGTGTGGGTTCCATGTTCACGATCCTGACCGCCCCGCGCCCCCGAAGATTCACCCCGGTCCCGCGCCGACATCGAGTCCGGTTCCCGCCGATGCCATCGTCCTCTTCGACGGTCGGGATCTCTCCCGATGGGAAAACTCCCAATGGCGCATTGTCGATGGCGTGCTCGAAGCGGGGTCCGAGGGAAACTTGGTGAGCAAGGAGCGCTTCGCTGACTGCCAGATCCATCTCGAATGGATGGCTCCCGCCCACTTCCAAGGCCCCTGGTACAATCAGGGCAACAACGGCGTCATGCTGATGGGCCTCTACGAAATCCAGATCTTCGACTCCTGGAACGAGAAGCTCTATCCGGACGGCCAGGCGGCATCCATCTATGGCCAGACCCCCCCGCGCGTGAACTCCTGCCGGCCTCCCGGCGAGTGGCAAACCTACGACATCATCTTCACGGCCCCGCGCTTCGAATCCGACAAATTGATCAAGCCAGCCCGTGTCACGATGTTCCACAACGGGGTCCTGGTTCACCTCGAGGAGGACATTCGCGGCGAAACCGGCCACCGCATCGTCCCCTCCTACACCCGAAAGATCTCCGAAGGCCCCTTGGTTCTGGCGGGACACGGATGCCCCGTCCGCTTCCGCAACGTCTGGGTCCGCCGACTTTAACCCCTCGGCCCTGTCTTCCGGGTGGGCTGCTTGATGGGCTTGGACCATCGGGACCGATACGCCTAGCCTTCCACCCACATGCGAATACTTGTCGTCGGTTGCGGCTACATCGGAACCGCCCTGGGTCGGGATCTCGTGGCCCAAGGCCACGAAGTCGTCGGAATCCGGCGCGACCCCCAGGCATCCGCCGCACTGGCCGAGGCCGGGCTTCGGCCTCACATCGCAGATTTCAACGCGCCGGACTTCGCCCCACCGGCCGGCCGCTTTGACTGGATCGTCTATTCCCCCTCCTGCGGGGAGGACACCTCCGAGGCGGCCTATCGAAACACCTACGTCGAAGGTCAGCGTCGACTTCTCCGGCACTTTTCGACTCCCGCCCTCCGTCCAGCGAAATGGGTCTACACCGGCAGCACCACCGTCTATGCCCAAACCGACGGAAGCACGGTCAAGGAAACCAGTCCCACCCAACCCAGGTCCGTGACGGGAGGTTGCCTCCTCGAGGCCGAGAAACTTCTCCTCGACGCCATCCCTACCGGCTTCCCGGCCCTCATCCTTCGCGTGGCGGGCATTTACGGCCCGGGCCGACTTCCGCTCGTCGAAAACTTCCTGGCGAACAAAACCCGCCTCGTCGCGCCCGGAACCCGCATCATGAACATGGTGCACCGGGACGACGTCGTCGGAGCCATCCAGGCCGCCCTGCGCAACGGAAAACCGGGCGAAACCTACAATGTCGTCGACCAGGAACCGGTCACGCAGATTCACTTCTACACCTGGCTCGCGGAAACCCTCGGGAAATGGGTTCCGCCAACCGTGCCCCGGGAAGAAACCGGCCCCGAAATCCCGGACCGCCGGGTCTCCAATCGGCGGCTCACCATGGAACTCGGTTGCCGCCTGAAGTATCCCAACTTCCGCCTAGGTTACACCGCGGAGTTCAAGCTCCTTGCGGACGCGGGCCTTCTTGAAGTCGCCCCCGAGGATCGCGGCGCCTCCCGATGATCCGGGCAGCGCGGTTCAGGAGGTCCTCCCCCGTCCACGCCATCGTCAACGGTCACCCAGCCCCGCCCCCCCACGCCCTCAGCCCGGGAAAATAGGGAACGACCCAGGTTCGGCAGCGGTGCGCGTTTGCCGGAGAGCGGGCGTGTTGCGAAAAAAAACCGCCCGCGGACATTGCTGACCGCGGGCGGTGAAAAAAAATCTGGCGGCTACCTACTCTCGCGCAACCTATAGAGGCACTACCATCGGCA
>CAZSOV010000346.1:0-546 GCA_964608505.1 uncultured Verrucomicrobiota bacterium
CCCGCTGCACCAACGAGGAAACCTACCTCGTCCAGAAACTCGTCCGCGCCGCCTTCGGCAACAACAACGTCGATACCTGCGCGCGCGTCTGCCATTCCCCCACCGGCTACGGCCTCAAGACCACGCTCGGCGAGTCGGCCGGCACCCAGGACTTCGAATCCGTCGCGCACGCCGACGTCATCATGGTCATCGGCGCCAACCCGACCGACGCCCATCCGGTCTTCGCCTCCCGCATGAAGCGCCGCCTGCGCGAGGGCGCCCGCCTCATCGTCGTCGATCCCAGGCGCATCGACCTCGTCCGGCTGCCCCACGTGGAAGCCGATTTCCATCTCGCGCTCCGTCCCGGCACGAACGTCGCCATTCTGGACGCCCTGGCGCACGTGATTGTCGTCGAGGGCCTCGCGAACGAGGCCTTCGTGCGGGAGCGCTGCGAGACCGCGGATTTCGACAAGTGGCGGGAATTCATCCGGCAGCCCCGGAACTCCCCCGAAGCCCTGGAGGAAGCCACCGGCGTCCCCGCGGCCCAGGTGCGCGGCGCCGCGCGCC
>CAZSOV010000346.1:556-1790 GCA_964608505.1 uncultured Verrucomicrobiota bacterium
TTCGACCACCGTCATGGCCATCGCCAACCTCGCCATGCTCACCGGCAACGTCGGACGCCCCGGCGTCGGCGTGAATCCCCTCCGCGGCCAGAACAACGTCCAGGGCTCCTGCGACATGGGCTCCTTCCCCCATGAACTCCCCGGATACCGCCACGTCTCCGATCCGGCCGTCCGCCAGCTCTTCGGCGCCGCCTGGGGCGTCCCCATCGACCCCGAGCCCGGTCTCCGCATCCCCAACCTGTTCGATGCCGCTCTCGAAGGCTCGTTCAAGGGCCTCTATGTCCAGGGCGAGGACATCGCCCAGTCCGATCCGAACACCCAGCATGTCACCGCCGCCCTCGGCGCGCTCGAATGCCTCGTCGTCCAGGACATCTTCGTCAACGAAACCGCCAAGTTCGCCCACGTCCTCCTCCCCGGATCCTCCTTCCTCGAAAAGGACGGCACCTTCACCAATGCCGAACGCCGCATCTCCCGCGTCCGAAAGGTCATGCCGCCCCTCGCCGGCTACGCCGACTGGGAAGTGACGGTCGCCCTCGCCCAGGCCCTCGGCTACCCCATGCACTACCAGCATCCGTCCGAGATCATGGACGAGATCGCCCGCCTGACCCCCACCTTCGCCGGCGTCAGCTACGCCCGCCTCGACCAACTCGGCAGCATCCAGTGGCCCTGCAACGACCGCGCCCCCGAAGGCACCCCCATCATGCACGTCGACGCCTTCGTCCGCGGCAAGGGGCGCTTCGTCGTCACCGAGTACCTGCCCACGCCCGAACGTACGTCCCGGAAGTTCCCCCTCCTCCTCACCACCGGCCGCATCCTCAGCCAGTACAACGTCGGCGCCCAAACCCGCCGCACCCACAACCTCGTCTGGCACGAGGCCGACCTCCTCGACATCCACCCGCACGACGCCGAGAACCGCGGCCTGCGCGACGGCGACTGGGTCTGCCTCCGCAGCCGGGCCGGTGCCACCACCCTGCGTGCCCGCCTCACCGACCGCATGCAGCCCGGGGTCGTCTACACCACCTTCCATCACCCCGGTTCCGGCGCCAACGTCGTCACGACCGAGAACTCCGACTGGGCCACCAACTGTCCCGAATACAAGGTGACCGCCGTCGAAGTCAGCCCCACCCAAGCCCCGGCGGAATGGCAGCACCGATTCACCGAGCACGACCGGCACCAGGCGACGCTGCTGCCCGAAACCTAGGGCGGGCGGGAGCTCCAAGTTCCAAGCTCAAAG
>CAZSOV010000346.1:1890-3757 GCA_964608505.1 uncultured Verrucomicrobiota bacterium
CCGCCTCCCTCATGAGCCCCGAGAAACTGGTCAAGATGGCCAACGAGATCGCCGCCTTTTTCGAGGCCGAACCCGATCCCGCCGCACGCCTCGACGGCATTGCCGGGCATCTCAAGCGATTCTGGGATCCCCGCATGCGCCAGGCCCTCCTGCGGCACCTCGAGGAACACCCGGCCAACCCCGAACTGAAACCCGTCGTCGTCGAGACGCTGAAGACCCACCGGGAACTCCTGCTTCCGTCGTCCCGACCCTGATCCCTTCCCCCGTCCGGTTCGGACCCCGCATGCGGATCGCCCGGGGCGTCCCTTCCGCCTGGCTGCCATGAACCGCTCATCGCCAACGCACCGCCCGGCGAGGGCACCGGGGTGGCTCCCCGCGCTCCTTCTTTCCCTCCTGCTCGGCCTGGCTGGCCCCGCCCGCTCCGCGCCGTCACCCTCCCTCGCCGCCGGGCGGTACGTCTTCGAACGGCATTGCCAGACCTGTCACGGACCCCGCGGCAACGGACGCGGCGAACTGGCCGTCGGCATGCTGCCCCCGCCACGCGATTTTCGACGCGCCCTCTTCAAATACCGCTCCACCCCCTCCGGCTCCCTGCCCACGGACGCCGACCTCGCGCGCACCATCCGTTCCGGGGTCAGCGGCACCGCCATGCCGGCCTTCTCCATGCTCGCGGCCCGCGAGATCGAGGCGGTCATCGAGTACCTGAAGTCCCTCTCCCCCCGCTGGACCAATCCCCTGCTCCGTTCACCCCCGGTTCCACGGCCCGTCCGTCCCGCGTGGTTCCATGAACCCGCCGAACGCGCCCGCCACGCGGACCGGGGCGCGCTCCTCTTCGCCCGACTCTGCACCCCTTGCCACGGCGTCGGCGGCGCCGGCGATGGCCCCTCCGCCGCGCAACTGCTCGATGCCTGGGAACGTCCCTGTCCGCCCCGCGATCTCCGCACCCCGCACCTGCATTCCGGACCCGAACCCGAGGACCTGCTCCGAACCCTCACCACCGGGCTCGACGGCACGCCCATGCCCTCGTTCCAGGAAAGCACCACCGAGGACGAGCGCTGGGACCTCGTCGCCCACCTGCTCGCGCTGGCCCCGGCCCCCTGAACCTCCCCCGGCCCCCGATCTATCCGGCCGCGAGCGGGCGTCCCTGAAACCGGGGATGGATGACCCCCCGCCACCAGGGCGGGAGCAGCACCACCGAGATGGCCCAGAAATAGCCGACCGGCAGCTTGGGCGCCTCCGGCTCGGGGGCCAGCAGGTAGTAGGGCTGGACCGCGAGGTGATGGTGGGAGTGATGCCCCACCCGGAACGTGATGTAACTCGAGAAGAAATGGTACGTGTCCCACGAATGCTCCGCCCCCGTCTTCTCGTATTCCCCGTCCTCCCGGCGGCGCAGCAGGCCGTAGTGCTGGATGTAGTTCACCGATTCGAGCACGACGTGCGCCCCGACGATGTGCGCGCCATAGAACAGCAGCCCCGTCAGACCGGTGAAATACCAGAACCCCGCCACCAGCAGCGCCTGACCCGCCGCGTAATGGACCATGCGGTTGCGCGCGAACGCCACGAGCCGGTTCGCGCCGCCCCCGGCGCACCGCTTCGCCTCCATCTGCCAGCAGCGGATCATGCTCCCGGGGATCGTCCGCAGCAGGTAGGCGTAGACGCTCTCGTTCAGCCATGCCGTGTTCTCGTCGTGATCGGTACCCGCATGCACGTGGTGGCTCCGGATGTGGATGAGCTTGTAGTGCGGATAGAACAGAAACGACGTCAGGATCCGCTGCAGCACCTGGTCAATCGCTTCCTTCGCGTGCAGCAACTCGTGCGCCGCCGCGAACGCGATGCCGCCCAGGAAACTCGCCAGCCCGATCAACAT
>CAZSOV010000346.1:3857-7841 GCA_964608505.1 uncultured Verrucomicrobiota bacterium
CCAGCGCCACAGCTCGGCATGCCCGTCGGCGAAGCTGAGCACCCCGCCGTTCAGATGGCGCAACGCGGGATGGTCCACCCACGACCAGACCCCCGGCTGGGTGATGACGAACCGGGCGTTCTCGATGCTGCCCTCGTGTTCGTCGATGAAGACGGACGCCCGGGCCGGAGGCGGGTCCTTCACCTCGGACAACGTGTGCCAGCTGGTTCGATCCCCCGGGGTCGGCGTGTCGTTCATGTAGGCGCTCATCGAGACGCTCCGCACCCGGGGGATCTTCCCGAGGTCACGAACCGTCGACCGGTCCGCCGGACACTTGTAGACCTTCGTGGAGCGGTGATAGGGGAACAGAACCCCGCGCTCGATGTTCGTGGTGGTCGTGTCGGTCCACGCGTTTCCCGCGATCCAGGTCTGGGCGGTGGCGACCCAACCCTCGCGCCCCCCGCCGGAGGTCGTCGCGTTGGGCGGCAGGTTGTCGTTGAAATCGTCGATGTACAGCAGCCAGCAGATCTGCAACTGGCGGTAGTTGCCGAGGCAGGCGATCTGGGCCGCCTTCGCCTTCGCGCGCGACAGCGCGGGAAGCAGCATCGAGGCGAGGATGGCGATGATCGCGATGACCACCAGCAACTCGATCAGGGTGAACCCGCCCGGCGCCGAAGCCGAAGCCGGCCTGGCGGGCGAGCCTCCGTCGATCACCCCGGTGCGCGGGCGCACCGGGCGGCTGGCCCGTGGACGTTCGAGTGCGTGGCGGTTCATGGTCCGGCGGACGCGTCGTCCGGTTCGCCGCGACGAACCCAAACGCCGCCCCCGGACAGACAAGCGCGACGAACACGGAACCGACAAGCAGGTTCTCGAAAGAAGAAACCCCGGGCGCTGGGGGGCGCCCGGGGCCGTGCTTCGCCGGTAAGCCCGGCAGCCTATTCGGAGTCTTCGTCGCCGGTCGGAATCACCGGTTGACGGACCCGATAGAACGAGTGGGCGCGTTCGCGCGCTTCGAGATCGACGTACTGGAAGGCTTCGCCGGTGAGGACGGCCTCGCCAATGACGCCCCAGTTCACGAGATCCGTGGAGCTTTCCAGGATGATGGCCGCGCCGACCGGACCTTCGAGCGCGATGCGCACGCCCAGGCCGGGTTCCCAGGCCAGGCCCGTGACGCCCAGGCTCGTGACACCCTGTTCGACGATGTCGCCGCCCAGGTTGAAGTCATTGTCGGTGATCGAGATCGTGGCCACGCCGGTCCCGAGGGTGGCTTCGCCCGTGGCGGCGCTCAAACCGAGGGTGAAGTTCTCGGTGCTCTCCACGACCAGGTCGTTGAGAATCGACACGGAGACGGTCTTGTTCGTCTCGCCCGCCCGGAAGGACACCACGATGTTGCGGGTGGTGTAGTCGCTGCTGGCGGTGGCCGTGCCGTTGGTAGTGCTCAGCCGGACCGATGCCGCGGCGGCCGTGCCGCCCGTTCGCGTGAGGGTGAGCGTCGTCGTTCCCGCGTTTTCCGCCACCGTGACCGCGTTGGTCGTGAAACCGATGACGCTGTCGTTGTCGCGGATCGTCACGACGGAGTTGGACACGGAGCCCATGGTGGCGCCGGTGAGCGCGTCGAGCACCACGCCGAACGTCTCGTCGCCCTCCACCGAACTGTCGTTGGACAGCGGGACGGTGATGGTCCTCGTCCGGATGCCCGGCGTGAAGGTCAGCGTCGCGTTCGTCGCCGTGTAATCGGCGCCCGCGGTGGCGGTCAGGTTGGTCGTCGCCCAGTCGACCGTGGCCGCGTAGTTGGTGCCGCCGGAACGGAGGACCGTCAGCGTCACCGTCGTCGCGTTCTCGATGACCGCGACGGCGTTGGTCGAAAACGACAGGGTCGAGTCGTCCTCCAGAATCCGCACCAGGGCGGACGACGGAGTCAGCAGAGTCGCGCCCGAGGCGTTGCTCAGCACCACCCGGAAGGTCTCGTTCGTCTCCAGGATCGAATCATCCGTCAGCGGCACGGAGATCGTCACCGAGTTCGTGCCCGGCCCGAAGTTCAGGGTGCCGGACACCGCGGTGTAGTCGGATCCATCGAGGGCGCCAATGTCGGCGGAGGCATAGTCCACCGTGGCCGAGGCCGAGACGTCACCGGTCTGGACGACCGTGAGCACCACGTTCGTCGCGGTCTCGCCGACCGAGTAGACGGCGGACGAGAAGGCCAGGCCGACGTCGTTCTCCGTGATCGTGATGTAGGCCGTGTTGGTGCCGCTCAGGCTCGCGCCCGCGCTGGGATTCGACAGCACGACGGTGAACGTCTCGGTGCTCTCGACGAGGGTGTCGTTCACGATGGGGATGGTCAGCGTGGCGTTCGTCGCGTTGGGCGCGAAGGTCAGCACGCCGTTCGCCGCCGTGTAATCCGCCGCCGTCGCGGTCCCGGGCCGGATGGTGTACGCCAGCGTGTTCGTCCCCGTCAGGGTTCCGGTGCGGTTGATCGTCAGGACGGCGCTGCCGGCGCTCTCCAGCACCGTGACGGCGTTGGTCTGCAGGCTCAGCAGGCAGTCATTGTCCGTGAGGGTCACCGTCGTGGTGTCGACGCCGCCCAGGGTGGCCTCGCCGGTCGGACTGCTCAGTTCGACGTCGAAGGTCTCGTCGCCCTCCGGCGTGGTGTCGTTGGTGACGCGCACGGTGAAGGTCTTGTTGGTCTCGTTCGCGGCGAAGGTCAGCAGCCCGGTGGCCAGGGTGTAGTCCGCGCCCGCCGTCGCCGTGACGTTCGTCGTGGCGTAACGAACCGTCGCGCTGCCCACGAGGCCGCCGGTGCGCCGGACGGCGAGGGTAACGGTGCCCGCGGTCTCGGCGGCGGTCACCGCGTTCGTCGAGAAGGCGAACGTGCTGTCGTTGTCCCGCTGCGTGATCGTCGCGTTCGTATGGGTCCCCAGCGTGGCTCCCACCGCGTTGGTCAGCGTCAGGCCGAAGCTCAGGTCGCCGTCGACCGCCGAATCGTTGATCAGGCGCACCGTGATCGTTCCGCTCGTCGCCCCGGCGGGAATCGTCAGGGTCGCGTTCGTCGAGACGTAATCCACCGTGTCCGTCGCGGTTCCGTCGGCGGTGAAATAGTCCACGGTCACCGCGGCGTTCGTGCCGCCGGTCCGCAGGACGGTGAGCACGGCGTTCGTGACGCTCTCGTTGATGGAGATCGCGTTGGTGCTGAAGGACACCCAGGAGTCGTTCTCCAGGATGCGCACCGTGGCGGTGCTCGGAGTCAGAAGCGCTCCTCCCGTCGGATTGCTCAGGACGACCGTGAAGGTCTCGTTCGTCTCCGAGGTGCTGTCGTCGGTAATCGGAATCGTGATGGACAGTGAGTTGGTCCCGGGACCGAAGCTCAGGGTGCCGTTGGTCGAGGTGAAGTCCGACCCGCCCGCCGCGCCGCCGTCCGCGGTGGCGAATTCCACGGTCGCCGCCGACCCGGTGTCGCCGGTCTGGACGACCTGGAGGACGACGTTGGTCGCCCCCTCGCCCACGACGTAGGTCGCGCTGGCGAAGGCGAGTCCGATGTCGTTCTCGGTGATCGTGATGTAGGCCGTGTTGGTGCCGCTCAGGCTGGCGCCGGCACTGGGACTCGAGAACACCACGCTGAAGGCCTCGCCGGCCTCCACGAGGGTGTCGTTCACGATGGGAATCGTCAGCGTCGCGTTGGTGGCGTTCGGCGCGAAGGTCAGCACGCCGTTGGTCATCGTATAGTCCGCCGCCGTCGCGGTGCCCGGCCGGAGGGTGTACGCCAGGGTGTTCGTGCCCGTCAGCGTCCCGGACCGGTTGATGGTCAGCACAGCGTTCCCCGCGCTTTCCAGAACGGTGACCAGGTTCGTCTGCAGGCTCAGGACCGAGTCGTTGTCGACGATCGTCAGCGTCAGGGTGTCCGTCGCCCCGAGCACGGCCTCGTCGGTCGGACTGCTCAGCACTACGTCCAGGGCCTCGTCGCTCTCCGGCGTCGTGTCGTTCGTGACCCGCACCGTGATCGTCTTGTTC
>CAZSOV010000347.1:0-7790 GCA_964608505.1 uncultured Verrucomicrobiota bacterium
CGGCGCAGATGCCAGTACCGATCCCAGTGGGCGAGTTTGTAGTCGGGATCGGTGTGGAGCCGCGGATACCAATTCTGCCCCACCCCGCCCCCCGTGTCGTAGAGCCAGCCGACGGGCTGTTCGCCGGTGGCGTAGTCGGCGTTGCCGAGCGAGATGTTGAAATCCCAGAGCGGCCCCGCGCGGATGCGCCCGGCGCGGTCCTTGTGCCAATAGGTGCTGAAGACGTAGCCGTCCACCTGCTTGGCGATCTCGAGCATCCACTGCGCGTCGATGAAGGTGTCGGGGTCGAGATACGCGCGATAGCCGGTCGCGGCATTCCGGTAGTTCGCCCCGTTGAGGGCGATTTCCATCGCGTTGATATAGTTCCGAAGGTAGGCGAGCTGGTTGGTGTTCAGCCGGTCCGGATCGAAGCTCTGCAACGGGATCGAGAAGCGCGAGGTGGTCCAGTTGTTCTTCAGGGCGTCGACCTTGTCCTTCCGGAAAATGTAGCCGCCCGTGATCAACTCCGGGTCGTTCGTGTTGGTGTTCAGATTCGCGAGGGGCACCCGCTCGGCGCCGCGCTTCATCTTCTCCATGAGCACGTAGATGCCCCGGTAGCTGGCGTATCCCACCTGACCCGACGCACTCCGGGCCTGGTCGAAGAACAACTCCACGAACCGCGTCCGCACCGCCGTCCCGTCGGGGCCCCGGAGCGCCTGCATCCACTCGAACACGAGCTTGTTCCGCATCAGGGTCTTCTCGCTCCACGGTCCGTACAACACCCAGTCCGAGTCCGCCGGCATCCCGAGCAACCCCGCGTCCCGATCCCGCGACGACTCGTCCCACAGCTCCAGCGCGTAGCTCTTTTGCTCGAACCCGGACGAGCTCTCCCCGCGCACATGGACCCCCGCCGGTCCCGCGTACTCCGGCTTCCCCGCGAGGCTCGCCCGACCCGTCGCCGGATCCGGCGGAATGACCAGCGCGTAGCACGGACGGAACGGCGAGGACCCACCGCTGGAACTGTCCACCGACACGCCGAAGCTCTCGAGGAACACCAGCGGCAGGTTCGATTCGAACACCTTCCCAGATGCCGCGTGGTTCGTCAGCGTCCCGTCCATCCGAACCAGCGTCCGACTCGCCACCGGCCCCGGCAGACGCCCGGGCAGGTACGCCCGGGCCCGGACCATCGTCAGCCCCGGGATCGTCAGCGGCGCGGTGTAACGCAGCGAACCCGGTCCCGGCTCCGTGCGGTTGGTCGTGTACCGGATCTCCGCCGTCGGCGCCCCCGGCACGGACAGCGTCAGCCCCACCGCTCCCGTCACCAGCCCCCCC
Organism: uncultured Verrucomicrobiota bacterium; assembly: GCA_964608505.1. Lineage (GTDB taxonomy): Bacteria > Verrucomicrobiota > Verrucomicrobiia > Limisphaerales > CAIMTB01 > CAIMTB01. The sequence continues at coordinate 1,312 of CAZSOV010000347.1, forward strand.
GGATGCGAGAACTCCACCTCCGGCGCGCGCGGACCCGGCTCGGGTTCAACCGTGTTCACCCGCCCAGGCGAGGTCGGGTACAGGTATCCCCGCTTCCGCTCCGCGCCCTTCTCGCCATAGGCCACGTTGCGGTCCATGGCCCCGTATTCGTAAGCGCTGGCCACCGTCCGGCCATCGGGCCGCACCAACGCCAGGTACCCGCTCGACCGACTCAACGAGAACGACGCGTGCGGCAGCGAGTTGGACGAGATCTGCCGGTCCCGACCCGACGCGAACACCACCTGGTAGCCGTACGGCGTCAGCGGCAGGCGCGCGATGCGCCACTTGGTCGGATCGTTCCTCGAATCCGTGAGGTACCAGCCCGCCAGGTCCATCGACGTCGCCGAGCCGTTGAGAATCTCGATCCAGTCCGGCTTGCCCGCGAACTCGTCCTCCACCTCGTCGTTGTCGGCCACGAACTCCGAGATGATCGGGCCGCCCGTCTCGATCACCGGCAGGGACTGCGTCGTCGCCCGCAGACTGTCGATCAGCACACCCCCGCTCGCCGTCGTCGTGGTCCGCGCCGTGAACGCAAACCGGTCCCCGACCCCGGGCGAGAATCCCGGCGTCGGCAGGTCCGTGCAGATCACGCGCCCGGCGTAAACGATGTCCAGGCCCGCCGAGTCCCATCCGATCGCCACCGGACGTTCGGCACCGTCGGCGGGAAAGGTCTGCGGGAAATTCGCCACGGGGACGCCGCCGATCAGCACGCCGATGGACGGCGGGTCGCCCCCGTTGTCGAACGTGTCGAAGGCGATGGTCAGCCCGCGCGGCAGGGGCGCGAAGCCGCCCTCGCCCGTGCCGTTGTCCGCCGGAAGACGTCCGAAGTTCACCGACCACCCCTCCCCCGCCCCTCCGGTCGTCGGCGCCTGGAGCACGACGCCGAACCGGACGTCGAAACTTCGAATGACGCTGCCCGGGTCCAAATCCGGGAGCTTGAACGAACCCACCGCAGGCTTCGTATCGCGCTCCGTCAACCGCAACCGCTGGCTGTACACCCCCACCATCGGCCCGGCGCCGTCCGGAACATCCGCACCCAGCGTGGAGCCGTCTCCCAGATCGGTCGTCCCGTCGTTGAACCCGAAGATCTGCGTCCCGGACCCGTTGGGGTAGGAACCCGCCCATGTTCCGAGCGCGGCGTGGAACGCCAGCAGAACCACCACCCAACCGAGCAGGCCGTGGTCCCAGCCGGACTTCCCGGCAGATCGGAGGCAGGTTTGCGGTCCGGTGACGGAAAGTCCGGTCTTCAGCTTCATCGCGGCAGGGGATCGTGGCATCGGGAGCCCGGGCAACGTACCTGCCTCCCCGCCGTCCGTCCACCGGACGCCCGCGCGCGAGGGCGACCCCGAACCGGTCCGCGGCACCACCCCCCGTCCCGTTGCCGACGTCCAACGGCGGGGCGCTCCCCGGTCCACTTGCCCCGCTCCTCCTGCCGAGGTGGCGGCTCCCTCCGTGCCGGCTATTCCGCGCGCAGGGCCGCGAGCAGTGGGCCGCGCAAGGAGTGCCGCACGGCCCACCATGCCGTGGCCAACCCCAGGATGCCGACGCCGACGAGCGTCCAGCCCAGCGACGCGGGCGGCAGGCCGGACGTGCCGCCGGACCAACTGGGGATCAACGCGATGGCCGCCCCGAGCACCCCGACGCCCAGACCCGTTGCCAACAACACCAGATGCTCGCCGAGAACGAGACGCGCGAGTTGATCCCGGCGAAAACCCATCGCGCTCAACGCGGCAAATTCGCTCCGTCGTTCCAGCACGTTGCGCAACACCACGACCCCCAATCCGGCTCCGCCCAACAACAACCCAAGCCCGCCCAGAACCTGGAACGTCGACAGGTAGGTGTTCTGCACCGCGTTGAATTGGTTCAGGCGCCGCACCGCCGGGGTCCACTCCGCGCCGGCATCCGTCAGTGCCCGGGTCAGCAGGCCCGCCACCTCGGCCACCCGGTTCGACGGCGCGTCCACGAGGAAGAACCGGTAACCGCTCTCGCCCGGAAACAAGCGCGTGAAGGCGGCTTCGTCGATGACCAGGGAACCTTGGAGCACCGAATTCGCCACGCCCCCCACCAACCGCAGCCGGAACGGGTTCCCCCGTTCGTCGGTCATCTCCAAAGTCCCTCCGACCTTCGAGCCCAGAGCCCATTGAATCGAGGCCGCGTCGCCCACCGCGGGGATCTCCGGAATGCCGCCCGTGCCGCCCGCGTCGACCGGTGCCCCCGTGGCGGCCCGCAGGATCCCCCAGCCCGCGGACTTCGTGGCCGTCCCGCCTGGGGCCTGGGGCCACACCGACTGGAACGTGAACGCCCCGCGTTGCTCGAGGCCTTCCGTTCGGACCCCGAGCAGGCGCGGACGCTGCGCGCGATCCAGATTGAGGCAGCTCGCCTCGTCGCCTTCCCGGACCCGGAACGGGACGAACTGCACGCCGGCCAGCTCGTTGCTGCCCAGCCCGTAGGCCTCCCGACCGGGGCCCGAATTCAGATCCTGGGGAATCGCCAGGGAACTCTCGCCGATCAAGGCGAACCCACCCGTTCCGGACTCCCGCCGGCCGGCATCGTGCTGCGCATCCATGCGAAAGGCCCCGATCGCCGTGACCAGAAACGTCCCGCTCGCCAGCAATCCCACCGTGGCCAGGCTCCGTCCCCGGCGCCGGGCCGTGCCGCGCACCGCGAGTGTCGTCAAATCCCCCAACCCCGCCCCCGCCTTCCCGCGGATTCCGGACCATCGTCCCAACGCCGCCGCGAACGCCCCGAGGCCCGCCACCAGCGCCAGCGTGCCCACGCCGAAGAAGATTCCCGGGTTCGCGGCCTCGCCCCGCGCGAGCGCCCACGCGACCAGGCCGAGACCCAGTCCACCCGCAACCATGGCGACGCGCCAACCCCGGCCTCGTCCGCCGACGCGCGGTCCCCCGATCTCGCCGGCGAGCAGTTCGCGGACCGGACGCGCGAACCGCCGGCGCAAGCCCAGAGCCAGCGTTCCCACCGCGACCAGCACCGACGCGAGGTAGCCCGCGACCACGCTTCCCGCCGTGGCATGAAACTCCAGCGGGGTCGACGCCACCGCGTCCCGCCAGAGCGACGTCAGGCCCCACACCAGGCCCTGCGCGTAATAATAACCCCCGGCCACCCCGAGCCCGCCCCCGATGCCCGCCAGGACCGCGCCCTCGATCAACCAGTGGCGCCGCACCGTGCGCGGCGGGAATCCCAACGCCAGCCAGGTTCCCACCTCCGGCAGGCGCTGCTCCAGACCGAACTGGAAGAGCAGCCCGGTCAGCAGCAGGGCCGCAAAGACGAGGAAGAAACTGAACCCGATGAACAACTGGCCGAAATCCTGTCCCGACGTCGCGGCGGCGAAGGCCTCCTGCCGCACCGCCCGAAACGCGAGCCCGGCATCGGACGGGCGCAACTCGGCGCGCAGGCGTTTCTCGACCTCGTGCCGCCACGTGGTGGGGCCATGTCCCTCCGGCACGGGAATCCGCACCGCCGTGGCGTTGCCGAAACGATTCCCCCACATCCGCCGTGCGGCTTCCGGGTGCACGAAGGCCTTCGGGGTGCCTCGATGCTGCTTCCAGTAGTCCTCGTCCTGCGCACGAATCTTGTGCACCAACGGAAAGCCCGCGTCCCAGTCCCGCGTGCTCTCCGCCTTCGCCAGACCGGGAAACTCGGGCATCAGACTGCGATCCGCGTACCGCCCCTCCACGGCCACGACCGACCGCACCCGGAACGAATTCGTGCGCTCCAACAATCGAGCGCCTGCCTCCGCGTCGTACCACGTCATCTCGATCCGATCCCCGGCCTTGATCCCGAGATCCGCGGCCAGCCAGTCCGTGATGACCATCTCGTCCTCCGCCAGATCCTCCGGTGTCCACGGGGCGCCCGCGCCGCAGACCATCGAGTAGGGCGCCAGGCGATCTCCGGCCTTCAGCGCGTTCGCCAGATAAGTCAGGACGGGCAGGCCCCGGACGGAACCGCCTTCCGGCTCCGGCAAGGCCGCCGCTTTGGCGGCCACCACCGGATCTAGGAACACCCGGCGCGTCACGACCTCGACCATGCGATCCGGTGCGGCACCGGACTCCACGGTCCGCACTTCCAACTCGCCGTCGGCGAGGGTCCAACGGTGCCGCAGCAGCGCCGTGACCCATTGCAGGGCCGCATCGCTGGCCGCCGCATCCATGCGGCGACTCGGCCCCAACCGGTCGACGATCCCGCCGAACACCCGATCCGGCAGTTGATTCCGCCAGTGGAAGGCTTGGTCGACGACCCACCGTCGCCACCGCGGGATTGGCCCCGCCAGCGACGGGGCCGTCGCCAGGATCAGGTTGATCCGGTTCGTCTCCCCCGTGACGCGCCCCAATTCCTCGGGATTCACGAAGGCGTTGAGCGCCGGGCGCTGGCTGGAGCGCAGGCTCAGTTCCCCGAACCGCCCCGCATCCAGCACCTCGGCGACCTTCAGCCGGAGCGCCGCCGCCGCGTCGTTGCGGGAGGTCATCACCGCGTCCTGGGACAACGCCGAAGGTTTCGCGAAGCGGAGGATGATCGACTCGCCACGTTCGGTTCCCAACTGCTCGGCGAGCGCCTGGTTGATCCAGACCTCGCCGGGCGCGGGAATGGGCGTGGCGCGAACCTCGCCTTCGCCTTCGCCCCCGCCGGCTCCAGGCGCCAAGGGCCAGAGTTCCGGCACGGCACCGAAGATCTGCACCTCGTGCGCCCGGGCGGTTCCATCCTGGCGGACGGCCGTGCCGCGCACGTTGAGCATGCCCACCCAGGCCGAGAGACCACGCCCCGCCGGGGCGATGCGCGGGAGCCCGGGTGCCGTGGCCCCCAGACCGTCGAGCAACTCGGCCTCCGCCAGGTACCGGGTGAACAACCGGTCGCCGCCGTGCAACGCGAGGTCCACCCTGCCCAGCCTCGCTTCCGCCCGTGCGCGCAGGCTTTCCCGCACCGAATCCCCGACCACCAGTGCCCCGACGAGGGCCGCCGCCCCCACCGCCGAGCCCAGCACGACGCCCAGATGCGCGCGCCAGAAGTAGCGCAGACTCCGTCCCAGGACCGTTCGGTATTTCAACATAGCCACGTTCCCTTCCCGCTAGGCCCGCGCCATCCCCATCGTCTCCAGCTTTCCGTCCCTGAGTTCGACCACCCGATCCGTCTCGCGCGCCAATTCGAGGGAGTGCGTCACCAGGACCAGCGTCACGCCCTCCTCCCGGTTCAATTCGCGCAGCAACGCCCCCAACTCGCGCGCCGCAGTCCCGTCCAACGCCCCCGTCGGTTCGTCCGCCAGCAGGAGTTTGGGACGTTGAATCAACGCCCTCACCACGGCCGCCCGTTGCCGTTCCCCGCCCGACAGTTCGCCCGGACGATGCCCGTGCCGCCCTTCCAACCCCACCCGACCAAGCAGGCGCCGCGCCCGCTCCGCCGCGGCCACCCTGGCCTCCCGATCGTCCAGGGCGAGCGTCGGTACCAGCACGTTCTCGAACAACGTGAGATGCGGCAGCAGATGATGGAACTGGAAGACGAACCCGATCACCCGGTTCCGCACCTCTGCCGTGGCGCGCTCGTCCAATCCGGCCAGGTCGCGGCCCTCCAGCAGCACCTGCCCCTCGTCCGGTCGGTCCAGGGTCCCCAGCAGATTCAGCACCGTGGTCTTCCCGGAACCCGAGGGTCCCACGATGGCCAGGGACTCCCCGCGGCGCACCGCCAGGTTCGCGTCCCGCAGGATCCGGAGTCCTCCCCCGCCGCCGCCATAGCCCTTCCCCACGCCCCGCAACTCGATCAACGCGTCCTGTTCTGACATGCCGCAAACGCTTCGCGCGATTCCGCGCCGCGCAAGCCAAATCCTGGAAGTTCCGCCGCCCCATCGAGCCAGGCGACCGCGGAGTCGCGGGCAGATCCTCTCCGTCCCCCTCCTTGGTTCACCCCGCGCCCCGGTCCGCCGCCGACGCGGGGCTGGCGCCTGCCAAGTCGCCAGCCTCTCTTCTTCGTCCGCCCACTCCGTCCGCTGGCGTTGTGCGCCTCGCGACCCGGCGGTCGCGGGCCCCACATCCAAGGCCGGCCCACCTCCAACGCGGGGCTGGCGCCTGCCAAGTCGCCAGCTTCTCTTCTTGATCCGCCCGCTCCGTCCGCCGGCATTGTGCGCCTCGCGACCCGGCGGTCGCGGGCCCCACATCCAAGGCCGGCCCACTTCCGACGCGGGGCTGGCGCCTGCCAAGTCGCCAGCCTCTCTTCTTCGTCCGCCCACTCCGTCCGCTGGCGTTGTGCGCCTCGCGACCCGGCGGTCGCGGGCCCCACATCCAAGGCCGGCCCACCTCCAACGCGGGGCTGGCGCCTGCCAAGTCGCCAGCTTCTCTTCTTGATCCGCCCGCTCCGTCCGCCGGCATTGTGCGCCTCGCGACCCGGCGGTCGCGGGCCCCACATCCAAGGCCGGCCCACTTCCGACGCGGGGCTGG